>NZ_KB906374.1:0-53493 GCF_000381305.1 Thioalkalivibrio sp. ALE16
AACTGGCCGTTGCGGTCCCGGGGGACCCGCAACTCCAGCTTGCCCACGCGCGTGATCAGGGTGCGCGGGTAGTACCCGGCTCGGTAGCCCAGGCGGCCCTCGGTGCGCTCGCCCGGTGCCGCCTGGAGCTGGTCGCTCATCTCGGCTTCCAGAACCTGCTGGACCGCCTCGCGCACCAGCGTGCGCATCAGTTCCTCGTCTGTCCCCAAAAGCGCTCGCAGTGACGTGCGATCCGCAGTAGCCTGGCTCTTGTGAGTGGTCATGGTCTCGCCCTCCTTGAGGGGTTCAGGTGGTCGCTAACCAACCCGAATACCATGGCCGCTCACCTCCTGCCAGCTTCTGCACACAACTCAGCACACTACTATTAATCATTGTTTCCCTGGTGCAACCCGCTCGGATGTCGGGAGGTAACGTGGCATCGACAGTCCATGTGATAGGACATCGCAACCCGGATACGGACAGCGTGTGTTCGGCGATCGCCTATGCAGAGCTCAAGCAGCGCCTCGGCCATGCCAACGTGCGCCCGGCGCGGGCCGGCGAACTCAATGCCGAGACGCGCTTCGTCCTGCAGTCCTTTGACGTTCCCGTACCGGAGCAGCTGGCAGATGCGACCGGACAGGAACTGATCCTGGTCGACCACAACGAACGGGCCCAGGCGGTGCCGAACATCGAACACGCCACGATTCACGAGATCTGGGAACACCACCGCCTCGGGGATCTGCGGCCGCCCACCCCGATCGTGTTTCATTGCGAACCGGTCGGGGCGACGGCCACCCTGATTGGCGAACAGTACTTCCTGCACGGCCTTGAGCCGTCGCGTGCCATGGCGGGGATGCTGCTCGCGGCGATCTGGTCGGATACCGTCAACCTCCGCTCGCCCACTACCAGCGACAAGGACCGGCACATGGTCGCGCGTCTGGAGCCATTGGCCGGCGTCGATGCGGCCTTCGGGGAGGCGATGATTCGCCTGCGCTCCGAGTCGGTGGCCGCGCGCCCGGCGGCCGACCTGATCCGGGAAGACCACAAGGAGTTCGAGTTCGCGGCGGGCCGCGTCGGCGTCGGCCAGATCGAGGTCCTGGACCCCGGCATCCTGGCGCCCCGCAGCCACGAGATCCGGGAACAGATGCGCGCATTGCGCGAGAGCTCCGGACTCCTGCAGATCATCCTGATGGTCACCGATATCACGGCCGGCGCAAGCGAGCTATGGGTCGAGGGGGAGCGTCTGGATCTCTTCGAACGCGGTGTGGGTCCGCTGCGGGATGGCGCCCTGCACTTCCCCGGCTGCATGTCGCGCAAGAAGCAGGTCACCCCGTTGCTGGAACGGGCATTCAGCACGCCGGATGCGACCGCGAACCCGAATGCGCAACCCGCTCAGCGCCACTGAAGCCTCAGTGCTTCCCGGCGCAGCCAAACTCCAACAGTGCCAACAGGCAGAAACAGCACCTGCATCACCATTGAAGTCAGCCGCAACATCGCGGGTCAGGGGCAGGACACAGGAGCGGAGCGTCAAAGGTTTCCCAGGTAGCACAAGGACACCACGCAGGGCACCTGTTCGTTCAAGCGGTCAGATGGGCGGCGGCTGTTGTCGATGCAGGCGTCCGAGGATCAACTCCGAAGCCGGAACCTCCTTGTCTGAGATCGACCAGCGCCCGGCCACCGGTTAGAGGCGCCACCACGGTAGATCCGGCCGGGACGCGATGGCCAGGTCAGGCCCGTTATTCCCACTCGATGGTGGCCGGGGGCTTGCCGGAGATGTCGTAGGTCACGCGCGAGATACCGGGGATCTCGTTGATGATCCGGCGCGAGACGTGGTCGAGGAAGTCGTACGGCAGGTGCGCCCAGCGGGCGGTCATGAAGTCGATGGTCTCCACCGCACGCAGCGCGACCACGTAGTCGTAGCGCCGGCCGTCGCCCATCACCCCGACCGACTTCACCGGCAGGAACACCGCAAACGCCTGCGAGGTCTTGTCGTACAGATCGGCCTTGCGCAGTTCCTCGATGAAGATCGCATCCGCCCGGCGCAGCAGGTCCGCGTATTCCTTTTTCACCTCGCCGAGGATGCGCACGCCCAGGCCCGGCCCGGGGAACGGGTGGCGATAGACCATCTCGGTGGGCAGACCCAGCTCGACGCCGATCTTGCGCACCTCATCCTTGAACAGCTCGCGCAGCGGCTCCACCAGACCCAGCTTCATGTTCTCCGGCAGCCCGCCCACGTTGTGGTGCGACTTGATCACATGCGCCTTGCCGGTCTTGGAGTCGGCCGACTCGATCACGTCCGGGTAGATCGTGCCCTGGGCCAGCCATTGCACGTTGTTCAGCTTCGCGGCCTCCTCGTCGAACACGTCGATGAACAGCCCGCCGATGACCTTGCGCTTGGCCTCCGGGTCCTCGACCCCGGCGAGCGCACGCATGAAGCGGTCCTCGGCATCCACGCGGATCACGTTCACGCCCATGTGGCGGGCGAAGGTCGCCATCACGTGGTCGCCCTCGCCCTCGCGCAGCAGTCCGGTGTCCACGAACACGCAGGTCAGCTGGTCGCCGATCGCCTTGTGCAGCAGCGCACCGACCACCGAGGAGTCCACCCCGCCGGACAGGCCCAGCACCACGTGGTCGTCCCCGACCTGTTCGCGCACCCGCGCGGCCATGTCGTCGATGATGTTGTCGGCGGTCCACAGCGCCTCGCAGCCACAGATCTCGTGCAGGAAGCGTTCGATGATGCGCTGGCCCTGGGTCGTGTGCGTGACCTCGGGATGGAACTGCACGCCGTAGAAGCCGCGCTCCGGGTCGGCCATGCCGGCGATCGGCGCGGAGTCGGTGGAGGCCATCAGGCGAAAGCCCTCCGGCATTTCGGTCACGTGGTCGCCATGCGACATCCACACGTCCAGCAGGCCGTAGCCCTCCGGTGTGGTGTGATCCTCGATGTCGCGCAAAAGCGGGGTATGACCGCGGGCGCGCACCTGGGCGTAGCCGAACTCGCGACGCTCGGAGGGCTCGACCCGGCCGCCCAACTGCGCGGCCATGGTCTGCATGCCGTAGCAGATCCCCAGCACCGGCACGCCCAGCTCGAACACTGTGTCCTCGGCGCGCGGCGGCTGGTCGATATTCACCGACTCCGGGCCGCCGGACAGGATGATCCCGGTGGGATTGAACGCGCGGATGTCCGCCGCCGGCATGTCCCAGGCGTGCACCTCGGAGTAGACCCCGGCCTCGCGCACGCGGCGGGCGATCAGCTGGGTGTACTGGGAGCCGAAGTCCAGCACCAGAATGCGGTGGGCGTGAAGATCCTGGGTCATGAGGTCATCCGCTATACCGGCCGGACGGCCGGTGGGGTATCGGGACCGGGCCGTGACGGGCCGGTCAGTCCATTCGGTAGTTCGGGGCTTCCTTGGTGATCGCCACGTCGTGCACGTGGCTCTCGCGCATGCCGGCGGCGGTCACGCGGACGAAGTGCGGCTTGGTCCGCATCTCTTCGATGTTGTGCGCGCCGACATACCCCATGGACGAGCGCAGCCCACCCATCAGCTGGTAGATGATCGCGACGATCGAGCCCTTGTACGGCACGCGACCCTCGATGCCTTCGGGCACGAACTTGTCGGCCGATGCGTTCGGGTCCTGGAAATAGCGATCCGAGGAGCCCTGCTGCATCGCGCCCAGCGAGCCCATGCCGCGATAGATCTTGTAGGAGCGGCCCTGGTAGAGCTCGACCTCGCCCGGGGCCTCCTCGGTCCCGGCGAACATCGAACCCAGCATCACGCAGTCCGCGCCCGCGGCGATCGCCTTGGCCAGGTCCCCGGAGAAGCGCACGCCGCCGTCGGCGATCAGCGGCACGCCGGTGCCCTGGAGCGCCTCGGCCACATCCGAGATCGCGGTGATCTGCGGCACGCCCACGCCGGCCACAATGCGGGTGGTGCAGATCGAGCCCGGCCCGATCCCCACCTTCACGCCATCCGCCCCGGCCGCGACCAGGTCCTTCGCGGCGGCGGCGGTGGCGATGTTGCCGCCGACCACCTGCACGTCCGGGTAGTGCTTCTTCACCCAGGCAACGCGGTCGAGCACGCCCTGAGAATGACCGTGCGCGGTATCCACCACCAGCACATCCACCCCGGCCTCGACCAGCGCGGCCACGCGCTCGTCCGTGCCATCGCCCACGCCGACCGCCGCGCCCACGCGCAGGCGGCCGCGCTCGTCCTTGGAGGCATTGGGATGCTCGGTGGACTTCTGGATGTCCTTGACGGTGATCATCCCGCGCAGCTGGAAGTCGTCGTTGACCACCAGCACCTTCTCGATGCGATGCTTGTGCAACAGTTCCAGCACCATCTCGCGGTCGGCCCCCTCGGGCACGGTCACCAGTCGGTCGCGCGGGGTCATGATCTCGGTGACCGGCGCCTCCATCCGCGTCTCGAAGCGCAGGTCACGGGAGGTCACGATGCCGACCAGATCGTTGCCATCCACCACTGGCACGCCGGAGATGTGATTGGCCTCGGTGAGCTCCACCACCTGGCCGATAGTGGCGCCCGGGCCGATGGTGATCGGCTCGCTGATCACGCCGCTTTCGTATTTCTTGACCTGCCGGACCTCGGCCGCCTGGGCCTCCACCGACATGTTCTTGTGGACGATACCGAGCCCGCCCTCCTGAGCCATCGCGATCGCCAGGCTGGCCTCGGTGACCGTATCCATCGCCGCCGACACCACCGGGGCGGAGAGCGTGATCTCGCGGGTGATCCGGGTACTCAAATCGACATCGCGCGGAACGACATCCGAATGTCCCGGGATCAGCAGCACGTCATCAAAGGTAAGGGCTTCACCGAGTATCCGCATGCACCACTCCAGGACAGGCCCGCCGGGACGCAGGGGGAGGAAATCCCGGGGGTAGATAAATAGCCCTTCAGTATAGAATTCGCACTCTCCCGCGACAAGCGCACACAGGCCTGCGAAGGGCGGATCGCAGACGCTGCCGGAGCACCCTGATAGGATGCCGGTTCACTCCGGACCCTCCGCCAGGCGAGAACCCATGCCCGAACGCGCGCCCCCGGCCCGCATCACCCGCCGCTCCGCGCTGGCCCTGCTGCTGGCCCCCGGCCTCGGCCTGGCCACCGCGTCCAGCGCCCAAGCCGACTGGTGGCGCTTCGGCCAGGACATGTTCCGCTCGCTGATCACGCGTCCGCCGGAGTTCTCCGGGCTGTCCACCTCGGAGCTGATCGAGGCCGTCCACGAAGCACTGGTCATCGCGACCCACGCGGCCTCCGAGACCCTCAGCCGGCGCAACGGCTTCTACGGCAATCCCGACGTGCGCATCCCCCTGCCCGAGGTACTCGCGACCACCCGGCGCTCCCTGGGGCGCCTGGGTATGGCCGCGCCGCTGGACACCCTGGAGGAGCGCATGAACCGCGCAGCCGAGGACGCCGTCTGGCAGGCACGGGAGCCCTTCATCCGGGCCATCTTCGCCCTCGACCTGGACAATGCACGGAGCATCCTGCTGGGCGACGAGGACGCCGCCACCCGCCATCTGGAGGCCCACATGCGCCCGCGCCTGACCGATGCCATGCGCCCGGCCGTGGAGAACAGCCTGGACGCCGTGGAGGCCCTGACAACCTATCGCGAACTGGAGGCGCGCATGCGCGACATCCCGTTCCTCGCGAACGTGCGTCTGGACCTTGCCGAGCATGTACTGGAACACACGATGGACGGCCTGTTCCATGCCATGGCCGAGGAAGAGGCCCGACTGCGGGTCGACCCGGTCGGGCGCGGCACCGACGTGTTCCAGCGCGTCTTCAGCCGCCTGTAAGCGAGGGCCGCATGAGCGATACCCCGGTCTTTTCCGTCACCGAACTCAACCAGTGCGCCGACGGGCTGCTCCGCGACGGCCTCGGCGTGGTGCGCGTCGAGGGCGAAGTCTCCAACCTGCGCCAGTATGCCTCGGGCCACCAGTACTTCTCGCTGAAGGACGAGAACGCCTCGGTGAACTGCGTGCTGTTTCGCGGCAAGGCGCGCCAGGCGGCGCGTTTTGCCGACGGCGACGCGGTCCAGATCCGCGGGCGCGCCGGGATCTACGGCGCCCGTGGCCAGTTCCAGATCATCGTCGAGGCCCTGCAGCCGGCCGGCGAGGGGCGCCTGCTGGCCGCCTTCCAGCGGCTCAAGGAGAAACTCGCCGCCGAGGGCCTGTTCGACGCCGAGCGCAAGCAGCCGCTGCCCGCCTGGACCCACCGCCTGGGCGTGATCACCTCCACCCAGGGCGACGTGCGCCACGACATCGAGCGCACCCTGGCGCGGCGCTTCCCGCTGCTGCTGCCGGTCACGCTTTACCCCACCGCCGTCCAGGGCGCGCAGGCCGCCGGCCAGATCGTCGCGGCGCTGGAACAGGCTGCGGCCGAGGGCCGGGTCGACGTGATTATCCTCGCCCGTGGCGGCGGCTCGCTGGAGGACCTGCAGGCCTTCAACGAGGAGAGCGTCGCACGCGCGATCGCCGCCTGCCCCATCCCGATCGTCACCGGCGTGGGGCACGAGACCGACACCACCATCGCCGACTTCGTCGCCGATCTGCGCGCCTCCACGCCGACCGCCGCGGCGGAGGCCGTCAGCCCGGATGCCGCCACCCTGCGCCACCAGCTGGCGCGGGCCCGCGAACGCCTCACCGGCCTGCTAGGCCAGCGCATCGCGCGCCACCGGCAGACCCTCACCGCCCTGCACACCCGCCTGGAGCGCCGCCACCCCAGCCAGCTCCTGGAGCGCAATGCCCAGCGCCTGGACGACCAGCGCGAGCGCCTGAACCGCGCCTGGTCACGCCTCGAGGAACGCGCCCGATCGCGGCTGCAGCGCGCCCAGTTGCGCCTGGCCGGGGCCTCGCCCGGCAACCGCCTGACTGCCGCGCGCATGCGTCTGGAGCACCTGCGCCAGCGTCTGGCCCGGGTGCGCCCCGACCACGACATCACCCAGCGGCGGGAGGCCCTGGCGCGGCTCCAGCGGCAACTGGAGTGCGCCACCCGGCAGGCGCTCGCCACCCGCCAGCGCCACCTGGATGCCACCGCGCGCCAGCTCCGCTCCCTGGACCCGGAGGCGGTACTGGAACGCGGCTACGCGATCCTGCAGACCCCCGAGGGCGAGGTCCTGCGCCGCGCGGACCAGACCGCCCCCGGCCAGCACCTGCGCGCACGCCTGGCGCGCGGCCGCCTGGACCTCGACGTCACCGCCACCCAAACCGACGACTGAAGCGCGCGACCTCCTGGTCTTTAACCACGGAGGCCCTGAGCCCGTAGCAGGGCCCCGTGAGGCGCGGGGTCATCCCGGGCCGCAGCGCGGCGCAGAGCCGGGATGGCGATCGGCTCGGCACACGCAATACACCGTGGGAGCGTGCTTGCACGCGAAGCCCCTGCCCGCGTCCGACTCTGGCAGGGGCTTCGCGTGCAAGCACGCTCCCACAGGGGGTGCATGGAGCCCCGCCGAGGGCGGCTGGGTACGAACGCGTACGCGCTCGCAGGCGAATCAGGATAGCAGGACGAGATTGTCGCGGTGGATCAGCTCCGGCTCCAGCAGGTAGCCCAGCTCCGCCTCGATGCGGTCGGCGCGCTGGCCGCGGATGCGCTGGATCTCGCTGGCCCCGTAGTTGGTGAGCCCGCGCGCCACCGCGACCCCGTCCGGGTCCAGGCAGGTCACCACCTCGCCGCGGCGGAAATCGCCCTCGACTCCGACCACCCCCACCGGCAGCAGGCTGCTGCCCGACTCGCGCAACACGCGCGCGGCCCCGGCATCCAGCTGCAACTGCCCGCGCGAGTGCAGCTGATCCGCCAGCCAGCGCTTGCGCGCCGCCAGGGGTTCGCGGTCCGGCTTCAGCCAGGTCCCCAGCGGCTCGCCCTTCAGCACCCGCCCCATCACCTGCGCCTCGCGCCCGGAGGCGATCACGGTATGCGTACCGGAGCGCGCCGCGCGTTCGGCGGCCAGCAGCTTGGTCGCCATGCCGCCGCGCCCCAGGCGCCCGAAATCGGCGGCCACGTAGTGGTGCAGCTGGGCATCCGAGGCCCGGCCTTCGGCGATCAGGCGGGCGTCCGCATGCTTGCGCGGATCGCGATCGAACAAGCCATCCTGGTCGGTCAGGATCAGCAGCAGGTCGGCCACCACCAGGTTTGCGACCAGCGCCGCCAGGGTGTCGTTGTCCCCCAGCCGGATCTCCTCGTAGGCCACCGTGTCGTTCTCGTTGACCACCGGGATCGTGCCCATCTCCAGCAGCGCCTGCATGGTGCTGCGGGCATTCAGGTAGCGCGAGCGATCGGCCAGATCATCATGGGTCAGCAGGACCTGGGCCGCGTGCAGGTCGTGGCTGGCGAACTCGCGCTCGTAGGCCTGCACTAGCCCCATCTGGCCGACCGCCGCGGCCGCCTGCACGTGATGCAACTGGTGCGGCCGTTCGGTCATGCCCAGCCGCCGCATGCCCTCGGCCACCGCGCCACTGGAGACCAGGATCACCTCCAGGCCACGGCGGCGCAGCGCCGCGATCTGGTGCGCCCAGGACTCCAGCGCCGGGCGGTCGAGCCCGGCCCCATCCGCGGTGATCAGGGCACTCCCGATCTTGACCACCACCCGGCGGATCGCCGGGAGCGCACGCATGTCCCCCGCGGTCACGCGGGGTCCTCCGGGTTGGCGATCGCGTCGCGCCGGCCGGCCTCGGCCGCTGCCTGCGCGGTCTCTTCGACATGGCGCATCACGGCCTGGAGCAGGGCATCCACGCCCTCGCCGGTCGCGGCGGAAATGGCGAACACCGGACGTTCCGACCCCTGATCGGCGCGCACCCGCTCGACCAGGGCCGCCAGATCCTCGGGGTCCAGCAACTCCTTCTTGTTCAGCACGATCCAGCGCGGCAGTGACGCCAGCTGGTCGCTGTGGTGCTCCAGCTCGGTGATCGCGGTGCGCAGATCCACCAGCGGGTCGGCCTCCGGGTCGGGCGGCGCCACATCCACCACGTGCAGCAACAGCCGGGTGCGCGCCAGGTGCTTGAGGAACCGCGTGCCCAGGCCGGCCCCCTCGGCCGCGCCCTCGATCAGCCCGGGGATGTCGGCGATTACGAAGCTCTGGTTCACACCGATGCGCACCACGCCCAGCTGCGGGATCAGGGTAGTGAACGGATAGTCGGCGATCTTCGGGCGCGCGGCGGAGGCGCGCGCGAGCAGCGTGGACTTGCCCGCGTTCGGCAGCCCCAGCAGCCCGACATCCGCCAGCACCATCAGCTCCAGCGACAGCTTGCGCAGCTCGCCCGGCGTGCCCGGCTTGCTCTGGCGCGGCGCCTGGTTGGTGGAGGACTTGTAGCGCGTGTTGCCAAGCCCGTGGAAGCCCCCCTGCGCGACCAGCAGCCGCTGGCCCTCGTGGGTCACGTCGCCGAGGATCTCGTCGGTCTCGGCATCACGCACCTGGGTGCCGACCGGGACCGGGATCTCCAGGTCCTCGCCGGAGGCCCCGGTGCGCTGGCGCCCCATGCCGTTCTCGCCACGCTGGGCATCAAAGCGGCGCTGATAGCGGAAATCGGCCAGGGTGTTCAGACCCTCGTCACCGACCAGCCACACCGAGCCGCCATCGCCGCCGTCACCGCCATCTGGGCCGCCGAACGGGATGTATTTCTCGCGGCGAAAACTGACACAGCCGTTTCCGCCGTCACCGGCCTTCACCGTAATGGTGGCCTCATCGATGAACTTCATTGCTTGCTTCCCGCAGTACAGAACAAAAAAAGCCCCGTCGAACGGGGCTTTTCGCGAACGCTTCGCTAGGGAGACGCTGATTGAATCGCACGTCCGCGCTCGAGTCGCTTTTGCGTGCGAACAAGGCGCGGTGACCGCCGTGCAGTCATTCTGCACAAGGGAGCCGCAACGCCGTTCCCGCGCGAAAGCGGCCGAGCCCCTGCTTTCAATGGCTTGTGGGGTTGGTGCCCCCTGTTCCCCGATCCTGCGTTGCGCCGCTTGCGGGTAGAACCACTACCCGCTGCACGACGCGCCTTGTCTCGGAAAACAGGGGGCACCAACGCGGACGTGCGATTCAATCAGCGTCTCCCTAGCCGGCCGGCTTACTGCTGCGGCTGGACGCTCACGAAACGACGGTTGTGCGGACCACCCACCTTGAAGACGACCTGGCCGTCGACCTTGGCGAACAGCGTATGGTCCTTGCCGCAACCCACGCCCTCGCCGGGATGATACTGCGTCCCGCGCTGACGAACGAGGATGTTGCCGGCGCGCACGACCTGACCGCCAAAGCGCTTCACGCCAAGGCGTTTGCTCTCGGAATCGCGCCCGTTGCGGGTACTCCCGCCTGCCTTCTTATGTGCCATGGTTCAGTTCTCCTGAATGCCTGCGCCGATCAGCCGGCGATGCCGGTGATGCGCACGGTGGTGTAGTGCTGGCGGTGCCCCATCTGCTTCTGGGAATGCTTGCGCCGCCGGAATTTCATGATGTGGACCTTCTTGGCGCGGCCATGGTCTTCGACCTTGGCGGTGACCTTGCCACCGTCCACCAGCGGGGCCCCGACGCGGACATCGTCACCCGCACCGACCATCAGCACCTGGTCGAATTCGACCTCGGAACCGGCCTCGGCCTCGAGCTTTTCGATGCGAATCACGTCGCCTTCGGCGACGCGGTACTGTTTACCACCTGTTGCGATGATCGCGTACATTTCCCTGGGACTCCGTTGCGATACCTTGTGTGGACCAGCCGACGGGACTGGTCTCGCGAAAGGGCGGAAATGCTAGCAGCGCTTCGCTTGCGGGTCAATGCCGGGACCAGCCTGCCCCCGGCGCGCGCGAACGACGGGGACGCCGGGGGACGAGCCGCGCCCGCACCCGCACCCGCACCCGCACCCGCACCCGCGCGAGCTTGTACATTCGGTGGCGTTTCCCTAGCATGCCTGCGCCCCTCCCGACCACTCTCAGAGCCCGCTTGCCTACCCCCATGTCCATTGACGCGATCCGAGAACTGGCGGCCGACGACATGCAGGCCGTCGATCAGTGCATCCGCGAGCGCCTGAGCTCGCCGGTGGTGCTGATCAACCAGCTCGGGCACTACATCATCCACTCGGGCGGCAAGCGCCTGCGGCCGCTGCTGGCCACGCTGTCCGCGCGCGCCTGCCACGTGCAGGGCCAGGACCCCGTGACGCTGGCGGCGGTGGTGGAGTTCATCCATACCGCGACCCTGCTGCACGACGACGTGGTCGACGCCTCCGAGATGCGCCGCGGGAACGAGACCGCCAACCACATCTTCGGCAACGAGGCCGCGGTGCTGGTGGGGGACTTTCTCTACTCGCGGGCGTTCGAAATGATGGTCGAGGTCGGCTCCATGCGGGTGATGGAGATCCTCTCCCACGCGACCAACGTGATCGCCGAGGGCGAGGTGATGCAGCTGATGAACTGCCACGACGCCGACGTCGACGAGCAGCGCTACATGCACGTGATCCAGTCGAAGACCGCCAAGCTGTTCGAGGCGGCCTGCCAGCTGGGCGCAATCCTGGGCGAACGCCCGCAGGCCGACGAACAGGCGCTGGCGCGCTACGGCATGCACCTGGGCACCGCCTTCCAGCTGATCGACGATGTCCTCGACTACTCCTCGGATGACGAGGTCACCGGCAAGCGCATGGGGGACGACCTCGCCGAGGGCAAGCCCACCCTGCCGCTGATCCACGCCCTGCGCGTCGGCACACCGGAGCAGCAGGCGATCGTGCGCCAGGCCATCGAGGACGGAGGGCGCGACCGGGTCGACACGGTGCTGCAGGTGGTGCACGGGACGGACGGCCTGGCCTACACCCGGTCCCGCGCAGAGGCGGAAACCGACGCCGCGATCGAGGCCATCTCCACCCTGCCCGACTCGCCGCACCGCCAGGCCCTGATCGACCTTGCCCGCTTCGCCGTCGGGCGCAATCACTGACGACCGCGCCCGGCCTGATTTTCATCCTGCGGGGGCATGGACACGCCCGGAGAGGCTCGGCATAATAGCGGGCTCGGTTCGGAGTGTAGCTCAGCTTGGTAGAGCACTGCCTTCGGGAGGCAGGGGTCGAAGGTTCGAATCCTTTCACTCCGACCAACCTTCTTCTTTGACCCTGGCTACCCGCCTGTGGCTCGCCGCAAACGGCCCGCCCGGGAGACCGCCAGGTCCCGATCA
The DNA here is from genome assembly GCF_000381305.1 of Thioalkalivibrio sp. ALE16. NCBI lineage: Bacteria > Pseudomonadati > Pseudomonadota > Gammaproteobacteria > Chromatiales > Ectothiorhodospiraceae > Thioalkalivibrio > Thioalkalivibrio sp. ALE16. Next base: position 12,123 of record NZ_KB906374.1, read on the forward strand.
CGTTCAGGTTCCGCGGACACATCCATGACCGCCAGCACCCCGGCCGCTCGCGGCACCCTCTATATCGTTTCCGCCCCGTCCGGCGCCGGCAAGACCAGCCTGGTCGCGGCGCTCCTGGAGACGGTGGAGGCCGTGGAGGTCTCGGTCTCGCACACCACGCGCAAGCCGCGCGCCAGCGAGGTGGACGGGCAGCACTACCACTTCGTCTCCGCCGAGACCTTCCTCGGCATGATCGAGGACGGGCAGCTACTGGAACACGCCAAGGTGTTCGACAACTTCTACGGCACCGCGCGCGCCAGCGTCGACGAGCGCCTGGACGCTGGCGTCGACGTGATCCTGGAGATCGACTGGCAGGGCGCGCGCCAGGTGCGCGCGGCGGTACCGGACGCCCACTCCATCTTCATCCTGCCCCCCTCGCGCGACGAGCTGGAGCGCCGCCTGCGCGGCCGCGGCCAGGACGAGGAGGACGTGATCCAGCGCCGCCTGCGCGACGCCGAATCCGACTGCACGCATTTCCGCGAATACGACTACACCGTGGTCAATGCCGATTTCGACGAGGCCGTGCGCGATCTGGCCTGTATCTTCCGCGCCAATCGTCTGCGCACGGTGGAGCAGGAGACGCGGGCCGCACCCACGATCGGGAATCTGTTGGCGGCGGCGCCGGGGTCGGCGTAACATGCTAGTGAACTGCGGCTGTGCCGCATGGATTTCAAGAATTTACTGACCGGAGTATCCGATGGCACGCGTTACCGTCGAGGACTGCCTCGAAAATGTCGAAAACCGCTTTCAGCTGGTGCTGATGGCCGCCCGCCGGGCCCGCCACATCGCCCACGGCAAGGAAGCGCGGGTACCCGAGGACAACGACAAGCCCACGGTGATCGCCCTGCGCGAGATCGCCGCCGGCGTAGTCGGTCCGGAGGTGTTCGACGAACACGACGAACGGCCCCAGAACCAGATGCTGGACTTCAGCACCATCCGTCATCTGGAACAGCTGGAAGCCGACGAACGCTAGGCGAGGGTTTTCAATGGCCGCTGGGCAGCCAGCCGCGCCCGGGGCCGTTTCGGCGGCAACGGGTGATTCGACCCGATTCCTGATCAGCGATTTGTGTTCCGAGCTCGAGGCCTATCTCGAGCCGGAAGAGGTCGAGGAGGTCTATCGCGCCTATCTCCTGGGCGCGGAATCCCACGAAGGCCAGACCCGCAAGACCGGCGAACCCTACATCTATCACCCCCTGGCCGTGGCCCGCACCATGGCCGAGATGCGGATGGACCACCAGGCGATCTGCGCCGCCATCCTGCATGACGTGATGGAGGACACCGCTACCAGCAAGGACCGCATCCACGCCGAGTTCGGCGAAGAGGTCGCGGAGCTGGTGGACGGCGTCTCCAAGCTCACCCACCTGCAGTTCCAGTCCAAGGCCGAGGCGCAGGCGGAGAACTTCCGCAAGATGATGCTGGCGATCACCCGCGATATTCGGGTGATCCTGATCAAGCTGGCCGACCGCCTGCACAACATGCGCACCCTGGGCGTGATGCGCCCGGACAAGCGCCGGCGCATCGCCAAGGAAACCCTGGAGATCTACGCCCCCATCGCGCAGCGCCTGGGCATGAACGCCATGCGCCGCGAGCTGGAGGCCCTCGGCTTTTCCGCCAAACACCCGTGGCGCGCGGCCGTACTGGAACGCGCGGTGCACCGTGCCGGCGGCAACCGCCGCGAGCCCATGCGCAATATCGAGCAGGCGATCTGCTCGCGCATGGAGGCCGCCGGCATCGTCGGGCGCATCTCCGGACGCGAGAAGGGGCTGTACAGCATCTACCGCAAGATGCGCGACAAGCACCACTCGTTCGAGGAGGTGTTCGACGTCTTCGCCATCCGCATCATCGTCGACGACGTCGATACGTGCTACCGCTCCCTGGGCGTGGTGCACAACCTCTACAAGCCGGTACCGGGTCGCTTCAAGGACTACATCGCGATCCCCAAATCCAACGGCTACCAGTCGCTGCATACCATCCTGTTCGGCCCGCAGGGCGTGCCCATCGAGATCCAGATCCGTTCCACCGAGATGGATCGCGTGGCCGAGAGTGGTATCGCCGCGCACTGGCAGTACAAGGCCGGGGGCGAATCCACCCGGACCGCCCAGAGCCGCGCGCGCGAATGGCTGAAGGATGTCCTCGAGATCCAGAACAGCGTGGGCAACTCGATCGAGTTCCTGGAGAACGTGAAGGTCGACCTGTTCCCCGACGAGGTCTACACCTTTACCCCCGGTGGCGACATCATGGTCCTGCCGCGCGACGCGACCCCGATCGACTTCGCCTACGCGGTGCACTCCGACGTCGGCAACCGCTGTGTGGCGGCCAAGATCGACCGTCAGCTGGCGCCGCTGTCGGTGCGCCTGCAAAGCGGCCAGACGGTGGAGATCGTCACCTCCCCCGGCGCGCGCCCCAACCCGGCCTGGTTGTCCTTCGTGGTCACCGGCAAAGCCCGTACCGGCATCCGCCACTGCCTGAAGTCGATGCAGTCCGAGGAGGCCCGCACCCTGGGCGAACGCCTGCTGGAGAAGGCGCTGGAGTCGCTGGACACCAGCCTGCCGCGGATCTCGCCGGCACGCCTGGACCAGATGCTGGACGCGATGCAGCTGAAGGACCTGGACGCACTGCTGGTCGACATCGGCCTGGGCAACCGCATGGCCTCACTGGTCGCCCGCCAGATGGCCGGCAGGGACGCCCCCGAGCCCGCGGCCGACGAGGCACCCACCACCCTCGCGGTCAGCGGTACCGAGGGCCTGGTGCTGAACTACGCCCGGTGCTGTCACCCGATCCCGGGTGACCCGATCATCGGCCAGCTGAGCGCCGGCCGCGGCCTGGTGGTCCACCGGGAAAACTGCCGCAACGTCCTGCACGAAAGCCGCGACCGCAGCGACCGCACCATCACGCTGGAATGGTCGCACGAGCCATCCCTGCAGTTCACCGCCGCGGTGCGCACCCGCACGGCCAACCGCCGCGGGGCCCTGGCCGACATGGCTGCGGTCATCGCCGACCATGGCTCCAACATCGAGCACATCTCCTTCAACGAGCAGGATGGCCACTCCACCGCGATGACCTTCCTGCTGACCGTGCGCGATCGCCAGCACCTGGCCCAGATCATGCGCGGTCTGCGCCGCCTGCCCGACGTCCTGCGCATCTCGCGCCAGCGCGGCTGACGCCCGAGACCTCGGCCGAACCGTCCGCCCGCGGGCGGGCTTCTTGCAGTTGCCCCCGCCGCGACGGAACATCGGGCCATGATCCTCGACATCCTCAGGCAGACGCTGAGTGTCGCGTTGACGGCGGCGCCCTGGCTGCTGCTGGGCCTGCTCGCGGCCGGCGGCGTCAAGGCACTGATTCCGGAGGCTGCCCTGCAGCGCTGGCTGGGCGGCTCGGGAATTCCCGCCACCGCGCGGGCCGCCGTGGTCGGCGCCCCCCTGCCCCTTTGCTCCTGCGGGGCCATCCCGACCGCACTGGCCCTGCACCGCGGCGGGGCCGGGCGGGGCCCCACCACCGCCTTCCTGATCGGCACGCCGGGCGTCGGCGTCGACTCGCTCGCCATCAGCTATGCCCTGCTGGGCCCCATGATGGCCGTGGCCCGGGCCCTGGGCGCCATTGTCACGGCCATCACCACAGGCCTGCTGGTGGGCCGCACCCGCTCCGCGACCGAGCGTCCCGACCCAACCCGGGGCGAACCCGACAGCTGCGGCGGATGCTGCGGGACCGACGACGGCTGCGCCACACCCGAGGCCCCGGAGCGTTTGTCCGCACGGCTGCGAGCGGGCCTCGCCTATGCCTTTGACGACGTGCTCGACGATATCCGCCTGTGGCTGGTGATCGGCCTGCTGGTCGCCGGCGCCCTGCTCGCCCTGGTCCCGCCGGCCACGCTGGCCGCCTGGGGATCGGGCCTGCCGGCCATGCTCGTAATGGCCGTCATCGGCATCCCCATGTACCTCTGCGCGACCGCCGCGACACCGATCGCCGTGGGCCTGATCGCGGCCGGGGTCTCCCCCGGCACCGTGCTGGTGTTTCTGCTCGCCGCGCCGATCACCAGCCTGGCGACCCTGGGCGTATTCCGCCGCGAACTGGGCACGCCGGCGCTATTGGTCTACCTGACCGGAATCGCGGTCACCACCATCGCGCTGGGGCTCGCCCTGGACGCCGGCCTCGCCCGTACCGGGGTCGACGTCGCCACGCAGATGGGCACCGCCGGCGAGATGCTGCCCGCCTGGCTCGAGTGGAGCGCCCTGGTCATCCTGATCGTCCTGGCCACACCGGTCCTGCGCCGATGGCTGGACCGTCTGATCCCTCACCCACAACCCCGGAGCGCGTGATGTCCAATCGTTCCATCGGACTCGATGGCCCCCTGTATGACTACCTCCTGGAGCACTCGCTGCGCGAGCCGGAGATACTCGCCGAGCTGCGTGCCGAGACCGCGAACCTGCCCGAGGCCAACATGCAGATCGCCCCGGAGCAGGGGCAGTTCATGGCGCTACTGGCGCGGCTCATGGGGGCGCGGCGCTATCTGGAGATCGGGACCTTCACCGGCTACAGCGCGCTGGCCATCGCGCTGGCCCTGCCGGAGGACGGCGCGGTCGTCACCCTGGACAAGAGCGCGCAGTGGACCACCACGGCCCGGCGCTACTGGGAACGCGCCGGGGTCAGCGGTCGCATCCGACTCGAGCTGGGCGAGGCCCGCAACACGCTGCAGGCGCTGGAGGCCGACGGCGAGACCGGCCGCTTCGACCTGGCCTTCATCGACGCGGACAAGACCGGCTACCCCGACTACTTCGAGCACTGCCTGCGCCTGGTCCGTGCCGGCGGCCTGATCCTGGTCGACAACACCTTGTGGCATGGCAGCGTCGCCGACCCGGACGACACGCGCGAAGACACCCGCGCGATCCGCGCCTTCAACGATGCCCTGCACCACGACGAACGCATCGACCTCTCGCTGGCCCCCATCGGCGACGGCCTGACCCTCGCCCGCCGCCGCTGAACCAGCCGCAAGTCTCGATTCACCACAGAGCGCACGGAGTACACAGAGGGGGCTTCAAGGCTGAAATCAAGGGCCTGTTGATTCACCACGAAGCGCACGAAGGCACGAAGAAAATCCTTTTGATGTAAGCGTTCCTGGTGGCGAACGGCTTTGTTCCAGCCCGCAGGTCATCCTTAAGGAAACACTGATTAATGCACGCGCTCGCGCTCGAGTCGCTTTTGCGTGCGAACAAGGCGCGGTGACTGCCGTGCAGTCATTCTGCACAAGGGAACCGCAACGCCGTGCGCGCGCCCGTTTTTGATCAACAACGGGCGGCCGATCCCCGTCTTTCAATAGCTTGTGGGGGTTGGCACCGCAGGTTCCCCGATCCTGCGTTGCGCCCCGAATCCATCGAAAACGGGCGGGTAGAACCACTACCCGCTGCGCGACGCGCCTTGTCTCGGAAAACCTGGGGTGCCAACGCGAGCGTGTGCATTAATCAGTGTTTCCTTAACAATCACCCCAAACCCATGTCCTTCTCCGGGATCTCTGCGCCCCCTGTGGTCGACCCGCTGTTGCCCTCGCCCTTCTTCGTGCCTTCGTGCACTTCGTGGTGAATATTCTTTTCCCTGCGCATATCCTCCACGAAGCGTTACAGGCAGAGGCCGCTGTCGGCGAGGCCGCGGCGGCAGATGGCGCGGCGCTCCACCGCGCGCACCACCCAGCCGGCCTCCGCCTGCTCCAGCTCCAGGCGGAATTCGTAGGCCTCGACGGCATCATCACGCAGCCCGGTCAGGCGGACCTCCGCGCGTTCCGGGCGCGGCTGGTCGATCTCCAGCCCCGCGTAGTCGACGGCCAGGCCGGATTTCCAGCCACTGGCCGCGAACCACTCCATCACCGCGGCACCCGGCATCACCCTCGGCTCAAGCGATGGCACCGCCTGGGCCTCGAAGGCCGTCGGCGCGGGTTCCCATCCTTCGGGCAACCCCGCGGACGTGCCGTCATCGCCCGGATCCGGGGTCGACGTGGCGCAACCCGCCAGAAGCAGCGCCAGCACACCCCCTGCAACCTGCCTTCTCCAGTACATCACGTGGACTGCCTCGCAAATCATCCGCTCCCTGGAAACATACCGGAGCGCGAAACGTCCTACCATGAGAGATCAACATCATTGGTCAGCCGCCCCGCGGCACCCCGGAGGACCCGACATGAACCTGCTCGAAGTGCGCCCCATCCTGCTCGCCGGGCTGTGCGGTCTGATGCTGGCCGCAAGCCCCCTGTATGCCGCCGATCACGACACCCACGCAGGGGACGAACCCACGGCCACCGACGAATCGGATGCCGCCCTGGAGGACGATGCCACCGCCAGCGAGATGGAGGAACTGCGCGAGTCCTGGGCCGAGACCCGCGAGGAACTCCAGGAGGAAGGCGAGGAGGCCGGCGAGGCCACCCGCTCCCGTACCCGCGAGACCCTGGACGCGATGGACCGCGAACTGAGCCGCCTGGGCAACAACATCCGCGAGGGCTGGGACGACCTGAGCGACGCCACCCGCGAGCGCCGCGAACGCGCCTATGACGGCCTGGTCGAGGAACGGGACCGCCTGGCCGAATGGTCGGGCGAGATGCGCGAGCGCTCCTCCGGCGCCTGGGGCGGGATCCGCGATGGCGCCCGCGACGCCTGGGGCGGCATCCGTGACGGCTCGCGCAAGGCCTGGGGCTCGGTACGCGACGCCTTCCGCGGGGACGACGCGCCGGCCGACGGCACCGGCGAGCCGGACGTTCAGGACTGATGCCGGACCCGCGTACCCTCCGCGCCGGTTTCGCCGGTGCGGTGCTGCTCCTGTCCGCTGCCACGCTGGCGGGCTGCGACGGCTTCGGCGGGGCCTCCGGCACCCCCGACCACCTCGAACGCACCACCGACCCGGAGATCCTGCAGCGCGGGGAACGGCTCTATCAGGAGCACTGCATCGCCTGCCACGGGGCCCAGCGCGAGGGCGCCGAGAACTGGCGCCAGCGCAACCCGGACGGTACCCTGCCGCCGCCCCCGCTGGATGGCAGCGCCCACACCTGGCACCACCCCTATTGGCAGCTGAAGGACATGATCCGTTATGGCGCCGAGGCGCGCGGCGGCGCCATGCCCAGCTTCGAGGACACCCTGTCGGAGGCGGACGTCGAGGCGATCATCGCCTGGCTGCAGTCACACTGGCCGGACGAGATCTTCGAGGCCTGGAAACGCTACGACCGCAACCATCCCACCCAGGCGGACTGGGAGGAGGCCATGGGCGAACCCTGGGTCACCCATCCCGACGAATGATGCGGCGCGCATGCCGGGGCCCTACAATGCGCACGGAATGGCACGGGCCACGGAGGCGTCTTTCGGATGAGACGCCACCGCGCATACCGGCTGGCAAGGGACGCAGCGCAATCATGACGGCCGGGAGTGGCCCATGCAGTACACCCAGACGCGCAGGCCTCGGACGCGCACAATTTGCCTCGCCCACGGGGGGTGCGCGTGAACCGACGCGCGCGCGACTTCGCGACGGATAGCGAACGCGACCGCCTGCAGACCCTGGTCGAGCAGGAACGCGCGGCTCGCCGCCGCGCCGAGACGCTGGCCGAGACCCGGCTGCAGGACGTCTACGCGAAGCAGCAGCAGATCGAGCTGCTCAACACCATTGCCTCCACCGCGAACCAGTCCGACTCCATCGCGCATGTACTGCGCGCGGCGCTGGCCGCGATCGGACGCTACCTGGACTGGCCGGTGGGGCATGCCTACCTGGCCCGACCGAACCAACACAGTGGCCACAGCCAGCTAGACCCCACCGGCATCTGGCATCTCGCCTCTGCTGAGCCCTTCACCGCCTTTCGCGACAGCACCGAGAACACGAGCTTCGGCCCCGGCGAGGGGCTGCCCGGCCGTGTGCTGGACCACGGCGAGCCCGCGTGGATCGAGGATCTCGCGGCGGACGACAACTTCCCGCGCGCGCCTCAGGCGACGGCCAGCGGCCTGCACTCCGGCTTCGCCTTCCCGGTCATGGTCGGCCACGAGGTGGCCTGTGTCCTCGAATTTTTCGCCACCGAGCCCACCACCACCGACCCCGACCTGCTCTGGCTGATGTGGCAGATCGGCGTGCAGCTCGGCCGCGTGATCGAGCGCAACCGCCACGAGGAACGCCTGCTCCACAACGCCTCCCACGACCAGCTGACCGGCCTCCCCAACCGGCGCTTGTTCCACGACCGGCTGGCGCACGCGATCGCCCGTGCCACGCGAGAGCCCTTCAACCTGTTCGCGGTGCTGTTCGTGGACATCGACCGCTTCAAGGTCGTCAACGACAGCCTGGGCCATCCGGCCGGCGACGAGCTGCTGGTACGCGTGGGCCAGCGCCTGCTGACCGCGCTGCGCCAGAACGACACCGTCTCGCGCCCCAAGGGGGACGAGACCAATCGCCCGGACGATACCCTTGCGCGGCTGGGTGGCGACGAGTTCACCATCCTGCTGGAGGGCCTGCACGAGCCGGTGGATGCCCTGCGCGTGGCCGAGCGCCTGCAGGCCGTGCTGCACGAGCCGTTCTCCCTCGCCGGGCAGGACGTCTACGTCACCGTCAGCATCGGCATCGCGACCCGGCCCTACGGCCAGAGCTGCCCGGTCCAGGGGCCCGGCGAACCCGACGACCCGGCCCGTCCGGCCACCCCGGATGACCTGATGCGCGAGGCGGACATGGCGATGTACCGCGCGAAGTCACTTGGCAAGGCCCGGTGCGAGTTCTGCGACCCGGGCATGCAGACGCAGGCCCTGCAAAGCCTGGCGCTGGAGACCGACCTGCGCCTGGCGGTGGAACGCGGCGACTTCCGCGTCCACTTCCAGCCCATCATGTCGCTCGGCGAGGAGCGGATCACCGGCTTCGAGGCCCTGGTACGCTGGGAGCGCAACGGGGAACTGGTGCCGCCCGATCATTTCATCCCGATCGCGGAGGACACCGGGCAGGTGCACCTGATCGACATGCAGGTCCTCTACACTGCCTGCCGCCAGCTGGTGGAGTGGAACGCGGACGGGGCGAGAACGCCCCTGACCATCAGCACCAACCTCTCCGCCCGTCAGCTCACCCGCCCGGAACTCGTGGGGGACGTGCAGACCATCCTGGAAGGCACCGGCGCCCCGGCCGCGCAGGTGCGCCTGGAGATTACCGAGACGGCCACCCTCGGCAACCTGGACGAACTGATCGAGACCCTGCACCGGCTGAAGGCCCTGGGCATCAGCCTGGCGATGGACGACTTCGGCACCGGCTACTCCTCGCTCAGCTACCTGCACCGCCTGCCACTGGATATCCTCAAGATCGACCGCAGCTTCGTGGCCGGCCTGGATCGCGACGAATACAGCCAGCGCCTGGTGCAGACCGTGATCCACATGGCCCGCAATCTCGGGCTCGAGGCCGTGGCCGAGGGCGTGGAAAGCCACACCCACGCCGCCACGCTGCGCGCCCTCGGCTGCTCGCTGGCGCAGGGCTATTACTACTCGCCCCCGGTGGACGCGACACAGGCAACCGCCCTGCTCGGCGGGAAACTGCCGGCCCGGCCCGCCCACTGAGCCGGGGCTACGGGAAACGCGCTCTGCCCGACCCGCGCGCGTTCGGTCAGACGGCGCGCGGCAACACCCCGCGCCGGCGTGCCAGCACCTGGCGCACCACCAGCTTTTCCAGTTCCACGATCACGAACACCGCCAGGCCAAAGGCCAGGATGCGCGCCCAGTCGTCCGCGCCGATGGCGGTGGTCCCGAACAGGGTGTGCATTACGGGCACGTAGGTGAACGCCAGCTGCAGCAGCACCAGGACCCCGATGGCCAGCCACATCGCGCGCGAGCGGAACAGCTCGCCGCCCGGCAGCACCGGTTGATGGATCAGACGCAGATTCAGCAGGTAAAAGGCCTGCCCGGCCACCAGGGTATTGATCGCCACGGTACGCGCGACCTCGTCGGCCACCCCGGCCAGGGTCTCCATGTAGACGAAATGCCCGAAGGTCCCGGCCCACAGCAGCAACGCCACGAACGGGATGCGCCAGAGCAGGAACCCGGACAACAGGGGCGTGTCCGGCGCCCGTGGCGGGCGCTGCATAACACCCGGCTCGGCCTTCTCGAAGGCCAGCGCCATGGCCAGGGTCACCGAGGTCACCATGTTGACCCACAGCACCTGCACCGGGGTGAGCGGCAACGCCAGCCCCATCAGGATCGCCATCATGATGGTCAGCGACTGCCCGGCATTGGTCGGCAGCATATGCAGGATGGCCTTGCGGATGTTGTCGTAGACCGTCCGGCCCTCCTCCACCGCATGCGCGATGGAGGCGAAATTGTCGTCCGCCAGGACCATCTCGGAGGCCTCCTTGGCCGCCTCGGTCCCCTTGCCTCCCATGGCCACGCCGACATCCGCCCGCTTCAGGGCCGGGGCATCATTCACCCCGTCGCCGGTCATCGCCACGATACGCCCGCCCTGCTGCAGGGCACGCACCAGCCGCAGCTTGTGTTCCGGCGAGGTGCGCGCAAAGACGTCCGTACGCTCCGCGGTTTCGGCCAGCGCCGCCTCGTCCAGGGCATCCAGCTCGTGACCGGCCCGCGCCTCGGCATCGCGGCCCAGGCCCAGCTGCTCGCCGATCGCCCGGGCGGTCGCCAGGTGGTCGCCGGTGATCATCTTGACGTCGATTCCGGCCGCGCGGCACTCGGCCACCGCGCGGATCGCCTCGTCGCGTGGCGGGTCGATGATCCCCAGCAGGGCAAGCAGGGTAAAACCACCGGCCTCGACATCATCGAAACGCAGCTCGCCGTGATCGGGTTCGGTGTCGCGCACGGCCACGGCCAGCAGGCGCTGACCGCGGGCCGCCACAGCCTCCATGGCGGCGTGCCAGCGCTCGGTATCCAGCGCCTCGCGGGTCTCGCCATCCACCTGCTGCTCGCTGCAAAGCTCCAGCACGCGCTCGGGCGCCCCTTTCAGGAAGATGCGGGCGTGACCGTCGTGGTCGTGGTGCAGGGTCGCCATGTAGCGATGATCCGAGTCGAACGGGATCACGTCGGTGCGCGGCAGGCGTTCGCCTTCCAGGCGCGGGTCCAGCCCGGCCTTTTGCGCCAGGGTAATCAGGGCGCCCTCGGTCGGGTCGCCCTCCATCACCCAGTCGCCATCCTTCTGGTAGAGCCGGGCGTCATTGCACAGCAGCCCCGCCCGCAGCACCTCGCGCAACAGCGGGTCCTCGTCCGGGTCCAGATCCCGTTCGTCCTCGGAGAACTGCCCCTGCGGCGCATAGCCCACGCCGCTGACGAGGATCTCCCGGGTGGCCGTGCGCAGGGTCTGCGCCGTCATCTCGTTACGGGTGAGCGTGCCGGTCTTGTCGGAGCAGATGGCCGAGACCGACCCCAGGGTCTCCACCGCCGGCAGACGCCGGATGATCGCATTGCGCCGCGCCATCTTCTGCACCCCGATGGCCAGCGCGATGGTCATGATGGCGGGCAGGCCCTCGGGGATGGTGGACACCGCCAGGCTCGCCGCCGCGAGGAACATCTCGTCCAGCGGATAGCTCCGCACCCAGTAACCGAAGGCGAAGGTCGCCGCCGCGATGACCACGATCACCGCGGCCAGCCAGCGGCCGAACTGTTCCATCTGCCGGACCAGCGGCGTCTCCAGCCCCTCGACCTCGCCGAGCATGGTGGAGATGCGCCCGATCTCGGTATGCTCGCCCGTGGCCACGACAACGCCCGCACCGCGGCCAAAGGCCACCAGCGTCCCGGAGAAGGCCATGCCGCGCCGGTCCCCAAGGTCGGCCTCCCGTTCCACCGTGGCGGTATCCTTCTCGACCGCCACCGACTCGCCGGTCAGGACCGCCTCTTCCAGGCGCAGGTTCTTGGTCTCGAACAGCCGCAGGTCGGCGGGCACCCGGTCACCGGCCTGCAGGTGCACGATATCGCCGGGCACCAGCTCATCGGCCGGGATCTCGCGACGCTCGCCTGCGCGCGTCACCACCGCGCGCGGGGACAGCATGCGACGGATGGCATCCAGGGCCTTCTCCGCCTTGCCCTCCTGGACGAACCCGATCAGCGTATTGATCAGGACCACGGCCAGGATCACGCCGGTATCCACCCAGTGCCCGAGCAGCGCCGTCCCCAGCGCCGCGACCAGCAGGATGTAGATCAGTACGTTGTGAAAATGGCGCAGGAAGCGCCGGACTACGCCCGCCCGCTCCGGCGGACGCAACTGATTGGGGCCAAAGTGCGCCAGACGTTCCTCGGCCACGACCGCCGACAGCCCCTCGCGGTCGGAGCCCCAGTGCTCCAGCGCATCATCCGCGGACCGGCTGTGCCAGGCGGGGGCCTCCCGGTTGTCACCCGGATCGGTAGGGTCGGGGGTATCGGTCATGGGCAACGCCCTGCTGTGTCAACGTCGCCCTATCGTCGCCCGGCGCCCGGGGGCCGGCAAGGCCCCGGACGCCGGGCAACCCGCCGGATCAGAACTGCATGCCCACCTTGCCCATCACGCGCATGTTGTCGGCATCGGCGCGACGGCCGTCGAAGCGGTCACTCTCGGTGAACTGGTAACGCGCCTCCAGCCCCAGGAACCACTGCCGGTCCAGCTGGTACTTCAGGCTGCCACCCAGCTGGGCCGCCCACAGGCCATTGCGGTCGTCATCCAGCTTGGCCCGCACGTAGCCGATGCCGGGACCAAAGCCCAGCGACAGCCGTTCGTTCGGCTCGAACATCCAGTGGCTGTTCACCTCGGCGCTGGTCATCTTGAGCGGGTCGTCGCTGTAACGGCTCACGCTCAGATGATGGCGCAGCACGCCGGTGGCCGGCTGGAACAACTGACAGTTGGCGCCGATCTCGACCCCGTAGGCACCATCGCTGCTGGCATCCGACAGGTCCGGCGAGACCACACCGCCCAGCAGTGCCACGCTGGGCTCCATGCCGCGATCCACCGCGCTGGCCTGGGCCACCGGCATGGCCGCCAGCGCCCCCAGGGCGAACATCACCATCGTCTTACGGTACTGCATCGGGCACCTCCTGATTCGAATGAATAAGCAAACTCTAATGGTAGACCAGCCTGACGCGATCTTCATCACATCAGGCAGGACCCGGCGCCCGACATGGAATTTTTCCCGGCCCCGGTGCATCCCCTCTGCCGAACCACGACCGCCGGAAGGCTTCGGGGATCCCCGCAAAAATCGAGGGAACCCTCAAGGGCCCGAGGGCTCGAAGGGGTTGAGCCCGCACGTATCCAGCGTGCGTCGTTCGCTCCAACTGGCAACAAGAAGAACCATCCATTCAGAAAGCAAACGGAGGACCTCATGTCCGATCAACCGAATGCGAACCGTCGTAAGTTCCTGCGCCAGGCATCCGCTGCCGTGGCGGCCATCCCGGTCGTCAGCATGGTGGGCATCTCCTCGGCCAAGGCCGATACGAAAGCCGAAGACGGCCACGCCCACAACTACGTGAACGATGCGGCCGACGCCGACCACGCGGACTACTCCGAAGGCGAGAAGTGCAAGAACTGCGCCTTCTGGGGCGGAGGTGATGACCAGTGGGGTCAGTGCTTCCACGCCGACTTCCAGGGCGTTCAAGTGAACGCCGACGGCTGGTGCGACGAATACGTCGGAGCCTGATCCCGGCCCGCATATCCGGTCCGCGCCCGCGGGCCGGATACTCCCTCTCATGGCCCTCCCCGGCCATGGCTTGCATCCCCGCCACACAACCCCGCAAGCTAGACACCTGATTTCGTAGACCGGCTCCGGCGGGCTCCGCCCTGTGGCCGAAAGGAAACTGCGTGTCCGACCCATTGACCCGGCTGACCCGCATCCCCGCCGGTAAGGCACCCGCCAATGCCAGCGGTTGCCACTGATGGATCTCTCGCTCGCCGGATTCACCGTCCTGTACCTGGTCTATGGCCTGGCCTTCTTCTCCCTTGGCGTAGTCGCTTTCGTCCTGCCCCGCGGGGACGGATCCCTGCCGTTCGCCCGACATTTCTGGCTGCTGGGTCTGTTCGGCCTGATCCATGGCGCCTACGAATTCCTCCAGGCCGCGGGCTTGCACTATCCGGCGGCGCGCGACCCGTGGCTCAATGCCACCTGGCAACTGCTGTCCTACCTGCCGCTTCTGGAGTTCGGGCGCCGCGCCCTGCTCGCGAGTCCATCGCGCCTGCGCCTTGACGCCCTGTGGCTTTACCCGCTGATCGCCGTCGCGGTGCTCCTGCTCGTCGGTATGGCCGAGGACCCGGCGCGCGGGCTGGCCAACGGCGGGCGCTACCTGGTCGGCCTTCCGGGGGCCGTACTGTCCGGCCTGGCGTTCTTGCTTCTGCTGCGGGGGTCCCTCCAGCGCACCGCCGACGCCGACGATCATGCCAGCCAGTACCCGGCCCTGGCCGTCCTCGCCCTGGCCTTCCTCGGGTACGCCCTGATCACGCCGTTTCCGGGCACTGTCGACCCGGCTCTGCCCGAGTGGCTGCCGACCCATGCCGACTTCCTGGAGGCAAGCGGACTACCGGTGCAACTGCTGCGCATGTTCGCCGCCCTCCTCGCCGTCATCGGGATGATGACCCTGACCCGCTCGCTGGGCACCCAGCAGGGCGACGACCTGCTGCGGGTACTCGACACCATCGACGGCTTCGTCTATCGCTGCCGCAACAACCCGAACTGGGACGTGATCAACGCCGAGGGCGCCCTGGAGGAGCTCACCGGCTACTCGCGCGAAAGGTTCTTCGCCGAACGCCTCAGCTTCAACGATCTGGTGCACCCTGAAGACCGCGACCGGGTCTGGCGCGAGGTATCCGAGGGATTGCAGCGGACCGGCCAGTACCAGATTCAGTGGCGCCTGATCGGACGCAATGGCGGGGAGCGCTGGGTGTTCGAGCGCGGCGCCGGGATCTTCGACGATCGCGGGCGCCTTAAGTACTTGCAGGGGCATGTTATCGATGCCGACGAACTGGTCACCACCGGCGAGACCCTGCGGGCCCGGACCGACGAACTCGAATCCTTTCGCTCGACCCTGGACCTGACTCTGGACGCGGTCTTCCTGTTCGACGTCGAGACCCTGCGCTTTATCTATGTCAATCAGGGCGCGGTGGACCAGACCGGCATCCCGCGCGAGGAACTGCTCGAACTCCACCCCTATGACATCAAGCCGGACTACCCCGAGCCGCGCTTTCGTCAGCTGATCGAGCCGCTGCGCCGCGGCGAGCGTGACCAGTTCCGCTTCGAGACCAGCCATCGCCATCGCGACGGCTTCGAGGTACCGGTCGAGATCTCCCTGCAACTGGTCGCCCCGCGCGGCGAGACCGCACGCTACGTGGCGATCTCGCACGACATCACCCAGCGCAAGCGCAACGAGGAGGCCCTGCTCCAGGCCCTGTCCGAACTGGAAGCCTCGCGCGACGAGCAAACGCGCCTGCTGGAACTGACCCGGCGGGAGCAGGGGCGCATGGCCGCGCTGCTCTCGGCCATGAGCATCGGCATCCTGTTCGAGGACCGCAACGGCCAGGTGGAATACGTGAACCCGGCCTTCCGGCGCATGTGGGCCATCGACAGCGAGGTGGAGCTCGTGGGTCGCCCCTCGCGCGAGGTACTGGAACACTCCACCCACCGCTTCGCGCGACCGGATCATGCCTCGCGCCACGTGCTGCACGTGCTGGATACCCACGAGATCAGCGAACGCTTCGAGGTCGACCTGTACGACGGGCGCATCCTCACCCAGGTCTCCTACCCCGTCCACGACACCGACGAGCGTTCCATCGGTCGACTGTGGCTGTACGAGGACGTGACCCACGAGCGCCAGACCGCCCAGCAACTGGTCTACCTCGCAGAACACGACGCGCTGACCGGCCTGTACAACCGCCATCACTTCCAGAAACGCCTGGAACACGTGATCCACAGCGAGCGGCGGCGCAACGGGCGCTTCGCCCTGCTGTACTTCGATCTCGACGAGTTCAAGACCATCAACGACACCTTCGGCCACCGGGCCGGGGATACCGTGCTGGTGCGCGCCGCCGGCGAGATCGCCGCGCTGGTGCGCAGTCAGGATATCTTTGCCCGCCTGGGCGGCGACGAGTTCGCGATCCTGGTGGATCGCGAGTCGGAGCAGGAGCCGATCGAACTGGCCGAACGCGTGGGCCGCGCGATCTCGGCGATCCCGTTCCGCTTCCGCGGCCAGAACTACCGGCTCACCGCCAGCATCGGCATCGCCCACTTTCCGGAGCATGGCGACAACGTCGAGGACCTGGTGGCCCACGCCGACACCGCGATGTACCAGGCGAAGGACCTGGGCAAGAACACCTGGGCGGTATTCGACCGCAGCCGCAATACCGCCGAGCACATGCTGGAGCGGATGTCCTGGAGCCAGCGCATCGGCACCGCGCTGGAGCAGGGACACTTCGAGCTGCATTACCAGGGGATCTACGCGGTCGGCGATGGCCACCTGCACCACATGGAGGCCCTGGTGCGCATGCGCGACCCGGCGTCCCCGGAGGAAATCGCCATGCCCGGCCAGTTCATCCCGATTGCCGAGAAGACCGGGCAGATCCTCGACATCGATCGCTGGGTGATCCGCGAGAGCATCCGCCGACTGGCCGGGGACCCGGCCATCCCCGGGATCGCGATCAACATCTCCGGCCGCAGCTTCGACGAGCCGGGACTGCCGCAATACATCGCCCACCAGCTGGAACAGCAGGGGGTCGAACCGCGACGGCTGATCATCGAACTGACCGAGACCGCGGCGGTCTCCGAGATGCAGGATGCCCAGCGCTTCATCGAGGCGTTGCAGCACACCGGCTGCACCGTCTGTCTGGACGACTTCGGATCCGGGTTCTCCACCTTCGCCTACCTCAAGTACCTGGGCGTGCAGATCCTGAAGATCGACGGCATGTTCGTGCGCGACCTGCCCAACAACCGCGACAATCAGGCCTTCATCCGCGCGATGGTCGACGTCGCCCGGGGCCTCGACAAGCAGACCGTCGCCGAATGCGTGGAAGACGGCCCGACCCTGGAGATGCTGGCCGAACTGGGCGTGGACATGGCCCAGGGCTACCACCTGCACCGCCCGTCACCGGAGCTCCCCACCGCCCGTACATGAACACTCCGAAGGGGTGCGCACGCCCCCTCAGTCATCCGTGATGGGCAGATACTCGTCGCGGCCCGCGGCCGGCTCCTCGAAGCGAAACCCCACCCCCGCAGGGGCGACCCGGAACACGCCCCGCGCGCGGACCCAGCCCTGATCCAGCACCGTGGCATCCACCCGTTCGAACAGCCGCTGCAGTGCGCGCGCGGTCGCGGCGCGGCGGGGGTAGTCCAGCCCGTGGCATTCCCAGGCCTCGCGCGCGCCCGCCGCGAGCCCCCAGCCCGTCTCCACGAACCCGGCGATCCACAGCGCGCGCAACACCCCGTCGCCCCATTGCTCGCGCAGGCGCGCCATTCCGGAGCGCGGATCCGGCGCCGCCTCCACCACCGCCATCAGCGACGCGGGCAGCAGTTCGCGCCAGTCATCACTTTCGAAGGCGCCCGTCAGCAGGTCCTCGTCGATGATCTGCACGAAGTCCGGCACCGGATCGGAGCCAGTACGTTCCGCCAGCTGAATCAGCGCCCCCGCCTCGTCGGTATAACCGGACAGGGCGAAACCGCACAGGTGATGGTCGACGATGTCGTGCACGAACACCGAGGTCGGGATACGCTCGCCGGTATACGGGGTCGCCGCGATGACGTCCGCGCCCCGCCCCGGCAGATCCAGCTTCCAGCCACGCACACCAAAGCCATCCTCCCAGGTGTCCGCGTACTCCGCGGGAATGGATACGCCGGCAGCGTCAGTGGCTGCATGCATGTCGCGAATTCGGGACATCGGCTTGGGCCCTCCTGGGCGATTGCTCCTTGCACTTTACCGACCGGTCAACTAGCGTGCAAAGACATGGAGACAACCACCCCCCATCACACCCGACACGACAGCCGCGAGGACCTGCTCAAGGCCGCCCGCGAGCTGATCGTCGGACGCAGCTACACCAGCGTTGGGATTGCCGAGATCTGCGCCCGAGCGGGCGTTCGCAAGGGCAGCCTGTACCACTTCTTCCCCGGCAAGGAGGCGCTTACCCTGGCGATGCTGGACGCCCTCTACGCGGACTTCGAGCGCGAGGTGCTGATCCCGGGGCTCGCCGGCGCCAACGGCCTGCACGCCCGGATCGAGGCGTTCGTCCATGCGATCCACGCCTTCGAGGCCCGCATGCAGGCGGAATCCGGCCAGCTGCCCGGCTGCCCCTTCGGCAACCTGGCCGTGGAGATGGGGACCCACAACCCGCCCCTGCGCCGGGCGATTCGGGGGCACCTGGACGCCGTCACCGCCCATTTCCGTTCCGTATTGGACGAGGCCGTTCAGGACGGCGAACTACCCGGCGATACCAACACCGAGGCGCTGGCCGAACAGTGGCTGGCCCTGATGGAAGGGATCCTGGTGATGGCCAAGGCCGACCAGGACCCGGCGACGGTCCTGCGCCTGGGCCCGGCGCTGGTCACACTCCTGACCCACTCGCCCCCGGAGGTACCCCATGCGCGATGAACGCTTCCCCCTGCACGACGCCGCCAGCGCCCCGGAGGCGCAAGCCGTATTTGACCGGGCCGAACAGACCTTCGGCATGGTCCCCAACCTGATCCGCAAGATGGCCAGCGCGCCGGCCCTGGCCGAGGCCTACCTGGCGCTCAACGACCTGCTGCAGAAGACGTCGCTGAGCCCCACCGAACAGGGCGTCCTGCTGCTGACCGTCAGCCGCTACCACGAATGCGACTACTGCATGGCCGCGCACAGCATGACGGGTCGCATGACCGGCGTACCCGACGACATCATCGCCGCGCTGCGCGAGGACCGCGTGATCGGGGACCCCAAACTGGAGGCCCTGCGCCAGTTCACCCGCGCCATGCTCGAACAGCGCGGCTGGGTTGACGAGCCCACCCAGCAGGCCTTTCTGGACGCCGGGCACACTCCCGCGCAGATGCTGGAGGTCATCCTGGCGATCGGCCTGAAGACCCTGTCCAACTACACCAACCACATCGCCGGCACCCCGGTCGACGCGCCCATGGCCAGCGAACGCTGGAGCGCAACCGCGCGTTGACCGCGCATGCCGTAGCCGATGATGCGATTGCGGCATGCACCGCGCAGCGGCAAGGTAGGGCCTCTCTCCCGACCGCCAGCCCGCCTGCATGCCGCCACGCTCGCGCATCCTCCTGCTCTCCGCCTACCGGGCCGACAGTCACGCCGCCTGGGTCGACTGGCTGACCACGACCTTCGGTCAATTCGACTGGGAGGTGCTGGAACTGCCCGGGCGGCACTTCCGCTGGCGCATCCGCGGCAACCCGGTCTCCTGGCTGGACCGGCTCGCGGGCGTGGAGGCCGATGCGGTCATCGCCACCTCGATGGTAGACCTGGCCACCTTGCGCGGCCTGCATCCGTCACTCGCCCGGCCACCCACGCTGTACTACGTGCACGAAAACCAGTTCGCCTACCCCGTCGGCCGCGACCAGGTGGATTCCGTGGACCCCCAGATGGTGCAGATCTACGCGTCACTGGCGGCGGACCGCGTGGCCTTCAACTCCGCCTTCAACCGCGACTCGTTCCTGGACGGCATGGACGCCCTGCTCGCCCGGATGCCGGATCATGTCCCCGACGGCCTGCGCACCCGGCTGCAGGCACGCAGCGAGGTCCTGCCCGTCCCGGTCGCGCCACCCGCCCCGGCGGGCGCCGCGCGCGATCCGGGCCTGATCCTGTGGAATCACCGCTGGGAGTACGACAAGGCGCCGGAGGTCTTCACCGAGGCGCTGCTACGGCTGCGGGAGACCGGCGTGGACTTCCAACTCGCCCTGCTGGGGGCGCGGCCCGCGCAGCCCCCCGAGGCCCTGCAGCGACTGCGCGCCACCCTGGGGGAACGCATCGTGGCGGATGGCAAGCTGCCGCGCCGGGAATACGAAGACCTGCTGGGCCGCGCGGGGATCGTCGTCAGCACCGCCCTGCACGAGTTCCAGGGACTCGCGGTACTGGAGGCCACGGCCGCCGGGGCGACGCCACTGGTCCCGGATGCCCTGGCCTACCGCGAGCAATATCCAGACACTTGCCGCTATCCCGCCGGCGATGGCGCGGCCCTGACCGAGCGCCTGCGACATTGGCTGCAACAGGGAACGCCGCCGGCACCGGACGTGCGCGCCTGGCTGCCGGCTCGGCTGGAACCGCGCTGGCAGCAGGCGCTGGATGCACTGGTCTCGGGCAACGCCCGCCGGCCCGGGATCAGTCGCGCCTGACCACGATCCGGTCGGACGGGAGCTCGTCCTCGGCCACGAAGACCGGGCGGATCACGTCGCGGTAGTTGCGAATGCGCTGCACGTAGTACACCGGCTGGTAGCCGCGAGCGTAGCCGAAGCGCAGGTTCTGGTAGTAGCGCTCCTCGGTCAGCAGCGGCAGGGTCTCGCGCATGTCGGCCCAGCGATCCGGATCACGCCCCAGCTCGCGCGCCAGCCGGCGCGCATCCAGCAGGTGCCCGCGGCCGATGTTGTAGGCCGCCAGCGCCAGGTAGGTGCGGTCGGGCTCGTCAATGTCGTCGGGCAGCAGTTCGTGCTGGCGCTGCAGGTAGCGCGCCCCGCCGTCGATGCTCTGCACCGGGTCCAGGCGATCCACCCCCAGGGACTCGGCCGTGCGCTGCGTCAGCATCATCAGGCCGCGCACACCGGTGGGGCTGCGCGCCTCCGGATCCCAGTGCGACTCCTGGTAGGCCAGGGCCGCCAGCAGATCAGCCGGCAGATCGGTGCGTTCGGCCGCCTCCTCGAAATACGGCCGATACTGCGGCAGGCGGTCCTCGATGCGCCGGTTGAGCGCCCGCAGGTCGACAAAGTCGAACTGATCGATGTAGGCGTAGTAGCGCTCGTCCACGAGTTCGCGCAGTTCCCGGCCGCCATCACCTTGCATCCAGTCGCCCGCCAGTTCAGCCAGCGCCTCCTGGTCCGGCTGTACGTACCAGCCCAGGGTGCGCGGCTCGGACAGATCGAAGGCAATGTCGAGATGCGGGAAGGAGCGGCGGTTGTAGCGCACGATATGCGAGTCGGCCACGGTGCAGTC
The DNA here is from genome assembly GCF_000381305.1 of Thioalkalivibrio sp. ALE16. Lineage (NCBI taxonomy): Bacteria > Pseudomonadati > Pseudomonadota > Gammaproteobacteria > Chromatiales > Ectothiorhodospiraceae > Thioalkalivibrio > Thioalkalivibrio sp. ALE16. Next base: position 33,212 of record NZ_KB906374.1, read on the forward strand.
GATCTCCTGCCGGGCGACCTGCGCCATCAGCCGCTCGGTACCGATCTCGCGGACCTCGAACCCGGCCGCTTCCGGAAGCACTTGCTCCAGGGTCTCCACGTAGCTGCTGCCGGCCGAGACCACCAGATCCACCGAGCCCAGGTCGTCCGCCGATTCAGGCATGGCATCGAAGTCGCGATGGCAGACCACCTGCTCGGTGATCTCCATGTACTCCGGGCCGCGTCGGAAGCGCTCGTCCCGCGAGGCGAGATGGGTCAGCCCCGCCGCGGCCATATGCGCCTCGCCAGAGGCCAGCGTCTCGAGCACACCGGAGACCGATTCGGCCATGACCCACTCCACCTGCCAGCCATGCGCCTGGGCAAAGCCCTCGACCAGATCATGCTCCGTGCCCGCCGCTTCCAGATGCTGGTCAAAGTACCAGGTGGTGGGGGCATTGCGGGTCACTACGCGCAGCGTGCCGGTCTCCTCCACCGGCGCCAGCCGCTCGCCGGCGCTGGCATTCGAGACCATCGAGTCGGATTGCCCGTCCTCGGCGCCACAACCCGCGAGCAGCACCAGCAGCGCGGCGGGCAGCAGCGCGCGGCCCTGTCCGCGGGATGACGGGCGCCAGCCCGCGGCGGCGCGATCATTCGGTTCATGCATTCCGGTTTCCTTCCCGTCGACAGGCCGCTCGGATTGGCTGACCCCGTCCATGACGGATCCATGAATGTCCGATACAGAGACTAGGGTTTTGCGGAATGGTTCTCAAAAATACCCACGACGAAGGGGTTGCCATCCCTTGCGGAGGCCACCGCTGATGGGCGGCCCAGCCGCGTGCCCTGTACAGTCGAACCCTTCGCCACCGTGCTTTTCGGGGAACGCAGCGACCTCGGCACACTCCAACACTCCGTTACCCGCAAGGAGCGCGACATCATGGCCATCGAATCCCTTCTCCTCCTCCTGCTCATCGGCGGCATCGCCGGCTGGCTCGCCGGACTGCTGGTGCACGGCTCCGGGCAGGGCATCCTGCTCAACATCGTGGTCGGCGTGATCGGGGCCTTCCTCGGCGGCTGGCTGTTCACCCAGCTCGGGGTCCAGGCCGGCGGGCTGATCGGCAGCCTCGCCGCCGCCACCGTCGGCGCCGTACTTCTGCTGGGCCTGCTCCGGCTGATTCACAAGGCCTGACCGATGACCCAGATCCTTGGAATCATCCTGCTGGTCGGGGGCCTGATCGCCGCTATTGTGGGCCTGCAGGATGCCTTCGGCATGCGCGAGCGCGCCGCGCGCCTGATCCTCGGCCGCTTTACCCGGCGCACCCTCGCGCTGCTGGTGGGCGGCGGCGTCGCCGCACTGATGGGCCTGATCCTGGTGACCTGACCGAAAAACGTGATGCGGTTGGCATCGTCTCCCCGGAATCGGTAGTGTCCGCTGCGGGGAGTCCGCGTCGCGTGCGCCAGACCGACCGCGGCCTCCCTCCAGAACAAAACAACCAGGGGGAGACCGCATGACCTTGAAGCCTTCGCGCCGTCTGGCGCTTGCCGCCGCCGTCAGCACCGTCCTGTTCGCCACACCCACGACCCTGCTGGCCGCGGGCTTTTACCTGCAGGAGCAAGGGGTCTCCGGTCTCGGCCGCGCCTATGCCGGCGAGGCCGCCATCGCCTCCGATGCCAGCACCATCTACTTCAACCCGGCCGGCATGACCCGCCTGGAACGCAACGAGGTGCAGGCAGGCGTGTATCTGCTGGCCCCCGAGGCCAAGGTCAGGCGCAGCAGCTCCACCATCAATGGAGCCCCGTACGAGGGCCGCGACGGCAACAACCCCTACGACCCGACCCCGATCCCCAACCTGTACTGGGCAGAGCAGTACTCCGAACGCGTCTGGCTGGGCTTTGGCCTCAGCGCGCCCTTCGGCCTGAAGAACGAATACAACGATGACTTCTTCGCCCGCTACGACTCGCTGGAATCCGACCTGCAGGTGCTGAACCTGCAGCCCAGCATCGCCTTCGACCTGACCGACCGCATCTCCATCGGCGGCGGCCTCGACCTGCAGTACGCCGACGCGACCCTGCGCAGCGCCATCCCCGGCGGCTTCCCGCCCACGCCCGCCAGCGATGGCGAATTCAAGCTCGAGGGCGACAACTGGGATATCGGCTTCAACATCGGGATGCTGTTCGATCTGGGCGATGACACCCGCCTCGGCATCCATTACCGCGACGGCATCACCCACACCCTGAGCGGCACGGCGACCATCACCGAGCCCGCGGGCGGGCCTGTCTCCGTGCTGCCCGGGCAGGCCGACCTGAAGCTGCCTGATATCGCATCCATCGGCATCCGCCACCGCTTCAATGACCGCTGGACCGGCCTGGCTCAGTACACCTGGTTCAACTGGTCGAACTTCGACGAGATCCGCATCCAGCTGCCGCAGGGCAACGAACAGGTGCTGGAACAGAACTACCGCAACAGCTACGCCCTGGCGGTCGGAGCCGAGTACGAAATGAACCCGCGCTGGACCCTGCGCGGCGGCATCCAGTATGACCAGACCCCGACCCAGACCGACGGCCGCAGCACACGCACCCCGGATGGTGACCGCACCTGGTTCTCCGTGGGCGCCACCTTAACCAGCAGTGACCGCTTCACCTTCGACTTCGGTTACAGCTACATCCACATCGGCAGCGAGGACCTGGACGTCACCCGGGGCTTCGATTCCAGCGGGGATGGACAGGCGGATACCTTTGTGAACATGCAGGGCACCACCTCGGGTCACGTGCACGTACTGGCCGCCGCCATGCGTTACCACTTCTAGCACCGATACCGGGGCCGGGCATTCGCCCGACCCCGGCGATCACCGCGCAAGCTCCACGTCGCAGGCCGCCGCCAGCGCGCGACGGTCGGCCTCGCTCAGGTCGCGCCGCCCGGCGTTGGCCTCCCCCAGCATCGCGTGCATTACGGCCGCCGGGTCGTCCACGTGATCGATCCCCAGGGCATGGCCCAGCTCGTGCGCCAGCGTCAGGCGCAGCTCGTCCGCGTCGCTCGCCTTGAACACGGTGATCGAGCGCCGCGCCCCGTGCTGCTCGTACACCGCCATGTCGAAGGCCCCGGTCGTACCGATCTCGCGGTTGAGCTCCGCGACCCGCTCGTTGAACCCATCGATCTCGCGCTCCAGTGCCCGGATGTCGCGGTTGAGCTCGTCACGGCGCTGTTCCAGCGTGCGCCGGCGCTGATCGAGGTCGTCACCCGCGCGGTCCAGCGCCCGGCGCTGCCGCTCCAGACGTTCGCGATTCCCCGCGCTGTGCGCCATGCGACCGGCATTCCAGGCGGCCACCGCCTGCTCGTATTCGCGCTGGCGCGCCTGAAAATCCTCGAGATGACGCTGATAGCCCGCGGCATCCGCCGCCAGCGCCGAGTGGCGATGATCCAGGCGCTCCTCGCGCTCGGCGATCCCCCGCTGGAGGCGGTCCAGTTCCGCGCGGGCACGGTCCCGGCTCTCGGCTCCTGCCTGGCGCTCGTCGAACACCAGCCGCACCGGCATACCCTCGCCTTCACGCTGGCGGAAGAGCACGTCCGGCGTCTCCCCGTCCCACATCCGGACGGCCGCATCCAGGGCCATCTGCACCGCGTCGCGCTCCAGGCGGAAGCGCGGATCCACGCCCGCCAGGTGCAGGGCGACCGGCACCTCGCAGCGCGGCGCGGCCAGGTGCGCGTGCCCACCGGACGAGCCCGGCAACTGCCCCTCCTGCCACAGCACACCCCCCAGCGCGAGCGCGCCGACACCCCCGACCAGCCACAACGGCAATGCCATCGCGTTTCCTCCGAGTGAATCCTTGTAGAACCACTGATCAATGTTTCCTTAAGGTGCCAGTGCGCGGTCGCGGAAACCAGCGTTTGCCCCGTCATGGCGGGGCAGGCACCATTGAACGATCGCCTTACCCCGTTTCAGGAGACTGTCATGCTGCGCATCCTTTTCGCCGCCCTGCCCCTCGTGGCCCTGCCGCTGGCCGCCCAGGCCGACACCCCGAACATCCAGCCGGGCCTGTGGGAAAACCAGAACACCATGATCATGGAAGGCATGGGCAACATGCCGGACCAGACCGAGACCACGACCGAGTGCGTCACCCAGGAAGACATCGATCGCGGCGAAAGCATTATCGAGGCGCCGGAGGGCTGCACCCTGGATCAGATGGACATGACCGCCGAGCGCATGGACTACACCATGAGTTGCACGGACCCGCAGGGCGGCCAGATGCAGATGGAGGGCAGCATGCGTTTCATGGGCGATCGCGCCGAGGGCGAGATGACCAGCGAGATGGACACCCCGATGGGCCCGATGAACGTGCGCATGGAAATGCGCGGCCAACGCATCGGCGACTGCTGACCCCCCCTGTATTCACCACGAAGCACACGAAGACACGAAGAAGGGCCAGGTCAAGAGCCTGTCTACCACAGAGGTCACGGAGGACACAGAGAGATAAAGGGGGCATATAGGGCGGGCGGCTGACCCTGATCGCCGCTCGCCCTATTTCAGCTCAACGGGATGGCAGGCTGTTCCGGAGCAAGCGGGAAGCAGTTCCTGGTCCCGATCTGATCTCAACGGATCATTCCATTGCCCCTCCCCTTGAAGCCTTTCGGATTTCTCCGTGGTCTCTGTGCACTCCGTGGTCAATCCGACTTTGAATTTCTTCGTGCCTTCGTGTGCTTCGTGATAGCCACGCCCTGAAAGAGCTACGTCCTGCGCCAGAGGAGGATCTGGTTGTTGGCGGGGAGGTCAATGACCGCCTCGGGTGCGAGACCGGCGGCGGTGGCGAGCGCGTCCAGGTGGGCGCGGTCGCGCACGCCCATGCCCGGGTCCTGCGCCCGCAGCATCTGGTCGAAGCGCGCGTTGGATTCGGCAGTGTGGGCGCCGTCGTGGGCGAACGGGCCATACAGGGCGAACAGCCCGTCCGGCGCCAGCACCCGAGCCACGCCGGCGAACAGCGCCTCGACCGCCGGCCAGTGCATGATGTGCACGGTGTTGGCGCTGTAGACGTATTCGAACGGCCTCTCCGGCCAGGGGTCCCGCAGCACGTCCAGTGGCCGTGCCGGCCGCAGGTTGGGCACGGCGGCATCGCGCCGCCAGGCCTCTACACCGGGCAGATTCTCGGCCACATCACTGGGATGCCAGTCCAGGTGGGGAAGCGCCGCGGCGAAGTGCACCGCGTGCTGCCCCGTTCCGGCGCCAATCTCCAGCACCCGACCGTGGGCAAGAAAGCGCTCGCGCAGCACCTCCAGGATCGGCGCGCGGTTCTGTTCCGCCGCCGGGGCATAGGGCTTGTCACTGGCCATCGTATCCATCCATCCGGAAAAGCAGGCCGGGTATTCTGGACGCCTCGCGAGCGCACTGCCATGATCGGGAGACACCTTTTCCCAGGCACCCTGCCGATGCCCCGCTCCCGGTTATCCCTGCCCCTCGTACTCGTCCTGCTGCTGGTTCTGGCCAGCGATGCCCTGGCGCGAGAGATGGCCACTGATCCGGATCGCCTGCTGCCGGTCGAGCTGGCCACCGTCGGGGTGGACGCCAACTCCGGCGCCCCCATCGCGTTGCTGCGCCACCCGGCCTCCGGCGAGGTGGTGCCCATCGTGATCGGCACCGATCAGGCCCGCGCGATCCTGCTCGCGATGCACGAGGTCCCGCTGTCGCGCCCGCAGACCCACGATCTGATGATCGACCTGCTGGAGCAACTGAACGCCCGCCTGGAGCGGGTGATCGTGGACGGCCTGGAAAACGGCACCTATCTCGGCTGGCTGGAGGTGCGTGTGGCCGGCGACGACGAGCCGCGGATGATCGACACCCGTCCCAGCGACGCGCTCGCCCTGGCCGTTCGCAGCGGGGCGGCGATCCACGTCGCCCCGGAGATCCTCGAGGCGGAGGTGCCCTTCGACTACACGCCGCCGGGCGAGGACGAGGTCGTCACCGCCCTGGGCATCACCGTAGTCGAGGCCCGCGACGACCTGCGCGAGGCCCTGCAACTGCCCGACGAACCCGGCGTTCTGGTCAGCCGCGCGACCGGGCGGGCCGCCACCGCGGGACTGAGCCACGGGGCCCTGATCCTGGAGGTGAACGGCCGCGTGCCCGCCACCCCGATGGACTTCCTCGAGGCGGTCTCGGCTACCGCCGATGGCGCGGAGGCCGAGATCCGCTTCTGGCTGGACGGCGACACCCGGACGATCACCCTGCCCACGGACGTCCCCGCTATCGAGGAGTCCGACGACGCCCTGACCGTCTGAGCCAAGTCGGAACGGACGTGAGTCAGTCCCCCTGCGGTAACCGCGGGCGCAACCAGTCGAGCGTGGCGGTGGTCGCGGGATCGTGTGCGGCGGGTGTCGCCCCCGGCTCCAGATCCGCGAGGATCTGGCCGGCCAACTGCTTGCCCAGCTCCACCCCCCACTGGTCGAAGGCGTTGATACCCCACAGCGTGGCCAGCACGTAGATCTTGTGCTCGAACAGCGCGATCAGCGCGCCCAGCGTGGCCGGGTCCAGGCGTTCCAGCAGGATCAGCGTGCTCGGCCGGTTGCCGGGGAAGCTCCGGTGCGGCGCCAGGGCGTCGATCGCCTCCGGCGACTGTCCCGCCGCCGCCATCTCCGCGCGCACCGCGCCCTCGTCCTTGCCCGTCGCCAGCGCCTCCGCCTGCGCGACCAGGTTGGCCATCAGCAACGGATGCTGCGCCGGCAGGTCGTGCTCGGGGCGCGCCACGCCAATGAACTCGGCCGGGATGAAGCGCGTGCCCTGATGCAGTAGCTGAAAGAAGGCATGCTGGCCGTCGGTCCCCACCGCGCCCCAGACCACCGCGCCGGTGTCGTCCGTCACCACCTGGCCGTCCAGCCCCACGCGCTTGCCCAGGCTCTCCATCTCCGCCTGCTGCAGGTACGGGGGCAGCAGCGACAGGCGTTCGTCGTAGGGCAGCACTGCGCGCGACTGCGCGCCCAGCAGATTCTGGTTCCACAGATCCACCAGCGCCATGCGCACCGCGGCGTTCTGCGCGATCGGCGCGCGCCGGACGTGCTCGTCCACGGCGTGCGCGCCGCCGAGGAAGGCACGAAAGCCGTCCATGCCCAGCAGCAGTGCCACCGGCAGCCCGATGGTGGACCACACGGAGTAGCGCCCGCCGACCCAGTCCCAGAAACCGAACATGTTGTCCGGGTCGATGCCGAATTCGGTCACCCGCTCGCGCGCGGTGGACACCGCCACGAAGTGGCGCGCCACGGCCGAGTCGTCCGGTGCATGGCGCAGCAGCCAGGCGCGGGCCGCGCGGGCGTTGGTCAGGGTCTCCTGGGTGCCAAACGTCTTGGAGGCGACGATGAACAGCGTGGTCTCCGGGTCGGCCTCGCGCAGCACGGCGGAGAGGGCCGCGCCGTCCACGTTGGAGACGAACTGGACCGCCAGCGGCGCGCCTTCGGCCGTCGCCCGCGCATGCGGCGCCAGCGCCCGGCAAACCATGCGCGGCCCGAGGTCGGAACCGCCGATGCCAATGTTCACCACCCGCTGGATCGGACGTCCACTGTAGCCCCGGTGGGTACCGTCGTGGACCTGTTGCACGAAGGCCTCGACCCGGTCCAGCTGGGCATGCACCTGGGGCACGACATCGTGGCCATCCACCTCGCAGCGCGCCTCGCGCGGCAGACGCAGGGCGGTGTGCAGCGCCGCCCGGCCCTCGGTGGTGTTGACCCGTTCGCCGGCGAACAGCGCGCGCAGCGCCTCCGGCACCTCGCAGGCCGCGGCCCGCTCGAAGAGCGCATCCCAGGCCGGGGCGTCCAGGCGCTGACGCGTCCAGTCCAGGCGCATGCCGGCGATTTCCTGCACATCCCGCTGCACCCGGTCGGGATCGCGCGCGAACAGATCGCGCAAGGTCTCGCCCTCCAGCCGGCGGGCCTCGACCCGCAGGGCACTCTCCATCCCCGTATCCCGTCCTGTCGTCATTCCATGCCCCCGCTTGTCCTGTTCCCCAGAGTGCCGCCCGGCCCCCTGCGTTACAATCCATAGAAACCATCCGGCGCCGCCGGTTCCGTTCCCGGGGAACTCTTCATGCGCATCCTGTTCGCCAGCAGCGAGGCCTACAGCCTGGTCAAGACCGGCGGGCTCGCCGATGTCAGTGCCAGCCTGCCCGCCGCCCTGCGCCGCCGACGCCAGGATGTGCGCCTGGTCCTGCCCGGTTATCCCGAGGCCTGCCGCAACCTGGTGGATGCCACACCGCGCCCGGGTCCGGACAACGCCCCGTGGCAGCTCCTCGAGGGCCGCCTGCCCGGCACTCGCGTGCCGGTCTACCTGATCGACTGGCCGGAGTACTTCCAGCGCGCCGGCAATCCGTACAGCGCCAGCAACGGCATGGACTGGCCGGACAACGCCCAGCGCTTCGCCGGTTTCGCCCGCGCCATCGTCGCCCTCGCGCGCGACGAGGCCGGGCTGGACTGGACCCCGGAGCTCATCCACCTGAACGACTGGCAGACCGGCCTGGTGCCGCTGCTGCTGGACCCGGAGCGCACCGGCATCGAGCGCCCGCGGACCGTATTCACCATTCACAACCTGGCCTACCAGGGCCTGTTCCCGGCCAGCACCTTGCAGGAGCTGAACCTGCCCGCGGACCTGTGGCACCCGGAGGCGCTGGAGTTTCACGACCAGCTGTCGTTCATGAAGGCGGCCCTGGTCTTTGCCGACGCCATCACCACGGTCTCGCCGACCTATGCCCGCGAGATCCAGGAGCCAGCCTCCGGCATGGGCCTGGACGGCGTGCTGCGCGCCCGCGCCGCGGACCTGCACGGCATCCTCAACGGGGTCGACTACCGCGACTGGGACCCGGCGCGCGACCGCCATATCGCCGCGCGCTACAGCGCCGACGACCTCGCCGGCAAGGCCGCCAACAAGGCCGCGCTACAGACCCGCCTGGGCCTGGAACCGGACCCGGACATCCCGCTGCTGGGCCACGTGGGCCGCATGGTCGAGCAGAAAGGGGTAGACCTGCTGCATGCCGCCTGCACCCCGCTGCTGGAGGCCGGGCGCATCCAGCTGGCCCTGGTCGGCTCCGGCCAGAAGGACCTGGAACACGCCACCGGCGCCCTGGCGCGCGCCTATCCCGGCCGGGTCGGGGTGCACATCGGCTATGACGAGCCCCTGGCCCACCAGATCGAGGCCGGCGCCGACCTGTTCCTGATGCCCTCGCGCTTCGAACCCTGCGGTCTCAACCAGCTCTACAGCCTGCGCTACGGCACCCCGCCGGTGGTCCACGCCACCGGGGGCCTGGCGGACACCGTGGTCGACGCCACACCCGATCATCTGGACGCCGGCACGGCCACGGGATTCAGCTTCTCGCCGGACAGCGTGGCCGCCCTCGGCGGCGCGCTGGAGCGCGCCCTGGGGCTGTACGCCGCCCGCGGCGACGGCCGCTGGGAACAACTGATGCGCACCGGCATGGCCCGCGACTTCGGCTGGAACGCGAGCGCCGACGCCTATCTCGCCCTGTACCGCGAACAGCTCCCGCGCCGCAGCCGGCGTGCGAAGGCCGCATCTGCGCTATAATCGCGTCCTTTTCGCGACCTCCCGACCCCAACCGGCAAGCCCAGGCAGCGGCGATCGTCGTCCTGCGCGCACAGGCCCGATATGACTCGAAGCGATCAACACGACCGATTCCTGCCCAAGGACAAGGAACTGCGCGCCCGCGTGCGGCTGTTCGGGGAACTCCTGGGCAACGTGATCCACAAGCTGGAAGGCCAGGCGGTATTCGACGCGGTCGAAAAGCTGCGCCGCGGCTTTGTCAGCCTGCGCAAGAACGAGGACCCGGACCTGCGCCGCCAGCTGATGGCGGACATCACCCACTTCGACGCCGCGCTCACCGAGCGCGTGATCCGCGCCTTCAGCATCTACTTCAGCCTGGTCAACATTGCCGAGGAAGACCTGTTCTACCGCTGGCGCCGGGCCCAGGTCTCCAGCGGCGAACCGCTGTGGACCGGCTCCTTCGACCAGACCCTGCGCCAGCTGCATGACGAGGGGGTCACCGCCGAGGAGCTGGAACGGCTGCTCAGCGAACTGCACTACCAGCCGGTCTTCACCGCCCACCCCACCGAGGCCCGTCGCCGGACCACGATGGAGAACCAGCGCCGCGTGTTCGAGACCGCCGACCGGCTGAACCAGCCCGGTCTGGGCGAGGAGGAACGCCGCCTGATCACCGAGGAACTGGAAACCCAGATCCAGATCCTCTGGCGCACCAACGAGGTGCGGGTGAAGAAGCCGCAGGTCCAGGACGAGATCAAGTACGGTCTGTTCTACTTCGAGGAGAGCCTGTTCGAGGCCATCCCGCAGTCCTACCGCTTCCTGGAAAAGGCCATCCGCCGCATCTACGGCGTCCACCCGGACGGCAGCCTGCCGGTGCGGATCCCGGCCTTCCTGCACTTCGGTTCCTGGATCGGCGGGGACCGCGACGGCAACCCGAACGTGACCCCCGAGGTCACCGAACTGTCCTGTCGCCTGGCGATGGAGCAGGTCCTGCGCGAATACATCAAGCGGGTCAACCACCTGCGCAACGTGCTGACCCACTCGTCGTTCATGTGCCAGCCGTCGCAGGCCTTCCTCGACAGCCTGGACTCCGACGCCAACATCGCGAACGCGGTGTTCCAGGGGGCCTCCGACCGCTTCGAGAGCGAGCCCTACCGGCGCAAGCTCTACATCATGCGGTATCGCCTGCGCGAAACCCTGGACACCGTGGTCCGGCGGGTACATGGCGAGGCCGCGGTGCTTCCGACCAACAGCGCCTATACCGACGCCCAGGCCTTCCTGAGCGACCTGAAGCTGATCCGCGACTCGCTGATCAGCCACGGCGACCGCAATATCGCCAGCGGCGCGCTGACCGATCTGATCCGCCTGGTCGAGACCTTCGGCTTCCACCTGCACCACCTGGACGTGCGCCAGGAATCCACCGTGCATACCGACGCGATCGCCGAGATCCTCGGCCAGCTGACCCCGGACACCGACTACGCCGCCCTGGACGAGACCGGCCGCCAGCAGGCCCTGAGCGACCTGATCGCCGCCGAACAGCTGCCGGAACTGGACCGCGACGCCCTGGGCGAAGGCACCCGCGAAACCCTGCGCGTGTTCGAGGTGATCCAGGGCATGCGCCGCGAGGTCGGTCCGGATGGCATCGGGACCTACGTGATCTCCATGACCCACGCGGCCTCGCATGTGCTGGAGGTCCTGCTGCTGGGGCGCCTCGCGGGGCTGGCCGGAGACAACGAGGATGGCAACCCCTTCTGCCACCTGCGCATCTCGCCGCTGTTCGAGACCATCGAGGACCTCCTGCATGTCGAGGACGTCCTCGAGGGCCTGCTGTCCAACCCGGTCTACGCCCGCCTGCTGGCCGCCTCCGGCAACATCCAGGACGTGATGCTCGGCTATTCGGATTCCTGCAAGGACGGCGGCATCCTCGCCTCCAGCTGGAACCTCTACGAGGCGCAGAAGAAGATCGTCGGCATCACCGACCGCTTTGGCGTGCGCTGCCAGCTGTTCCATGGCCGCGGCGGCACCGTCGGCCGTGGCGGCGGCCCGACCCATGAGTCCATCCTCGCCCAGCCCCCGGCCACCGTGCAGGGGCGCATCAAGTTCACCGAACAGGGCGAGGTGCTGTCGTACAAGTACTCCAACGTGGAGACCGCGGTCTATGAGCTGGGCATGGGCGCCACCGGTGTCATGCTCGCCTCGCGCAGCCTGATCCGGCCACCGCGCCAGGATCGCGACGACTACCGCGCCACCATGCAGGATCTTGCGCAATGCGGCGAGGATGCCTATCGCGAGCTGATCGACCGCACCGACGGTGTGCTCGACTACTTCTACGAGATCACCCCGGTGCAGGAGATCGGCTTCCTGAACATCGGCTCGCGCCCCTCGCACCGGCGCAAGACCGATCGTTCCAAGAGCTCGATCCGGGCGATCCCCTGGGTCTTCGGCTGGGCCCAGGCGCGCCACACCCTGCCCGCCTGGTACGGCATCGGCACCGCGCTGGAGCGCTGGCGTGGCGACGATCCCGAGCGCCTGGCCCAGCTCCAGCGCATGTACCAGGAGTGGCCGTTCTTCCGCTCGCTGCTGTCCAACTGCCAGATGGCGCTGACCAAGGCCGACATGCGCACCGCGGCCGAGTACGCCCGCCTGTGCAGCGACCCGGAACTGGCCGAACGCATCTATGCCCGGGTCCGCGACGAGCACAGCCGCACCGTGACCGAGGTGTTGCGGGTCGCCCAGCTGGACGCCCTGATGGACGAGACCCCCCTGCTGGCGCGCTCGCTGCAACGGCGCAATCCGTATCTGGACCCGCTCAACAGCATCCAGATCCACCTGCTGCGCGAATCCCGCGAGTTCGACGCCGAGGCCGGAGACGACGCCGACAATCCCTGGCTGTCGCCCCTGCTGCGCTCGATCAACGCCATCGCCGCCGGCATGCGCAACACCGGCTGACCCTTACGGGAGCGCGAGCTGGCCGGTCCGATGGTCCGCGACCATCATCGCGTCAGGGAAACGCTGATCAATGTGCACATTGACCAGCGTTTCCCCTAGAATCCGGTCATGCGCCTGCTGCTCCTGATCGTTGCCATCGTCGCCGTGTTCCTCGCGGTGCGCACCCTGGTGCGCTCCAGCAGCAACCGCAAGCAGGTCTCCCGCGGGGAACGCCCCGAACGCCTCAAGGAAGGTGGCGCGGTGATCCGCTGCGCCTTCTGCGGCGTGCACGTGCCGGAGGCCGAGGCCTACCGCGACGGGGACCGCCTGTACTGCTCGCGCCAGCACGCCGAGGTCGACCGCAGCCGCTCGGACGCCGACACCCACAGCGAAGACGACTGATCCCCCCGCGCATGGACGGCCAGAACGGGGCGCACACGCCGATCGACGCCGACACCCGGCGTTCCGCCTGGCTGTTCGCGCTCTACCGGGTCTTTGTCGCAGCGGTTCTGCTGCTGCTGGGACTGTTCCCGGATACCCCGCTGGGACTGCATGCGGTCGCCCCCCAGTTCTACGCGGTGATCGCCACGGCCTACCTCGCCTTCGCACTGGCCGCGGCCGGCTTCGCCTGGCGTTGCACCCACAACCCGAACACCACCAGCCTCAGCCGCATCGCCCTGATCGGGGGCGCCGGGGACGGCATCGGCCTGATCGGGCTGCTGCTCGTCTCCGGTGGGGTCGGCACCGGGATCGGCCTCCTGCTGGTCCCCGCCCTGGTCGCCGCGGTACTGCTATCCAGCGCGCGCTTCGCGCTGAGTCTGGCGGCCATCGCCACCCTGGCGCTGCTGCTGGCCGAGACGGTCAGCGCCCTGCTCCTCCATCCTGGCGAGAGCGCCATCACCCAGGCTGGCCTGCTGGGCGCCACCCTGTTCGCGGCCGGCCTGCTGGCGCGCCACTTCGCCCGCCGGGCCGGCGAGACGCGCGCCCAGGTGGAACGCCAGGAGGCCGACCTGGCGAATCTGGCCGAGCTGAATGCCCAGATCATCGCGCGCATGAGCGCCGGGGTCATCGCGGTGGACCCGGAGGGCTACATCCGCTCCATCAACGAGGCCGCCCGCCGCCTGCTGCCGCCACGGCCGGGGCGCCACCTGTCGTCGCTGTCGCCCTCGGTGGCCCGCGTCATCCGCGAGTGGCAGCGCAGCGGCAGGCCCAACACCAGCCAGCAGTTGCCGGGCGATCGCGACCAGCCGGCCCTGCGCATCCGCCTGGCGCCGCTGGGCGATCGCGGCGACCAGGGCACGCTGCTGATCCTGGAGGACGCCGCCGAGCTTCAGCGCCAGGCCCAGGCCAGCAAGCTTCAGGCCCTGGGCCGGCTGACCGCCAGCATCGCCCACGAAATCCGCAACCCGCTCGGTGCGATCAGCCACAGCGCCCAGTTGCTCGGCGAGTCACCGGACCTCGCGCCTCACGACCAGCGCCTGCTCGACATCATCAACAACCAGAGCAAGCGGGTGAACGAACTGATCTCCAATGTCCTCAGCCTGTCACGCCGGGACGCCGGCGAGCGCGAACGCCTGAACCTGCAGGAGACCCTGGACCGCTTTGCCGAGGAGTTCTGCGGGGCCCTGCAACTGCCCCGCTCCACCCTGCATGCCCGGGTGGAACCGGGCGACTCCGAAATCCAGTTCGATCGCTCGCAGCTCAACCAGATCCTGTGGAACCTGTGCACCAACGCGCGCATCCACGGCGGTCACGACGAACCCGACAGTCCGCCCATCGTGTTGCGCGGGGGCGCCGGCCAGGTCGCCCGCGTGGTCAGCCTGGATGTCATCGATGCCGGTCCCGGGATCTCCACGGAACAGGAAAAGGACCTGTTTGAACCGTTCGTCTCCGGTCGCAGCGGCGGAACCGGGCTCGGCCTGTACATCTCGCGCATGCTGTGCGAAAACAACGGGGCCTCGCTGGAGTACATCCGGACGCCCACCGGCGGCTGCTTCCGGATCCTGTTCGCTCCCCTGGAAGACGAATCGCCAAAGGAACAAGGCGCATGAGTATCCGTCACGTGCTGGTCGTGGACGACGAGCCCGATATCTGCGAACTGCTCGAGATCACCCTGGCACGCATGGGCCTGGAAGCGACCACGGCCACCCGCCTGGAACCCGCCCGCGCCCTGCTCGCCGAACGCGACTTCGACCTCTGCCTGACCGACATGCGCCTGCCCGATGGCGACGGCCTCGAGCTGGTCCGCCACATCCAGTGCGAACGCCCGGAATTGCCGGTGGCCGTGATCACCGCCCACGGCAGCGTGGACACGGCGGTGCAGGCACTGAAACTGGGGGCCTTCGACTTCGTCAGCAAGCCGGTGGACCTGAAACAGCTACGCGAACTGATCGATGCCGCGCTGCGCCTGGAGACCCGTGGTCCCGGGCCGGAAGAAGGGCCCGATGACGCGACCACGCCGGCCCGCCCCGACGACAGTCCCCTGCTGGGCCATTCCGAACCCATGCAGCGCCTGCGAGCCACCATCCACAAGCTGGCCCGCAGCCAGGCGCCGGTGTTCATCTCCGGCGAATCCGGCTCCGGCAAGGAACTGGTCGCGCGCGAGATCCATCGCCTCGGGCCGCGCGCCGAGCGGCCGTTCGTCCCGGTCAACTGCGGCGCCATCCCCGGCGAGCTGATGGAGAGCGAATTCTTCGGCCACCGCAAGGGCGCCTTTACCGGGGCAACCCAGGACCACACCGGCCTGTTCCAGTCCGCCGACGGCGGCACGCTGTTCCTCGACGAGGTTGCCGACCTGCCACTGCCGATGCAGGTCAAGCTGCTGCGCGCCATCCAGGAGCGAGCGATCAAGCCGGTCGGCGGCACCCGCGAGATCCCGGTGGACGTGCGCATCCTCAGCGCCACCCATCACGATCTCGAGAAGGCCGTACGCGAAGGGCGCTTTCGCCAGGACCTCTACTACCGACTGAACGTGATCGAGCTGAAGGTCCCCCCACTGCGCAACCGCCGCGAGGACATCGAGCGCCTGGCCGCGCGTATCCTGCGGCGCATCAGCGAGCAGTGGGAGACCGGCGATCTGGAACTGGCCCCCGATGCCCTCGCGGCCCTGCAGGGGCACGGCTTCCCGGGCAACGTCCGCGAACTGGAGAACATCCTGGAGCGCGCCGCCACCCTGTGCGAGGGTCGGCTGATCCACGCCGACAACATCGACCTTCCCGCCACTGGCCTGGGCACCGAACCCGTCATGGACCGCGCCCCGGACAGCCCGTCTGACCCCGACCACAGCGCCCGCAACGAGGCCGACCGCGCACTGGACGACCAGCTCGCCGCGCAGGAGCGCCAGGCCATCGCCACCGCACTGCAACAGACCGGCGGCAACCGTACGGCCGCCGCGCGCCTGCTCGGCCTCAGCTTCCGCCAGCTGCGCTACCGCCTGAAGAAACTCGGTATCGAGTAACGGTGGCGCGACCAGTCCGCCGCTACAGCAGATCCGCCCACTCGGTCAGGGCAAACCAGATCACGTAGCCGCCGTAGAGGATCAGAAAGATGATGCTGAGCACCGTGATCGGCCGAAACCCCTTGACGTCCACCTGGTAGGACACATCCTCCCCCTGCGCGCGGCGGCGGCGCACATCCATCCAGCGCGACACCCGCCACCAGACAAACAGCAGGATCAGGATCACGGTCAGGAACTTCAGCATCGCGGTTCGCTTCCTCGTCGGACGGCACTGAACGCGACACTACCCGAGAACGCCACCCTCCGCATTCTCTGATGACGGCCGCGCCTTTGCCCCGCAACCCTGGCGGGCAGAACGCTTGTGGGAGCCTGCTTGCAGGCGAAGCCCCCGCCAAACCCGGGCCTGCTACCCACGCCGCTTCGTATGCCGCGTCGCTGGCGCATTCCACGGATCCTCCGGCCAGGGGTGTTTCGGATAACGCCCCTTCAGTTCACGGCGCACCTCCGGATAGCCATTCTCCCAGAAGCTGGCGAGATCCTGGGTGACCTGCACCGGACGCCGCGCCGGCGACAGCAGGTGCAGCACCAGCGCCACGCGGCCGCCCGCGACCCGGGGCGTCTCGCCCAGGCCGAACAGCTCCTGCAGCTTCACCGCCAGCACCGGCGGGTCCTGCGTGTAATCAATCCGGTGGGCGGAGCCGGAAGGGACCTCGATGCGCGCCGGTGCCTCCCGCTCCAGTTGCTGCTGGTGGTCCCAGTCCAGTCGCGCGCGCAGGATCGCCGCCAGATCCAGCCGCTCCAGATCCCGGCGCCGCGTGATCCCGGCCAGATACGGCCCCAGCCACTCCTCGAGGGTCATCCGCAGCGCGTCGTCGCGCAGATCCGGAAAACCGGACTCCGGCATGGTTTCGTGCAGCAGCTGGATGCGCGCGCGCAGCTGGGTCGCCGCATCATCCCAGGGCAACAGCGCAAGGCCCTCGCGGCGCAGCCGCTCGCACCAGCGCGGGATGGTGGCGGCGGGGTCGTCCAGCGCGACCATCTGCCGCTCCACCACCAGCGTGCCGATCCGTCGAATCCGCGCGTTCTCCAGCCGCGCGCCGTCCTCCACCCAGTCGCAGCGCGTCTCGCGGTGGAAGAGTTCCGGCGCCTCCTGCTCCAGTGCGGCCAGATCCAGCGCCACCGCGCAGCGGATGCGTGCCTCGCGGTCGGCATCCGTGCAATCCACCGCGACCAGGTAGTCGGCATGCGCCAAACGCTCGCGCGCCGGCAGCCACGCGCCGCGGCCGTTCCCCATCACGAAGCGCCCGGCCACCTCGCCGCGGCGGCGCGCGATACGCTCCGGCCAGGCCAGCGCCGCCAGCACGCCCAGCGCCGTGCTTTCGTCCAGTGCCGCCTCCGTACCCGCGGGGCGCTCCCCGACTCGGGCCAGTGCCTGTTCCAGACGCCGCAGGCCGGATTGCCAGGCCCGCCCACCCGAACGCCGCGCGCGCTCCAGGCGCGCACCCAGCTCCAGCGGCGCCTCCGGCCCGGCCACACCCGGCTCCTCTACCGCCACCGCCAATTCGCAGGCCAGGCGCGCCAGCCCCCGCTCCTGGCCCCGCAACAGCATGTGCGCCAGCCGCGGGTGCGTCGGCAGGCGCAGCAGGGCACGGCCGTGCCCGGTCATCCGCCCGTCGGCATCCACCGCACCCAGTTCCGCGAGTACGGCCTGCGCGGAGGCCAAGCCCTGCGCGGGCGGCGGCTCCAGCCAGTCGAGCTCGGCCACCGCCTCGCCCCAGCCGGCCAGCTCCAGGGCCAACGGCAGCAGGTCCACCTGCTGCATCCCCGGGGTCGCGTAGTCCGGGCGCGCGACCTCGTCGACCCGCGACCACAGGCGGATCGCTACGCCGGGCTCGGTGCGACCGGCACGCCCGGCCCGCTGTTCGGCGGCGGCCTTCGAGGCCGGGAGCGTCACCAGCCGCGAGAGCCCGGTCGCCGCATCGAAGCGCGGCTCGCGGGAGAGCCCCGCGTCGATCACCACGCGCACGCCCTCGATGGTCAGGCTGGTCTCGGCGATGTCGGTCGCCAGCACCACCTTGCGCTCGCCCGCGGGCGCCGGGCGCACGGCCCGGGCCTGCTCCTGCGCCGACAGCCGCCCGAATAGCGGCGCGATCTGCGCGGGGCCGGAGGCCGTGTCCACCCCCTCACCCAGACGCGCGGCCACCTCGCGGATCTCGCGTTCCCCGGGCAGGAAGACCAGGATCGAGCCCGTCTCCACCGCCAGCGCATCCCGCACCGCCCGCGCCACGCCGTCCGCCAGCGGCGCATCTTTCGCCATCGGGGCATAACGGACCTCGACCGGGAACTGCCGCCCACGCGCCCGCAGCACCGGCACGGCATCCGCCTCCGGGCCGGCCAGCAGCCGCGCCACGGCCTCGTCGTCGAGGGTCGCCGACATCACCACGATGCGCAGCTCCGGGCGCAGCAGCCGACGCACCTGCAGCGCAAAGGCCAGCGCCAGCTCGGCCTCCGGCCGGCGCAGGTGGAATTCGTCGAAGACCACGGTGCCAACCCCTTCCAGCAGCGGGTCGCCCTGGATGCGCCGCAGGAACAGGCCATCGGTGACCAGCTCCACCCGGGTGCGATCCGAGACCTTCTGCTCGTCGCGCACGCGGTAGCCGACCGTCTGCCCGGCCGCTTCACCGAGCTGCCCGGCCATGTAGGTCGCCGCCATGCGGGCGGCCAGCCGGCGCGGCTGCAGCACGATCACGCGATCCTCGGGGCTGGAGGCGGCCAGATGCAGCGGGACGCGGGTGGTCTTGCCGGCACCGGGTTCGGCCACCAGCACGGCGGCACCGCGCGTCTGCAGCGCGGCATCCAGGGGGGTTAGCAGATCTTCCAGCGCCCGGGCCTGCGGCGCCTCATTCAACTCTGTGGCCATCTACAGCGGTCAGTTCTCGGTAACCCGCGTGCCGGCCCGCACCCGGTCCCCCGGGCGGGTGACGACACGCTCGCCCGCCTCCAGGCCCTCGAGGATCTGCGTGGCGAAGCCCGAGCGACGCCCCACCTCGACCCGGCGCGGCTCGGCACGGCCGTCCTCGACCACGAACACCGACCACTCGCCGCGGTCCCGGGACAGCGCACTGGTCGGGACCTGCAGCACGTTGTCCCCTTCCCACAGCAGGAACTCGGCCTCCACGCGGTAGCCCACCGCCAGTCCGGCCATGCGTGCCTCCACCGCGTCCAGGTCGACGATCACCGGCACGCGCTGCTCGTCCACGCCCAGCGCGGAGATCCTGGTAAAGCCGAACGGCTGCACCCGGCGTACGGTGCCCTCCAGTTCGGCATCGCGGCCCCAGTCGGTCAGGCGCACGCGCATGCCCGGCACCACGCGCACCGCGTCCATGGACAGCAGATCCACCTGCACCTCGAGGTCGTCGAGATCGCCCACGACCAGCACCGGCTCGCCGGCCCCGATCGTGCCCTCGCAGCAGCGATAGCGCTCCAGCACCACCCCCGAGGCCGGCGAGCGCACGGACAGCGTCTCGGCCTCGGATTCCGGCATCTGGCCGCTGGCGATCTCCAGCACGATCCGGGCACCCTCGATCTCGCTGCGCGCGACCTCCACCGCGGACTCGCCGGCGCGCACCGCCGAGCGCGCGCGGTCGCGTGCGGTCTCCATACGCTCCACCTCGGTGGCCGAAACGGCCCCGCGCTCGAACAGCTCCTGGTGCCGGCGGTACTCGGATTCGGCGAAGCGCGCCTCGGCCCGCAGGTTCTCGAGATTCGCCTCGGCGCTTTGCAGGCGCGACCGCGCGGCGGCGAGATTCTCGCGTGCCTGTTCGCGCGAGCGCACATCCAGTGCCGGGGTCGGCAGGGGCTCCATGCGGAACAGCGTGTCGCCGAGCGCGACCGCGTCGCCCTCTTCCAGCTCCAAGCGATGCAAGAAGCCGGCGATCGGCGCGGACACGGTAAAGGTGTCGCGCAGCCGCGTGCGGCCTTCCTCGCGTACGGTCTCCTCGAACGGGCCGGCCTCGACCGTGGTCAGCGACACCGGAACCGGCTGCGGGCGCAGCGCCCACACCAGCGCGGCCACCCCCGCCAGCACGATCAGCCCAACCGTAATTCGCTTTTTCATCGCCATAGCGTCAGTCTCGCAAATCCCGCCATCCGGCGCTTCCCCATCACCCGGTGTGGCGCAGATCGCGCTGGACGCATATCGGTTATCACCTGACTTACCGTTCATCTCAACCGTTGTGAGGCTGGTCCTGGTTCGTCCTCCGGTGTTTACGGTGCCTTCGGTCCACATACTGCCCGGCGCTGACTCGCCAGCGCGCCGCGAGGTACTTCTTTGCTCGTGCAAAGAAGTACCCAAGAAACACGCCCGACTGCCGCGACCCCGGCCCGCTGCGCGGGCCGGGG
>NZ_KB906375.1:0-39823 GCF_000381305.1 Thioalkalivibrio sp. ALE16
CGCGTTATTACGTACCCAACCCTCGATTGCGCAAGCGATTGAGCATGATGGCAACGGGAGCGATCCCGGTGGGGGCCAGTCCGATCATTGCGAAGCACCTCGAGTGCGTGACCTCGCTGGGACCCTCCACCCGCGGAATCCATCCGGGACCGTGGCGAATGAAAGCCGCACACGCAGTCCGAATGTACGGGAGCAATCGTCGCCCCGAAACCATCACTCAAACGCTTGGCAAACCGGGGGCGTCCATGTACGCAATGACGGGGTTGCGAGCACCGTCATCGCGAGGAGCGCAGCGACGTGGCGATCTTCTTGGGCGGCCCCGGCGCCGGACCGAGCCGACACCGTAGGTCAGCTGTGCTCGCCCCCGGCCTGCGCGGTGGGCAGTTCGGCGAAGTGCTCGCGGGCCCGCGCCACCAGATGCGGCGGCAGGCCGTTCTTCTCCGCGATGGTCAGACCGAAGGAGACACCGGGCTCGCCAATCAGCAACCGGTAGGTGGGCGACAGGGTCTCCGCGTCGAACTGCATGGAAGCATTGACGATGCCCGCATGCTGTGCGGCGTAGTCCTTCAGCGGCGCCAGGTGGGTGTTCACGATCCCGCGCGTGCCCCGCGCGCGCAGTTCGTCCAGCATCGCCATTGCCAGGGCCGCGCCCTCGTCCGGGTCGGTGCCCGTGCCCAGCTCGTCCAGCAGGATCAGGCTCTCGGGGCCGGCGTTTTCGAGGATGCGTTTCAGGACCTCCACATGCCCGGCGAAGGTCGACAGGTGGTGGAACAGGCTCTGGTTGTCACCAACATCCACCATCACCTGATCGAAGCGCCCGATGCGGCAGTCCTGTTCCGCCGGGATATGCAGCCCGCACCACGCCATGGTGACCAGCAGGCCCAGGGTCTTCAGCGCGACCGTCTTGCCACCGGTGTTCGGCCCGGTGATCAGCAACAGCGGCTGCTCGCCATCCAGCCGGATCGACAGCGGCACCGGCTGCGGGCCGTTGCCCTCGGCAAACTGCAACAGCAGCAGCGGATGGTAGGCCTCGACCAGCTCCACGCCCGCCTCGGCCTCCAGCCGCGGGGCGTGGGCATTCATCTGGGCCGAGAGCTGCGCCGCGGCCGAGGCGAGATCGATCCAGGTCAGCGCGGTCAGCATCAGCTCCAGCGGCTCGCCGTACTGGCGCACCACATCGGTCAGCTCGCGTAGCAGGCGCTGCTGCTCGGTGTTGATCTGACCGTTGACCGTATCCAGCTGGTTGTTCAGCGGCACCGCCTCGATCGGCTCCACGATCTGGTCGCGCCCGCCCATGGCCGTGCCTCGGCGCACGCCCTTTACCGCGCTGGCGGCATCCCCGCGCAGCACCATCACGGCGCGCTCCTGGTGCCACTGAACCTTCAGCGCGTCCTCGCCCTTCTGCGCGACATCGGAGGCTGCCAGACGCTTCTTTACCACCGCCTCGACCTCGCCGCGCAGGCGGTTGCGCTCGCCAAAGGCCTCGACCAGTGATGCACTGGCGTCCTCGCGCAGCGAACCCCCAGGATTCAGGCACGCGGACAGACGCTCTTCCAGTGCCTCGGGCGGATACAGTTTGTTCAGGTCGGCCGGGTAGATCTCCGGCGTATCGGCGAGCTGGTCCGCCAGCTCGCGGGCATGACGCATGATGGTCTGCAGGTTGTGCAGCGCCTGCACCGGGAGGGCCGCGCCGGGATTGGCCGCCTGGCGCAGCGCCGCGCGCACGTCGGGAAGCTGGCCCAGCCGCGGCAGGGTGCCGGCGTCCAGGCGCTGGCGCGCGACGGTTACCGCCTTTTGCAGGGCCCGGGCGGCATCCAGGTTCGGCGCCGGCTCCAGGCCGCGCGCGGCATCGGCACCGTAGGGGGTGGCAGTCAGGCGCTCCAGCAGGCGCTGGATCGCGGGAAATTCGAGGGCCTTCAGATCAACCTGCATGGCATACCCTTGTGCATGAATTCGCGATTGCAGCCGGGGCCCGGGACCCTGTGGGAGCGTGCTTGCACGCGAAGCCCCTGCCAAAGCCGGATGCAGGCAGGGGCTTCGCCGGCAAGCCGGCTCCCACCAGGGAAAGACCCGGCTCCGGCTTACTCCTCGGCCTTCTTGAACATGCCAAGGTAGGCCTTCTTGTCCATCATCGGCTCGCGCATCACCGCCAGCATGTCGTCCAGGTGCGCCGGCGTACTCATGCCGACCAGCGAGGTGCCCAGCCCCGGCGTGGAACGGTTGAACTGCATCGCGCGCTGGGCCGGATTAGGCAGGCTGGCCAGCTGCTGCTCGACCACCTCCACCGACTGCTGCGCCAGATGGCCCTTGAGCATGGAGTGCGAGGCAATCATGTACACCTCGAGCTGGTGGGCGGCCTGCAGCGGGCTCGCCACGTTGCCCTGCCCGGTGGCGGTGTTGAAGCGGGTGAACCCCTCCAGCATCACCTGGTTGAAGGGGAGCATCGCGATCTTGAAGTGATGCCGGGCATGGTCGTCGCCGGTGACGGTCTGCGCGGCGCGCTCGGCCAGCCCCTGCATCGAGGTCAGCGACTGGAACACCGCGGCATCGGTCTCCTCGCGGAAGCCCTCGAAGGTGGAGATGCCGTAGGCGCGGATCTTCTTCTCGCGCGCGGCCCGCTCCAGCACCTCGAACACCGGCTCCAGCTTGCGGTTGGTCGCTTCCTTGCCGATCTCGTGGATGTGCACCTCGGGCTGGTCGATGATGAAGGCATCCAGCGTCTCCACCCCCATCAGCGAGCGCGACAGCTCCATCTGGTAGTGGATGTATTCCGGCGTCAGCAGGTGCGCGCCCTTGGCCAGGTCGTCCTTCGTCCCCATGCCCTGGGACTCGATCTCGCGCTGGAACCAGGCCTCCATGTCCTCCGGCGGCCCGCCGCGCAGCGTCAGGAAGCCGCCCTTGGAGATCAGGAACATCGCCTCGCGCGGGACGCCCGCCTCCAGCGCGGTGCGCACACCCGCCCCGACGGCCGCCAGCGAACGCCCGTACCGGTAGTGCGCGCCGGTATCCACCACGTTGACGCCCTCGGTCAGCCCGCGCGCGACGATCGCGGAGATCTGCGCGTCCACCTCGGCGGTGGCCGCGCCGCCGAAGGTGCCGATGCCGAGGCTCGACAGGCGCATCTTCGCGCGCGAGAACTCGCTGTAATGCCCCTCGGCGGCCTTGCCCTCGGCCACGAACTGCTCCGCGTAGCGGCGCGTTGCCTTGGCGTTGGCGTATCCGGGTATCAGTTTCTGCTCGGACTCCATGCGTCTCCTCGCTCGATCAGACGTCGTACCGACCGGGTGCCCCCAGCCTGCAAGCTGTGGAATCCTACGTCAGCCGACGGGATTTGCGAAAACCCGCAGGTGGGCCGGGCTACTCCCACCCCGCCTCACTCCGCCGCAGTCAGCCTTGCGCGAACAAAGGATGCGTGGCTAAAAGGTGCTCCAGGCGGGCGTTGAGTTCAGGACGGACCGGGCCCGAGCGGTCGGCGTCGAGGCGGGAGACGAACAGGTTCTCGTACCAGTCCTCCTCCTCGTCCATGTCCCAGTCGACCTCGCGCAGCAGGGCCTGGCCGGACTCCGGGATCGCGGCGGGGAGCTCGCGGCCAGTCAGCAGGGCCCAGACCCCGGTCCAGCAGCGCGCCAGCGCCAGCGGGTGATAACCGCCGCCACCCAGCACCAGGAGCTTCGGTGTGCCGTCGGCGTGCCGCGGGCTGGTCTCGATCACGTCGTCGATGCAGGCGAGGAAGCACTGGGTGGAGATGCCGAACTTGCCGAGCGGGTCCGGCAGCAGCGCATCGGTACCGGCCTGAACCACGACCGCATCCGGCTGCCAGCGGGTGCGCACGGCCTCCCAGACAGCCGTAAAGGCGGCGCGAAACTCGCTGTCGTTGGTCTCCTTCGGCAGCGGCAGGTTGACGGCGTTGCCAAGCGGTCCGGTGTCCTCGATGCGCCCGCCCTCGAAGGGGTAGCCGTATTCGGTGTCCATGTGCAGGGAGACGGTGAGCACGTCCGGGTCGTCGGTGAACGCGGCCTCCACCCCGTCGCCGTGGTGGGCGTCGATATCCAGATACAGCACGCGCTGCCCGGCCTGGCGCAGGCGCAGGATGGCCAGCGCCGGGTCGTTGAAGTAGCAAAAGCCGCGCGCCTGGTCGGGGGCGGCGTGATGCATGCCACCGGCCGGGTTGAAGGCCATGCGCCCGCCCAGCACCACCTCGGCCCCCTGGATGGAGCCCCAGGTGGCAGTCGCCGGAGTAGCGAAGAAACCGGCGAAGAACGGGTTCTCGAAGTTGCCGATGTTGTGGCGGTCGCGGTAGCGCTGAAAGACCTTGCCCAGCGCCTCGGCGCGCTGCATCGCGGCGACGTACTCGCGGGTGTGAAACCATTCGAGCTCGGCCGGCTGTGCCTTGCGCGATACGGCCATCTCCTGCGGCGTGATCGCGTCATAGGCCTCGATCAGGTCGATGGTCAGCGAGACGCGCGGGATCCCGAGCGGGTGGTTGTCGCCGTAGCTGTGCCCGCGATAGCGCGGGGCATGCAGCAACGTGGCATGACGACGGGCCGGCTCCGAGTGCCGGGCCGCGGCCCCGGTGGATGCATCGATGGATTCGGGGGTGGCACTCACTGGCGCAGCCTCAGGTAGATCTCGGGCAGACGGCGCGGCAGCTCGTCCACGTGGTCGATGATGGTGTAGTGGCCGGGACCGAAGATCGCCGGCAGGTATTCCGAACCGGACGGGTCCAGGGTGATGCAGAAGGGGTGGACGCCGGCGTCCACCGCCTCCTTCATCGCCATGCGCGTGTCCTCGTGCAGGTAGCGCTGATCGCCGCCGTCGTCGTAGTCGGCCGGGCGGCCGTCGGACAGGATCAGCAGCAGTCGGCGCTGGGCCGAGCTGCGCCGGAATGCCTCCAGCGAGTGCCGAATGCCCGCGCCCATACGCGAGGCCAGACGCCCGGAAACCCCGGCGATGCGGGCGCGGACGGTGTCGTTCAGGTCCTCGTTGAAGTCCTTCAGCCAGTAGTAGTTGACCTGGTCGCGCTGCTTGGAGGCGAAGCCGGAAATCGCGTAGGGGTCGCCGACCTTCTCGATCGCCTCGGCGAACAGCATCATCCCCTCGCGCACGCGGTCGACGATCTTGCCCTGCCCGCCCGGGTGGCGCGCCATGATCGAGGTGGACATGTCCGCCAGCATCAGCACGGCGGTATCGCGGTGCTGCACCGCACGGCGGCGGTAGATGAAGGCCTTGGGCGACAGCCCCGCCTTCTTGTCGGCGATGTAGTCGATCACCGCCTCGGTATCCAGTTCGTCACCGTCGAGCTGTTTCCTCAGCGGCGCCAGGCGCATCGGGCGCTGCATCTCCAGGCCGCGGGTCAGGCGCTTCAGGGTATCGGCGTTCTCCGACAGGATCGTGGCCGCCCGCTCCGGGTCCTCGTCGTCCAGAACCCGCTCGTAGAGGTTCACCCAGTCGGAGATGTAGCGCTGCTCGCGGTAGTCCCACTCCGGATACGGGATGCCGTCCTTCTTCGGGGTGTAGGGCGCGGCGCGCTTGGCCACCTGCGCCGGCTGCGGGATGCCCGTGCCGATGCGCCCGCCGGTGCCGGAAGTCTCCTGCTGCGGGGTCTGGATGTCGGCGTCCGGGTCCTTCTGCGCCTGCTCCGGGGCCTGCTGCGGCTGCTCTTCCTGTTTCTGGTGCTCGAACTTGTGCTCGTCGTGCGCCTCGTGGTCGCGGAAGTCGGCCAGGCTGCCGTCGCGTTTGCGCTGCGGATACACCGGCAGCGACTGGTTCAGCGACAGCCCGGGCAGATAGGCCTCGGCGCGCTCCTCGATGGTAATCCCGGGGAAGGCCTCGTCGGCGAACAGCTCCTCGCCGACCGCCCAGGCGGTTACGACGTCCGCGTCCGGCTCCAGCACACGCGCCAGACGCGGGTCCTGCGGCTCGTCGCGCAGCAGGGCCTGGTGGGCCTTCAGTGCGAAGTCGAAATAGACGCCGGCCACGCCCTCCGGGCGACCGTGGACCTCGGCCAGCGCCACCAGGCGCGGCAGGAAGTTCGGGATACGCGGGGCCAGGCGTGCGTTTACGCGCAGGTCTTCGGCCAGGTCGAACAGCACCTGGAAGCGGAACATGCGCGCCTCGAAGGGCGCGAACAGCGGGCGCCAGGTGATGCGCGACTTGTCGTCCAGCGGTGGATGCTCGGCACCCGCGCGTGCGAACAGCCGCTCCACCTCGCTGTGCGCATAGGTATCGAAGGCGAGATGCGCGGCCGCATGCTGGGTGGCGACGATCGCCTCCTCGCGCGAGTCCATTACCGCCGGCATGAACAGGCGCCGGCCATCGGTCTCGAGCATCGGGCGGCCCTCGCCCGGCTTCCAGCTGGAATCGGCCAGCGGGATGTCGGCGTCCAGCCAGGCCATCAGCACCAGACGCAGGAAGCGCCCGTGCATGCGCGGGCGAAAGCCCGGCAATGCCTCCAGCAGCAGCTTCAGGCTCTCGTCGCTCTCCAGGCGAAAGTACGCCTCGCCGCGCGAGCGGCCGGCCTTCAGCAGGTCCGCGCCGCGCCGCGCCCAGGACAGCAGGCCCTGGTCGCCGACCAGGTTGCGGGCGATCGGTGCACCCTCGAGGTAGGCATCCAGGGTCAGGCCGCGCTCGTCGAACAGGGTCTCGGCCGGCTCGATCAGGGCGCGCAGGCCGTCGATGCCACGCCCGCCGGCGAGCTTCTCGAAGTCGGTCTCGAAATAGGCCCGGGCATCCGGGAGACTGCGCGCGCACCAGCGCAGGCCGATCTCGGCCCACTCGCGCTCGCCGGCCTCGCCCCAGGCGTCGTACACGCGATCGGCCTGGGCCATGAAGCCTTCCAGGGCATAGTTCGAGTTGACCCACTCCTTGAAGCGGGCCGCCTGCTCCAGCCACAGCTCCACCGTCTGCATGTGCTCGGCGAGTCGCGCCGAGTGGCGCATGAAGCTCTTGCCCGACTCCCGGTCATGGAAGAACAGGTCGCGGGCCGTCTCGATCCAGCGCCGCGCAATGGTGGCGCCGAACGGGCGGATAGCCGGCAGGGCTTCCTTCGTGTCGCGGTGGGCGACGAAGCTGATGTCCTCCAGGTGCTGGAGGATTTCCTCGATCTCGACGAGTTCTTCCGCCTCCGGTTTCGCGCCGCCGTTGGTCGCGATATCGCTCACGCGGCTTCGGACTCGGGGAAGTGGGCGTCGAAGATCTCTTCCAGCGCCTGGATCAGCTCGGGGTCGTCGGTGATCGGGGCGATCATCGCGGCACGGCAGGCCACACGCGGGCTCAGACCGGCCTGCATCAGTTCGCCGGCATAGGCGAGTGCTCGGGTGGAGGTCGCCTCTTCCAGCCCATGGTCCTTCAGGGCCCGGGCCTTGCGCCCGGCCGCCACGAGTTTTTCCACGCGGTCGGCATCCAGGCCGCCGGATTCCTTGGCCACGATCTCGCGCTCGACATCCTCGGCCGGGTAGTCAAAGTGGATGCCGACAAAGCGCTGCTTGGTCGAGGGCTTCAGATCCTTCAGCACGGTCTGATATCCCGGGTTGTAGGAGATCACCAGCATGAAGTCCTCGTGCGCGTCGATGATCTGGGACTTCTTGTCCAGCGGGAGCTGGCGGCGGTGGTCGGTCAGCGGGTGAATGACCACGGTGGTGTCGGTACGTGCCTCGACGATCTCGTCGAGGTAGCAGATCGCGCCCTCCTTGACCGAACGGGTCAGCGGGCCGTCCTGCCAGACGGTCTCCTCGCCTTCCAGCAGGAAGCGGCCGACCAGATCGGAGCTGGTCAGGTCCTCGTGGCAGGAGACGGTCACCAGCGGCTGGCCGAGGGTGTGCGCGACATGTTCCAGGAAGCGGGTCTTGCCGCAGCCGGTCGGGCCCTTGAGCATCACCGGCAGGCGCTTCGAGTACGCCGCCTGAAAGATCTCGATCTCGTCACCCTGGGGCTTGTAGAAGGGGGCACCGCCCGCGTCCCCCGGCTTCTCGATGACATCGCGTTCCACACCGCGGATGCGGTTGATCAGGTTCTTCATGGGATCTCCGGCAGGGACTGGTGTATGCGCGTGCGCAGCGTTACCCTCCAGCGCGCTGGGCGGGCGGCCAATCGTGTTCGCGCAGGCTTTGTTGTATCATTTGCTGTTTATATTCTATCGAACCTGCGCACTTGCATGAACCAAACGCCCCACGGCTGCGGGGTTGGGCGTGCAAAGGCGCCCGTCACTCGGATTCAGCGCTTCAACAGAGGACCCGGTATGAAACTTGTCAAACTCGTCAAGCTGAACAACCTGCAGTACAACCCGAACCGCGACCCGAACGTGTACCGCCGTCCGATCAACGAGGAATTCCGGGTCCAGGCCATGCTGAACGGCTCCGGCAGCGCCAGCTGCAAGTTCTCGGTGGAAGGCGAAACCCTGTGCGAGGGCAGCGTGTCCCTGCCGGGTACCTTCGACTGCAAGTTCAGCTTTGATACCGCCGGCACCCGCATTGGCGACCTGGTGATCGAGGGCAATGGCGAGACCTTCCACGAGAAGATCCGCATCGACGTGCTGGAGCACGCCTGGATCGGCTGATCCCGGATCGCCCCACCCCGCGGCTCGTCCCGGGGCGCGTCACTCAAAGGCCCCGCGGCGACCCGCCCGGGGCCTTTCGCGTTTCTGGACCAGCCACAGTAGCGGCCCGCTCAAAGCACCCGCCCCCGCCATCCCGGACGCCCGCCAATCTTCATCGTGACCGGAGAATGCCGACAACGTGTTCCATTCGCCCCGTCGTCCGCCCCTGAACCGAACTTCTCCGTGCTGTTCGTGCCCTCCGCCCCCTCCGTGCTGCAATAGCCCTTGCCCTTCTTCGTGCCTTCGTGCGCTTCGTGGTGAAACAAAATGCAGTGGCCTGAACAAAGAAAGCCCCGCCGGGGCGGGGCTTTCGGGTGCTGCGGGTAGTCCGTGCTGATCAGTCGATCACGCCGGTCACCCAGTACTGCACGTACTCCGGGTGGTCCTCGATGAAGCGGTCCACGGCCTCAGCGTAGGAGTTCTCCTGGGCGTAGAACATCGCTTCTTCCAGCACGTCCAGGTTCAGGTGCATGCGCGAGATCATCATCGCGACATCGTGATACTCCTCGGCGAAGCCCTCGCGGGCCAGGGCATGGATACGCTCGAAGCCGCCCAGGGCCTCTTCCGGGTCTTCCAGGTAGCGCAGGTCGTAGGCGCCGAACTTCCAGTGCGGGCTCCAGCCGGTGACGACGATCCATTCATCACGACGGATCGCCCGGTCCAGCGCGGAGGTCATGCCCGCCCCGGAGGAGATCTGCAGGCTGTAGCCGTCCAGGCCGTAGGTCTCGAGGGCCTCTTCCGAGAGCCGGGTCAGGCCCGCACCGGGATCGATCCCGGTAATGCGGCCGTCCAGACGATCACGGACCGAGTCCTTCTTCAGGTCCTCGATGGAGCCGAGTTCATCCTCGGGCACGTAGTCCGGCACCACCCAGCCCAGGCGGGCATTGCCGTACAGCGGGCCGAGGTTCACCACGTCCTGCCCGACACGTTCCATATAGTCGGCATGGGTCCCCGGCAGCCAGGCCATCAGCATCATGTCGATATCGCCGGAGGCCAGGCCCTGATACTGCGGGGCGATGTCGGTCTGGATCAGTTCGACCGAATAACCCATCTCGTCCTCGATGACGCGTTCGGCCAGCTTGGTCACGAACTCGGCGTCGGACCATGCGGTCCAGCCGATCTGGATATCGTCGGCCTGCGCGGTGGACAGGCCCATGGAGGCGGCCAGCACGCCGCCCAGCAGGGTTGAAGTCAGTGTCTTGTTCATCTTGCTACTCCTTCCTTCGAGTGAAACGGATGGCGCCGCGCACGAGCCCGAATCAGCCGCTCGCCTTGCGCCGCAGCCCTACGCTCTGGGTGATCCGGTCGAGCAGGATGGCGAGGATCACGACGCCCAGGCCGCCCTCGAACCCCAGCCCGACATCGAGCCGCTGGATACCGGTCAGCACGGTATTGCCGAGCCCGCCGGCACCGATCATCGACGCGATCACCACCATGGAGAGTGCCAGCATGATGGTCTGGTTGATGCCGGCCATGATGGACGGCATCGCCAGAGGTAACTGAATCTTGGTCAGAAGCTGGCGCCGATTGCAACCGAACGCCAGCCCCGCCTCGATCTGCTCGCGGTTGACCTGGCGAATACCGAGGTTGGTCAGGCGCACCACCGGCGGCATGCAGAACACCACCGTGGCGATCGCACCCGGTACGGTGCCCAGCCCGAAGAAGATCGCCGCCGGGATCAGATAGACGAACGGCGGCATGGTCTGCATCAGGTCCAGCACCGGACGGATCGACGCCTCGACCCAGTCGCTGCGCGCCATCGCCACACCCACCGGCATGCCGATCGCCAGCGCGACGGCGGTCGCCGCGAGCACCAGCGACAGCGTCTTGATCGTGGGCTCCCACAGGTCCATCCCCAGGATCAGCCCCAGCGCCACGATGGCGAAGATGCCGAAGCGCCAGCTAACCCGCCACCAGCTGAGCCCGACCAGGATCAGCACCAGCAGCCACGCCGGGATCGCCAGCAGCGCCCCCTCGAAGGAGTTGGTCAGCAGCCCCAGGAACCAGGCGATGCCGTCCAGCGCGGGCTCCAGATTGTCGAGGATCCAGTCGACCGCGGTCTCGATCCAGTCCCCCACGGGGATGTTGATGCGTCCTTCCATGTCAGTGATCTCCGTTCGCGGCGGCCGCGTTCCGACTGCGATCGAGGGCCTCGACCAGGCGCTGCAGGGTCACCAGCCCCCGGAACTGTCCTTCCGCATCCACTACCGGGATGGACACTGGCGCCTGCGCCGCCCGGCCCGGGAGATTCGCGAGAGGCGTGTCCTCGCCCACCGGCTCGACCTCCACGGCCACCTCGCTCGCGGGGCGGTCCACGGTCAGCTCGCCCAGGCGCTTGGCCTGAACCACGGACTGGAAACGCCCCGCGGCATCGACGATCACGGCCTCGTTGCCGGGCACGCGCGCAATGCGGCTACGGGCCTCGCCGGCCGTGGTATCCGCCGCGAGGACGGGGATGGTCTCGCTGTCCATGATGTCGCGCGCCTGGAACACCTGGGTGATGTCCACCCCGTGAAAGAACGAACGCACGTATTCGTTGGCTGGATCGAGGATGATCTCCTTGGGCGTGCCAACCTGCACCACCTCGCCGCCCTGCATGATGGCGATGCGATCGCCGATACGGATGGCCTCGTCCAGGTCGTGGGAGATGAACACCACGGTACGCCGGTGCTCGCGCTGCAGATCCAGCAGCCGGTCCTGCATCTCGGTACGGATGAGGGGGTCCAGCGCGGAGAAGGCCTCGTCCATCAGCATGATGGAGGGGTCGGTCGCCAGCGCCCGCGCCAGTCCCACGCGCTGCTGCATGCCGCCGGAGAGTTCGTCGGGATAACTGCGGGCATGGGCCTTCAGACCAACCTGGTCGAGCGCCTCCAGCGCGCGCTCGCGGCGCCGGGCGCGGCCCACGCCGGCGATCTCCAGCCCCAGCGCAGCGTTGTCGATCACGGTCTTGTGCGGCATCAGCGCGAAGGACTGGAACACCATCGCCAGATCCTCGCTGCGCAGCCGGATCAGCTCGCGCTGACTCATGCGCGTGACATCGCGCCCGCGGACCTCGACCGTTCCCGCGGTCGGCTCGATCAGACGGTTCAGCAGCCGCACCAGGGTGGACTTGCCGGACCCGGACAGCCCCATCACCACGAAGATCTCGCCTTCGGCGATATCCAGGTTGCAGTCCTTCACGCCCACCGTGTTGCCGGTGCGCTCAAAGATGGTGTCCTTGTCGAGCCCGTCCTCGATCAGCCGCAGACCCTCCTGCGGGTTCGGGCCAAAGACCTTGTACAACTCGCGCACCCGGATGATGGGGTCCATTCGACGATCTCCCTGCAATACACCTCGCGGCGCCAGGCCCCGCGCGGGCCGATGGCTACCAGTCGTACTGGCGGACGAATTCGGGCAACTTGTCGATCATCTCATCGCGCCCGAAGAAGCGATCGGCGCGGGCCAGGCGCATTTCATCCTGGATGTCCTGATCGCCACCAAAACAGAATACCGGAAGGTTGATCTGGTATTCCATGCGCAGCATCCGGATCACGTCGAGCGGATCAAAGGCCTCGATCTCGTCCAGGTCCAGCAGCAGGAATCGGTACAGCAGGATCTCGTTCCAAGGCCCGAGCTCATCCAGGTCGGTGACCTGGTGCAACTGCCACTCCGGCGGCAGCTGGGCCTGCAGGCGCTCGGCCATCGCGCCGTCCCGGGTCATCAGGATCAGGCGTTTCTCCAGGCGGCGTTCGATCGTCGGTTCGGACATGCGGCTTCTCCGGCGTTCGTGGGGAGGGGGCTCGGGACCGGGGCCTGTCAGGCCGCTGCGATTCCGCGATAAAGCCCGTCGATGCGGGCACTGATCTCGTCCACCATGCGGGCATCGAGCTGGCCGTTCAGACGCGAGCGTACGCGCAGGCGTTCCGGCGATTCACCGACCAGACGCTCCTCCAGGATGGCGGTGGTGGCCGCATCCTCGCACCAGATCCGCGCGATATGCGACCCCTCCACGTGCAGGCGCAGGCGCCCGCAGGCCCCGCGGGTCTCGAACACGTGATTGTCGCGGTTCACGCGGATGCCATCGCGCACCGACGGCGATCCCTGGCCGTCGGCGAGGTCCGTCAGCTCCTCGCGCCCCAGCGCCAGCCACTGCTCGAGGGTCGCCCGGTCCGGCTCGATCCGGCGTGCCGGAATGCCGAAACGGCGTTCCAAGACACCCTGGAGGGCCGCCTCGACCTGCGCGGGCGCGGGGACCTGCGGACACTGGCGGGCGCAGTCGGTCATGCCCGTCTCCAGCGCCGGGCGCAACCAGTCACGGTAGCCCTCGCTGGGGGCATACACGCAGGCGAGGAAGCGCTCGACCGGGAAATGTCGCAGGAAACTGGCGCCGAACACACAGCCCTCGTCGAGCGTTGCGGCCCCAGTCCCCATGATCTTGCGCCCCTGGACCCAGACATCCTGGCCCCGGGCCTCCACGCCCTCCAGACCGAGTGCGCGCAGCACATCCATGGCGATGCCCAGTCCCACGGCGAAGAGGTGGCGATGCCCGCGGGCCAGCACCTGGCGCGGCTGGATCAGGAAGAAACAGGCCTGGTCGGCGTCCACCCAGACCGAGCCGCCGCCCAGTGGACGCCGCACGACCGGCACACCCTGTTCGGCGCAGGCGGCCAGATCCAGGTCAGATTCCGCGTCCTGGCTGGCCCCGATCGAGATATGCGGCTCGTGCGCGTGCACCCACAGGATACGCGGGGGCGCATCCGGAGCGGTGGAGGCCGCAAGACCGGTATACAGCGCGTGGAGTTCTTCGGCGGATCGGGCCCCGGCGTCGATCCACTCCGGGGTTACCGTGGATGCGACCAAGTGTCAGCCCTCGGGCTTGTCCTGTCCGGCACTGGAGTCGTCTGCCTTGTCCTCCTGGCCGGGCTGGTAGAAATAGCGGAAATAGAAGTCACTGCGGGAGAGATCCTCGTACAGCTTGGCGCGCTCCTCGACCCCGCTGCGCATGATCTCGACCATGGCCATCGCCTGCTCGCCATCGATGATGTGGATGCCGCCGGTCAGTTCCTGGTCGGTATCGAGGAAATGCGCGGCCAGCTCTTCCGGCTCCTGGATATATACCAGGAAGGACTTGCAGTCCGGGTCTTCCAGATCGAGCGGCTGCATCACGATCTTGCCCAGCCAGGCCAGGCGCGCCACCTGGTTGAACTGGTGGATATCGAGCTTCTTGCCCTTCTTGTACTTGTTGAGTTCGTTGCGGATCTCGCCAATGTTGGCGATCTTCATCGATTTCATGGATGTGCGTCCTGCCGCGAGTGTTGCGGGAGCATAAAACAAGTGCATGTCCGGATCGTAAAAAAACCCCGGCGGACCGGGGTTCTTGAGTGGGCTACGCGGGAATTCCGCGCACCCTTGCGCCGTTCCATGGCGCAGGCGGTCTCCTGCGGTCTTACCACTCGAAGCCGGTATCCTCTTCTTCGTAACCCGCGACTTCCTTCAGGGTCTCTTCCAGCGCGCCGGGCGAGCTGCGCAGCCGCATGAAGCTGTTGTCACCCAGCATGCGCAGATCCGGGAAGTGCAGGGCCTTGCGGAATCGCATGTGCAGGGCCTCGACCTCGCCGCCGCGGACCAGGATCTCGATCGGCACCGTCGCGGTATGGCGGAACTCGCCCACGTCCACGATGCCAAGCTGGTGCAGATCGGCCGAGTCCTGGGCCGCCCCGTCGGACTCGCGCACGGCCACACCGATCACGGTCACGTCCTGGCCCGGGATATCCACCCGGTAGATCTCGCTGACCCCGGCGACCCGGGATGCGAGATTGCCATCCAGCTCGCTCAACGCCGCACGACGCGAACCATGGCTCCCCAGATCGTAGGGGGCGTCGAAACGCTCCATGCCGAAGGTATAGCGGTAGCGGTTGAGATCGCGCTCGCTCATGCCGTCCTCGGAGCCGAACTCGCGCTCGGCGCCCAGCGTGCTGGACAGGCGGTTGGCGACACCCGTCACCGGACGATCCAGGCGGTAGGCATGACGGAAGTACTCCAGGTTGTTGTAGCTCACCTGCAGCTCGCCATCGACTGCGGTTACCGCCACCCGGATCGGGGCGATGTAGCCGCCGCGTTCCTCGGAGCCGGCCACCGACAGCAGATCATCATGGGTCACCACGACCACATGCCGGTCGTCACTGACCGGGTATTCGCCCAGGAACCGGAAGTCGGCCCCCTCCAGGCGTTCCCGCACACTGGCGGCCTCGGCGGAGACATCCGTCCCCGATTCGGTGTAAGCCAGCACGAACGGACGGTAATTGTCCGCCGCCACGGTCTGGCTCGCCGCGAACAGCGCAACCGCCGCGACCATGCCGACGGCGCGGACACTCCCGCGCAAGGCGTGGATTGCTCGCATGGCATCCTCCTTTGAATTCTCTGGAAAGTTCGAGCGGAACGCTCGACAGGAAGAAGGGCCCGGAACGCACCCCCCGGTGCGTCACGGACTTCAGAATCACCCGCCCTCCCTGGCGGAACCGGCCTTCCCCTCAAGGTCGGCGCGCCCATCCCGGGCGCGTGACACCGAAGCCTCGCGGCGGTCAGGCGACCGCCCCGGACCTCCCGATCAGAACCGGTACGCGTACCCGATCTCGAGCTCGTACTGCTTCATCTCGATCTTGATATCCTGCGCCGGGTTCATCATGTTCGGGCCAGTCACACTCTGGCTTGGGGCGTACATGGCTGCAAAGTTCAGCTCATGCTGCTCGCCAAAGGCCTTGGTAAAACCAAGCGTATAGTGGTCTTTCATGACGGCAGGCGCAATCACATTAAAAGTCACGTCGCTCGATCGAATCGGATTCTGCCCGCGGTTATAGCCCACACGCCAGGTCCAGTCATTGCCTGCTTCAAACTGCGCACCCAGCTTAAAGATATTGATGTCGCGCCAGCCGAAACCTGCGCCATTGCTTGCACCAAGTGCACCCTCCTGCCCCAAGAAGAGGTTGGATCCCGGATTTGAAATAGCATCGACATCAGAGTAATTGATGCGCTGGTAATCGGCCGACACGGTGATGGAGGGAGTCACATCTACCGAAACGCCTAGCCCGTAGGTAGAGGGGATATCGAACTCTCCACCATTGGCGAAAAGCCCGCGATAGTCATCAAAATCTCCATTACGGATCTTGGACCGATAGTTTGCCCCGACGGTAACACCATCCGCAACGTCCGCCTGGAAGCCGACCTGACCTCCATACCCCCAAGTCGAATCCGTACCGTTGTCGCTGACGTACTCCGGTGCAACGCTGAACCCAGCGAAATCACCCAGTCCTTCAGCCTTGAAACGTTGATAGCTGATAATCGGGCTCACCCCCACCCGGACGCGACCCTCGGCAAAACTCTGGGCATACGTCGGAATAATGGCTAGCTGCTCAAGATTAACGCCAGTTGTGGCACCTGGCGGATTACCGCTCTGGTTGAAGATCGGCTGGGGATAGTCGGTATTCATCCCGCCATTGCCCAGCAATGTGATACCCCAAGAACGAGTCTCGTCGATTTGCTGAACATACCCGAGAGACGGGATGAAGAAATTCTTGCTCCCACTGTCGATCGTCGGTTGGCCTTCGAAGGTCACAGAACGCTCGGGGCGGAAGTAGGCGAGGGAGCCGTCGATGCGGCTTTCCATGCCGGCGATGCCGGCGGGGTTGATACCCGGGGCGTAGGAATCCTGGGAGATCGCCATGCCGACGCCCCCCATGCCTTTGGCCTTCGTGCCATAACCATGCGAAAAGTAGCCATTGGTGGCGTGCGCGACGCCGGCGGAGCCCATGGCCAGGCCGACCGCGATCGTCACCAGGCTGCGGCGAATGATGCGTGCTTCCATTTTGTATCTCCTTTGGTGGTCTTCTTGTTGTGTTGTGCGAACACCCCGGTTACGCGCGGCCCCCTTGTAATGCCGCCGGTCCGGTCTTGATGGTGTTCCCACGGCTCGCGCCATGGTGACCGACCGTGGCGCGAGTTTTTCGGCAGGTGTGTTCAAGGGCACTCTTCGGAATGGCCTTGATAACCCTGCTCGAAACCTGAATATTCAAAAAGTCTTATTGATCCCCTGACGTGCGAAAGCCCCGGGGATGCCGGGGCTTTCGCTGGATACTACCACTATCGTTTTCAGGCTGTCTTCTCGTCTTCCGCCTCGTCGGCGTCGAAGTCGAAGGTGCCGACGTCCTCCCCGGCCATCTGCCGCTTGACGAACCCGACGTCGCTGCTGTTCAGCGCGAATGGGAACGACAGGATGTCCGTCGGGCTGGAATCGCCGTAAGGGCGATTGCAGGCCGAGACCTCCTCGTCCGACTTGCCGGGGCAGCCGGAGGTCTGGAACGGCTTGCCGGAGGCGATCAGTTCCTCGACCTCGGACTGCGGCAGACCGAAGTCCACCACCTGGCCGTCGGCGTTGAACTTCATGTCGTCGATGCGGCCACCGGCGTAGTCGATGACGAAGCGGCCCAGCTGCACGCGGCGCCACTGGTCACGCGGGACCGGGTTCCAGTCTTCCATCAGCGAGCCCTCTTCCGGGAAGAAGGCAAACATGTGGTTATGACCGCCCAGGTCGCGGATGCGCTGGCAGACCTGCAGGATCTCTTCCTCGGTCTCGCCCATGCCGCAGATCAGGTGCGCGCCGAACTTCTCCGGGCCGAAGATCTCGGCGGCCCACTCGATGGACTGCCAGTACTTGTCCCAGGTATGCGGGCTCTCCACCGACTTGCCACGGGTGCGCTCGAAGATCTCCGGGGTCACCGCGTCCAGCGCGACCGTGAAGATGTCCGCGCCCTTGTCGCGCAGGAGCTGGAGGTCTTCATAGCTCATGGTGGTCGGGTTCGACAGGATCGACACCGGGATATGGTTGACCTCGGCGACCCAGCGCTCCAGCAGCTCGACGGTGTCGGCATCGGAGTTCGGGTGCGTGATCATGGAGATGCACATGCGCTCGAACTGACCGGCGTCGGCATGATTCTTCACGCGCTCGATCACCTCGTCGTACTTAGCCGTGGGCCAGTCAACGCGGATGAAGTTGCGGTCGGCGTAGTCACGCGATTCCTCGCGGTGGCGGGCCAGACCGCAGTAGGAGCAGTTGGCGCGGCAGCCTTCCGGATAGGTCACCAGGAGGTTCAGGCAGTGCGTGCAGGACGTGCGATGCATGGTGCCCGGCACCAGGCCCAGCGTGATCGCGGCCGCGGTGGACATCTGCACGTACTCCGGCGAACGCATGTCCGGGGTCTTGATGTGATAGTCGGGCCGGTAAAAGTTGATCGGCGCGACCATCTCCTCTGCACTTGCACTCATGGGGTTCCTCCAGCGTTGTCTCGGGGATGCCAGGCATCCGTCGACCGGGTCCGATTACGCGGCCCGGTCACCATCGTTGAAATACTCGGAAAATGCAATCCATCCGCGGCGCTGGGTGGCGTCTTCCTGCGCCCGCGGGGTTCGCCAGTGTTCGTTGAGGAAGGCACGCCGTTCGCAGGCCCGTTCCAGCGCCGGCCCGTACTGGTCGCGCATCTCCTCGTCGTAGTCGGCGAAGGCCTCGGCATCGCCTTCCAGGTGGCCGATCGCGGCCTCGCCCGCGGCCTCGCCCGACACCACGGCGGCGGCGATGCCGGCGCCGGTGATGGGGTGGGTCAGCCCGGCGGCATCGCCGATAAACAGGACATCCCCCGCCACCAGTGACTCCCGCAGGCCGCCGACCGGGATCGCCCCGCCGGTGCGGTAGCGGATCTCTTCGCCCAGCAGGCCCTGCTCCACAAGCTGGGCGTGCAGGGACTCCAGCGGGGCCTTAAGGTCACCGGCGATCCGCTTGTCGGCGCCCAGACCCAGGTTGGCCCATTCCCCCTTGGGGAACAGCCACGCGTAGCCACCCGGATAATCGTCGGAGAGCCAGACATCGGTTGCGGTATAGGCCTTTTTCAGCGGCACGGTGTACTGGCGCGTCTGCACCGTGGGCAGAGACTCCAGGCCGAGCGATTCGGCGACCGGAGAATGCGGACCGTCGGCGGCAATCAGCACGCGATAGCCGACCTCCTGCTCCGCGCCCTGATGTTTCACCCGGGCGACGTGACGCTCGGCATCCACCGCCATCAGCGGCGTGGAGGTGACCAGCTGCGCCCCATTCGCCTCGGCCGCTCGGATGATGGCGCGGTCGAACTCGCCGCGATCCACCATCAGGCCGGGGAAGTCGGAATGCTCGACGGTGCCGGAGGGCAGGAAGCTCTGCATGGAATCGATGCGCTGCAGCAGCACGCCCTCGGGCTTGGCGTAGGCACCCATCGGGTTGGGGATAAACTCGGCGCACTGCACCGGCTCGCCAAACGCCTTGTTGCGCTCGACCGCCAGCACCGACAGCCCCGCCGCGGCACATACGCGCGCGGCGGAGGCCCCGCCGGGCCCCAGCCCCACCACCAGGACATCGACCCTGGACGGCAGCATCAGCGAAGGCTCCCGGCGCGGCTCACTGCGCGGCCGCCGAGTCGACCTCGGCCTGCGCCAGGGCCGACTGGATGGCGGCGATGAAGTCGTCGGCCGTCAGCTGCAGCATCTCCACGTCGCGTTCCGCGAAGAATGCGCGCACGCGATCCTCCATCTCGGCCTGCGGCGTATCGCGCAGGGCGGCTTCCAGATCCGCGATGGTCCGCGCCGGCTTGACGAAGATATCGCCGGTAATCCAGAGCTGCTTGAGGCGCTTGCGCTCGGGATCGAGCGCCGCACCCACGCGCATCAGGCCACCGTCGGACTTGAAGATGCTCTCGAACATCGGGGCGTCGGTCGCCGGGCGGTTGCGCTGGTACACCCACTCCTCGGTATCGATCTCGGCCAGAGCCGCGTCGAAGGCGCGACGCTCTTCCGGCAGCAGATCGGCGGCCTCGGTGCGCACACCGAACTCCTCGGCGAAGGCACGCGCGATGGCGTCCTTCACCACATCCAGGGCCGGCATCTCCTCCAGCAGCGTCGCCAGGTTCACGACCCGGTCCCGCGCGGACTCGATCGCCTTGTTCGAGAGCTTCTCCGCCGGAATGCGCAGGATGCGCAGCATGTCCTCGACATCGAATTCGATCAGCAGCGTGCCCTGGTACATGATCGACTCGCCATCGAAGGCGCCGCCGGTACCGGAGATCTTGCGGCCATCGACCTCGATGTCGTTCCGCGGGCGGAACTGCGCGTCCACGCCCAGCGAGCGCATGCCCGCGGCCGCCGCGTTGCAGATCCGCGCGGCGATCTGGCCCATGTCCGCCGTGCCGAGGAAGCGCTTGTCCAGGTACAGCTCCCAGCCGAGCTGCGTGGCATCGAAATAGATCGCGCCGCCGCCGGTAATGCGCCGCTGGATCGCGATCCCGTGCTCCTTGCAGTACTCGGTGTTGATCTCCTGGTCGACGTTCTGGTGGAAGCCCACCAGCGCACAGGGCTCGAACTGCAGGAACCGCAAGGTGTGCGGGGAGACGCCCTCCTGGTGGCACTCCAGCAGCGAGCGGTTGAAGGCCATGTTCTCGGCCGCCGGACGCAGCCCGGTATCGAGGATACGCAGGGTCTCTTGATCGCGTTCAGGCATGACAGCCGCCCCCGGCCGCCACCTCGCCGCCCTCGGTCACGATGCGAATGCCGCCCAGGCCCTGGCGCGCCTTGCGTTCCTGCTCGCGGCGACGGGTCTCCTCGGCCACGATGGTATCGAGATCCAGCTCGACACCGCTCCCGGCGCCGGCATCCTCGGCCATGACCTCGTCCCCGACGGCGATGGAGCAGCAGGCCGGCGTTACCCGCACCTTCTTGCCCAGACGGGCCGCCAGTTCAACGACACCCTCGGCCGGATGCGCAATCCCCGAAAGCCCCGCCATTACGGCGTAGCTGTCGATCTGGCTCTTGGCCTCGCCCGGCGGTCGCGCACAACCCAGCAGTAGCGACGTATCCCCCAGCCGCTCGCGGGCGTCGTGGAAGAAGCGGCCTACCGCGTGCACGTCGGGGGTCTCGAACGGCCGGCTGGCCGGTGCGTAGAACGGCATGACCACGACCAGGACCACGGCGTCGGGGAGGTGCCGCGCGAGCATCTCCAGCGCGTTCCATTCACCCAGGAGCTTGCCGTAGTGCAGGCCGATCACGATATGCGGAACGACCTTCATGTTGGTGCTGACCAGGCTTTCGAGCGTCCGCTCGAAGTCGTCGACGCTGCGGCGCAGGTGATACACCTGCGTGATCGTATCCTGAGCGCCGATCACGTCCATCATGGCCGCATCGATCCCGGCCTGCTCCATCGACAGCGCAATGTCGTCGTCCACCAGCGCGGTGTGCATCGCGATCCGGAACTCGGGGAACTCGTCCTTGATGCGACGGATCGTCGAGTAATAGGGGTCGTACTCCACCTCGTTTCGGTGGTTCGAGCCGCCGGTCAGCAGCATCCCCTGGGCACCCGACTCGATCACGCCGTTCACCTGTCGCCAGAGATCCTCCGGGGTGCGGACGGGGATCATCGGTTCCAGGATCTTGGCCTTGCAATGATCGCAGGCCAGCTTGCAGTCGCCGCCGGTAATCGACATCGCCGGCCAGGCACTCTTGCCACAATCGGCAATCTCGCTGGACTGGTAGGACTTGAAGGTCGGGGTATAGAAGTGCACCGAACCCGGGTCCCCGGCGTGTCGCAGGCTATGCTGGAGGTCATCAACCAGCGACGGATCGACAGGGACATCCTCGAGGGGTTCTACCCGCTGGATCACATCATTCCAGCTCGTCATGGGCATTCTCCGGGTCGGCGAATTTCTTGAAGGTTTTACTCGGGTATTACCGAAAAAAAGGGGCCGCCGACCGCGAAGGGACGGCGGCCCGGACCGGAACCGGGATCAGCAGCCGCCGAAACCGTCCGCTTCCATCTTGGCTTCAAAGGCCGACAGGGCGTCGGAGCCGGTGGTCAGATCACCGATTTCACCGTCCCAGTCTTCCGGCTTCAGCTTGATCAGCCAGCCTTCGCCGTAGGGATCTTCGTTGATCAGGCCCGGGTTCGCCGCGACCTTGTCGTTGGTCTCGGTGACTTCACCGGTGACCGGGGTCTTCGCCGGACCTACCCACTTGCCGGATTCGACGGTGGTGCAGGACTTGTCCTTCTTGACCGTCTTGCCAACCTTCTTCGGGGTGTAGGACACGATCGTGCCCGCCAGCGAACAGGCGTAGGAAGTCAGGCCGACCGTCGCGGTACCGTCGCTTTCCTTGCGCACCCAAACGTTGTTTTCAACGTTGTACATCAGATCTTCCGGAATATCACAACCCCGAACTGCACCCATGTCTTCCTCCAGGAATATTCAAATAAAGCGGGAAAATTAAAACGTTATCGTTTTATCACTGCGTAGTATCAGGTCGGCTAGTTCGCTCGCCCGATTCACTTCATCGACTTCGTCGATGAGATCCGAAGACGCGTCGATTCTATACCCCGGCAGCGCGGGCTGGCAAACGTGCAGCCGCACTCCGGCGCGCTTCGCGTCCTGAATAAAATCCTTGATCAATTTGCCGTCTTCCATGGCCCGAAGGTCGTCCGCGACCCCCTTCTCCATCAGGCGCACGCCTTCCATAGTGAAGAAGATATAGACATCCACGTCCATGGACGCCATCACGGAACCGAGATAGAACGGGGTGGCACAGCGCCCCGGCGTCGACGGGCCCGAGGTCATGATGATCACGACCGTCTGCTCGTCGTTGTCCAGGTAGTAGTCGTCGTCGAGATTCGCCATGGTTTCGCTCACCGCAGCTTGCGCTGGCACTGGATGTCGTCATCCTTGGCCCGCTTGCAATAGCCTTCCTCGGCCTTGTCCCCGGTCAGGAACTCCTCCAGCGCCGCCTCGACCCCATTGGTCGGCTCGACCCGGGCGATCCAGGCATTGTACGGATCGGAGTTCAGCAGCACCGGATTCTCCAGCACCTCGTCATTGCCCTCGACGATCTTGCAGTCGATGAAGTTCGGAATCGGGCCTGCCCACTTGCCACTCTCGATGGTCGCCACCGGCTTGCCCGGGGGGCGTCGCGTGCCGGGGCGCCGGACGCGCACGTGGATGATCTTCCCCGCGATCGTCTGCGACAGGTCGGTCATCCCCACCGTCAGGGTGTCGTCGTCCTCGCGGCGCAGCCAGATCTGGAACTCGTCGTCGTAGAACAGTTCAGGGTGAAACTCGCAGCCGTT
Source organism: Thioalkalivibrio sp. ALE16 (assembly GCF_000381305.1). Classification (NCBI taxonomy): domain Bacteria; kingdom Pseudomonadati; phylum Pseudomonadota; class Gammaproteobacteria; order Chromatiales; family Ectothiorhodospiraceae; genus Thioalkalivibrio; species Thioalkalivibrio sp. ALE16. The sequence continues at coordinate 22,752 of NZ_KB906375.1, forward strand.
GCAATCCATGTTTCGCCTCGTTCCCGGGACCGAGCGGACCCGTGCCTCCACAAAAAACGGGCGCCAGGCGCCCGTCTTCTGAACTCGTCAATGGGCCATGCTGGGCATGGAGCCAGGGATCAGATGACCCCCTTCTCCTTCAGCAGACCGATCGAGTCACTCACGTTTTCGTGAATGCCCAGCTTGCGCGGGGACAGGCCCATGGCCAGACCCAGCAGCTGGGTGAAGTACAGCACCTTCACGTCGGTCTTGATCCCGAACTCGGTCTCGGCGCGCACCTGGTGCATCTCCAGACCAGAGTGGCAGGTCGGGCACTCGGTCGCGATCACTTCCGCGCCGGAATCCTCGGCCGACTGCAGCAGGTTCAGCACCAGCTGGGTCGAGGTGTCGGAATCCGACAGCGTATGTGCCCCGCCGCAGCAGGAGGTCTTCAGCGGATACTCTACGTTCACCGCACCGGCGGCACCCAGCAGGTCGTCCATGAAGTGCGGCTGGTAGCTGGAGTCGGAACCCGGGCCGTTGTCCTTCTCGGGGAAGATCTGGCGCGGCCGGGTATACATGCAGCCGTAGTAGTTGGCGACCTTGATGCCGTTCAGGCTCTTGGTCATCTTCTGCTTGATCCCCTCGGGACCCAGCTCTTCCATCAGCCACTCGAGCAGGTGCAGCGTGCGCACGTCGCCGCTGTAGACCGGGTCGTCCGACTTGCGTGCCAGATCCTGGACGGTATTCATCGCGTCCTCGGAGGTGGCGGTCTCGTACTCGGCCTTCTTCAGGTTGTGGTAGCAGCCGTTGCACGGCGCCATCACGGTGTCCATGCCCATCTGCTCGGAGGCGATCGCCATGTTCCGCGCGGACAGGTAGGTCTGCAGCATGGGATGGACGTTCTTCACCTCCATCGCGCCACAGCAGTTCCAGTCCCGCAGGTTCTCCATCTCGAGACCCAGCGCCTTGACCAGCACGCGGGTGGAGCGGTCGTACGGCCCACCGGAGCCCTCGAGCGCGCAACCCGGATAGTAAGCAACCTTAGCCATGAGCGGCCTCCTTCTGTTCGCGCACGTAATTCTTCAGCACGTCCCCGGTCTTGCCCCAGGACTTCGTGCGCGGCGTATGAATCGTGTTGAAGCCCATCGCCATCAGATGCTTCACCGGCAGGTGCTTCATCATGCGGAAGATGAACACCTTCAGCCATTCCTGCACCAGCGGCTGGCCGGTCTTCTTGAAGAAGTTCTGCATGACCTTGCCGTCTTCGATGCGGCCGGTCTTGTAGATCTGGTCGGCGAACTCTTCGTCGAAGTGCGTGGACGGGGCCTTCTCGGTGATCCCTTCCTCTTCCATCCAGTGCGCCAGGGCCTTCATCACACCTTCAGGCTTCACGTCCTTCGGGCAGATGTTCGTGCACTTGTTGCACGAGACGCACTGCCAGATGATGTCCTTGTCCTTGACCAGCTCTTCCTTCATGCCCAGGCGGGTCAGGTAGATCCAGTAGCGCGGATTGAACTGCACGTTCTGCGCGTACATCGTGCAGGAGTTCGTGCACGAACCGCACTGCCAGCAGCGGTGGACGTTTTCGCCACCCGCGAAGCTCTGGATCTTCGATTCGAAATCGTCGTCGTAATCGCGCACCGTGCGCGGGGCGATCATGGTGTTCCAGTGGCCGGACACATCCACCCCGTCGACCACCAGCTCATCGTGCTGCTGGAGGCGCTCGTCCTCGATCAGTGCCTTTTCATGTATTGCCATGACGTCTCTCCGAAAACCTGTGTAGCCAGGCTCAAGTTCGTTCCGTTATTCAATGCAGCGACGCATCGGTTCCTTTCAGGCGACCTTCCGGGGAGTCGATCCCCAGCATCTTGACAGCCAGTTCCAGCGGGTCCTGCTTGGTACCGAACTGGTTGTCGATCATCCCCAGACTCATCGACAGCGACCGGGCATAATCCGAATAGGCCTGCACCCAGACCAGGTCCGTCACGAACGGCAGGTCCCGATAGAAGCCCTCCTCGGCCAGCGCATCGAAAAACCAGCGCCGCGCCCCCTCGATCGCCCCGACCGAATCCCCGATGGGGATCGACCGGAGGGTGTCATTGCCGCGGATAAACTCCCGCAGCGCACCCGTCGTGGTCGACGTATCCCAGACCCAGCGACACGCCAGCGGCATGGCCTCGGGGTCCGCGAAGTGCAGGATCTCGGCACCGAAGTCCCAGATCGCTCGCCGCAGCTTCTTGTCGTCGGCCGCCAGGTCCGCGAACCCGGCGAGGCGCTCGTTGACCTCTACATCCGGCCGCACCAGCGCCCGAACCCCGTCGACCAGCGCACCCTGCCGTTCGGCCATCAACGCGCCCAGCTTGCGCCGGACCGAGAACACCAGACCGCCAAGGGTCCAGACATCTTCGGCATCGATCTCGTCGCCCTTGGCCACGATCGCGGCAAACACCTCGTGCTTCGACCGCAGGGCCTCGATGAAGGTCTCCAGTCCGTCGACCCCGCCGGCCTCGGCGATGGCCTCGTTCAGACTGTTCAGCTTCGTCGCAAGGATCTCCTTGTCGAAGCTGACCTCCAGCGGCTCCGGGGCAAGCCCGGAAGCCGCCGCGTCGCTAACGACCTCAGCCGGCTTTCTGAACCAGCGCATGCAGATCCGCAACCGCGCGACCACCAGCGGCGGCACCCTGGGCGATCGAGTCATCGATCGTCTCGGGACCGTAGGCCGCACCGCAGGAATAGACGCCCTTGCGGGTGGTGCCACAGGTGTTGGTGTACTGCTCGGCGCGCTCCAGGAAGCCGTGCTTCTCGAGCCCGACACCGAAGACCTGCGAGATCTCGGGATTGTCGGCGTTCGGGTCCATGCCGATCGCGTGCACCACGATGTCGAACGGGATGACGATCGGACGCTTGACCAGGGTGTCTTCGCCCTTGACCAGCAGGCGGCCATCACCAGAGGCCGTCACTTCGGCGATACGCGCCTTGACGAACTTGGTTTTGAACTCTTCCTGGGACTTCCAGTAGAACTTGTCTTCGTACAGGCCGAAGGTCCGGATGTCCATGTAGTAGATGAACACGTCGGTTTCCGGCGAGATCTCCTTGATCTCCATCGCCAGGTTGGCGGACACGGTGCAGCAGATCTTGGAGCACCACTCGCGGCCGATCTGGCGGTCACGGGAACCCACGCACAGCAGGATGCAGACCCGCTCGGGCACACGGCCGTCGGACGGGCAGGCGATCTTGCCGCTGGCGACCATCTGCTCCATCTGGGTGGTGGTCAGGACGTCTTCGTACGTCCCGAAACCCCACTCCGGCTTGTTGATGGAGTCGAAATGGGTAAAGCCGGTGGCGAGCACCACGGCGCCGGCCTGGACCGATTCGCCATTGGTCAGGGTCGCGGTGAAGTTGCCGGCTTCGCCGTCCAGCTTCTCGACCTTGGCACCCTTGTGCACGGTGGCGTTCGAGTCATCCTCGACACGCTTGACCATGCGGCCGATGGCGTCCTTCGCCCACTCGCCGGAGGGCACCAGCTTGGCGTAGCCCGAGAGGATCGGGGCGCCCCCCAGGACGTCTTCCTTCTCGACCATCACGGCCTTGAAGCCAGCCGAGGTGACATTCGCGGCGGCGGCCAGACCGGCCGGGCCACCACCCACTACTAGAACGGTATCTTGCTGCATCAGACCTTGCCCCCGTAAGCGAGTTCAGGATTGTAGAGGTATTCGATATTGCCGGCCTCGACCTCCTTCAGGTACTCCTGGAAGGTCTTCTTGGCCTCGGACCAGGACATGCCCATCTTCTCGACCAGGTCCTCGCAGGGCGACGCATGCCACTGCAGCTGGACGATCTTGAACGGATCCGCACCGCAGGCCAGGGCCGCGAACTGGACTTCCGCCATGATCGGAATCTGGAAGTTCTGGTTGTGGGCCTTACCGATCCACTGGTTCTTGTCCATGGTGGTGACGCAGCCGGTGTCGTTGGCCAGCATCACGTCGGCGTTGGCTTCCTCGCGGGCCACGCGGATCTTGCGATCCATCGTGAACGAGCGGGTGAACTCGCGCTCGGAGATGATGTGGCGGAAGCCGAAGCCGCAGCAGTCGTACCAGGTCGAGTAGTCGATCACCTGCGCACCCAGGGCCTGGGCGGTGGAGGTGATGATCGCGGTACGGTTGCCACCCAGCACGGACGGATCGTACACCGCGTCCTCGTGCACCATCTTGTAGTAATGGCAGGCCACGTGGGCGGTCGTGCGGATATTGGAGACGTCGATGGTCTGCAGCTCGGAGGCAATGCGGTTGCGCATCACGTGCACCCACTCGGAGTAGTGGATGATCTCTTCCGGGATGACCAGCTTGCCGTCGACCAGGCGCCCCAGCTTGCCAAGGATCTTGGTGACCTTTTCGCGCAGCTCGGCGGACTCCACCAGATACTTGCGGATCTCCTTGTAGTTACCGAAGGAGGTGCCGCAATGGACCAGCGGGTAAAAGTGACCCAGCTCATGCCCGTGCTGCTTGCCGGAGACGTAGGCCTGGTGGAAGTTGCGCAGGAAAACCGCCGCCAGCGACTCGACGTTCCCGATACCGGAACCGTGGTAGTTCCACGCGGTGCAGGAGGTCTGGTCGGTCTCGTCGAGGTAGTCCTTACCCGGCTCGAAGCCGAACTTGTTCATGAACCACAGCAGCGAGGTCGGGTAGCCCGGGATGTTGCCGCACTGGCCACAGGACTTGTGGTGCCACAGCTGCTTGGTCGGGACCTTCTTCTCCCAGCCGAACAGGGTGTTCACCGACATCGGCTCGTGCTGATCCTCGATGCGATGGATGATGATCTGGCCGTCCTTCTCGAGCTCGTACATGTGCTCGCGGACGTCATCCATGCGATCACCAAGATCGATGGTGCGGCGGTCGACGTGCTTGCGGACCCAGTCGGTGGCCTTGACCGCGTCTTCCTTCGACAGATCGGTCGACTGGAAGAACGAACCGTGACCGGCAATGCCCTGGCCGTCGGTGTTGTGGTAGCCCGGCTTCATGGTGCCGGCGCCAGCGCCTTCACCATTCTGGTTGTGATTGCCTGGGGTCTGTTCACTCATAACGCTTCTCCTGATGTCTTGGATGCGGGATTCGGCGAGCGACTTATTCGTCGTCTTCCTCTTCCTGCTCCTCGAGCCAGTCTTCGTAGTCCTCGCGCTTCTCGTCGATGAAGTCTTCGATCACGTCGAAGAGGTTCTCGTCCATCAGCTCGAGGGACTTCAGGACCCCGGTCATTTCCCAGATGGTGTACATCTCGACCGAGGTCTTCAGGGACACTTCCCAGGCGGTCTCGACCGTCTGCAGCGTCTTCACCGGAATCGCCTTGCGCAGGATGCGCAGATCGCCTTCCACCTTCTGGATGTTGGGGCCCCAGTCAGGGAAGTGATCGGGCTGGATCATGTCGGGGGACAGCTGGTTACCCGTGGTGATCAGCTTGAGCATCACGCGGCCGAACGGACGGAGTACGTCCTTCGCGGACTGCATCTCGTGCTTGATGGCCACTTCGCGCATGATCGCGACCAGGCCACCGGGAGAGTTCTTGAACGGGCAGCGCGCCGCACAGGTCATGCACTGGGCGCAGGCCCAGATCTTTTCCTGCATCGCGTCGTAGATCTGCTCGACGTTCTCGGTCCAGAGCAGCTGGACGATCTCGCGTGGCGAGTAATCGTAGAACTGGGCGGACGGGCACGTGGCCGTGCAGATCCCACAGTTCAGGCAGCCGTTGAGCTCGTGGTCGTAGCGAAAATCCCCGCGGATATCGTCGAAGATTTGCTGCATCTCAGCGTATGTCGCCATATCTCACACCTCTTCGCTTTAGGCGATGCAGGTTTCTTTGTGAACCTTGCGCAGCCAGCCTAGACCTCGTCCAGGCACCAATCCAGTTACCGCATGGCAACCGTCGTTATTCAGGATTCGGGGCGGTCAACCCTTGCGGATTGCCGCCCCGAATCAAGCGTTTGAAACGCTTCAGGCCTTCTTTACGAGGAAGTAGAACTTGCCGCCTTCTTCCTTGTGTTCCATCAGCTCGTTGCCGGTCTGCTTGGCGAAGGCCTGGAAGTCCTTCACGGCGCCCGGATCGGTGGCGATGATATGCAGAACCTGGCCGGCGTCCATCGCGGCGAGCGCCTTCTTGGCGCGCAGAATGGGCAGCGGGCAGTTCAGGCCGGAAGCATCGAGTTCTTGGTCAAAGTTGGCCATCGTTTCTCTCCTTTGAGTGCGTTTTATCAGTCGGGTACTGCAGTCCGAATCGGGCCCTGAACGCGACAGCCACGACCGAACGGTTACCTGCCGAATTCCCCCTTATAGGCGAAACGGCATCGGAATACAACCGAATTCTAATCCGGGCTTACCACCGGCTTGCCCGTCTGCGCCCAGCCGACGATGCCGCCCCGCAGGCTGCTGGCGCAGTCGACACCCTGCTGGGCGAGAAAGGCACAGGCCTGCGCGGATCGGGCGCCACTCTGGCAGTAGATCACCAGCGGCGTGTCGTCGCCGGTGAACTCGTCCTTGCGCATTGGCAGGGTTGCCAGCGGGATCAGCTCGGCACCCGGAATGACCCCGCGCCCGGTCTCGCCCGGCGAGCGCACGTCGAGCAGGCGAAAGGTTTTGCCTTCGCTGCGCCACTGCTCCAGTTCGTCCGGGGTGATCTCGGTGAATCCGTACACGCTGTGCTCCGGGTCGTCTCGTCGTGGGATGCGGACTCTCGCGGCAGACACCGGCATGGTTCGGCGCTGTGAGCGCAAGAGTGGGCGCGGAGCATAGCGAAACCGGCCGCAAATGCAAACAAGTCCGACGACGGGCGGGTGGATGGTCGCCCGTGGCGAAAAGTTCTGCTATGGTCGCTCCCGCTTCAGGAAACGCTGATGCATACTGATCAGCTTCATTGCTTCGCGGAGGATATCCCGGTGGACAAGAGCGAATTCCAGGTGGACGGCCATTACGCCGTCACGCTGAAAGACGAAAACGGCAAGCTACGCCCCGCCAACATCTATGTGCACGACATGCAGGACGACTACATGATCGCGCGCCGCACCTCCGGTGGCGACGTCGGCCTGCTGTTCAAGATGGGCTACGACGACATCGTCAAGAAGGTCCGGACTCACAAGGTACTGGATCGCAAGAAGTTCATGGTGCCCGAGGCGATGCTCAAGCCGAAGCTGTGGGAAACCCGTGACAGCATGCGCACCTATTCGTCGGCCCCGGGGCTTGGCAAGTAACTACGCCTCCCGGCATTGCCGCACTGCAGGGCCGGCGCCCGCCGGCCCTCGCGGCCTGCTGTTTATTCCCCATTTCCTGCTCGCCGCGCTCCTTGCGCTGGCGATGCTGGCGGCCCCGCCCGCCCACTCCAGCGGGGTCTCCCTCCCTGATCTCGGCGAGGCCTCCGGCGGCGTCCTGACCCCCGCCGAAGAACGCGAGCTCGGTCGCTCGCTGCTGCGCGAGATCCGCCGCACCGCCCCGCTGGTCACCGACCCCGAGGTCGTGTTCTACGTGGACTCGCTCGGGCGCCAGCTCCTGGCTAACGCCCCCAGCGCCGACGGCCCCTTCTACTTCCTGACCGTAGACAACGGCCAGGTCAACGCCTTTGCGATGCCCGGGGGCATCATCGGCATTCACGCCGGACTGATCCTCGAGGTCCGCGATGAAGCCGAACTGGCGGCGGTTATGGCACACGAGATCGCCCATGTGACCCAGCGTCACCTGGCGCGCATGTTCGCGCGCGGGCGCGACATCAACTTCACCACCGGCCTGGCGATCCTGGCGGGCATCCTCGCCTCCGCGGTCGACCCGACGCTGGGCTCGGCGGTCATCACCGGCGGCGTGGCCGGCGGCATCCAGCAGCAGATCAACTTCACCCGCGCGAACGAGGCCGAGGCCGACCGCGCCGGCATGCAGATCCTGCAAGGCACCGGGTTCGACCCGCACGCGATGGCGGATTTCTTCGAGCGGTTGCAGGAACTGTCGCGCGGGGTCGGCGACCAGGTACCGGAATACCTGCGCACCCACCCGGTAACCCTCGACCGCATCACCGATGCCCGCAACCGGGCCAGCCAGATGGCCGCGACCGAAACCCGCGCCCGCGGGCCCGAATTCGAATGGATGCAGGCCCGCGTGCAGGCCCTGAAAGACCCGCGCCGCACCCTGGAGCGCTTTCGCGCGACGGACGCCCCATCCCCCGCGCGGCGCTATGGCGCAGCCGTCGCCTATCTCGAGCGTGGCGAGGCCACCCGCGCGCGCGAACAACTGGAACGGCTCGATGCCGCCGATGCCCCCGGGCTGACCCTCGAGCTGGCGTTCACCGCCCTGCTGCGCGAGGAGGGCGAACATGAACAGGCCCTCGAGCGGCTCCAGGACCTGGACGCGGTGTACCCCGGCCACCCGGTGATCCGGGAACGCCTCGCCCGCGTACACCGGGATCTTGGCCAGCCCGATCGCGCGATCCGCATCCTGTCGGACATGATCCGCCAGGAGGCCGCCCCCAACCCGGAGCTGCTGCGCCTGCAGGCCGACATCGCGGACGGCGCGGGCTATGTTGCAATCAGCCGCGAAGCCATGGCCGAATACTTCTTCCACCGCGCTCAGTATGAAGAAGCGGTCCGCCAGTTCGAGGCCGCCATGGACGCCTCGGATGCCAGCGATCGGGACCGCCAGCGTATCGAGGACAAGCGTGACTCCGCCCGCGAGACCGCGCGCGAGGCCCGCGAGGGGCGGCGCTAGGGAATGCACGCCGGCAACGGATCGTCTACCTCGCGTCGCAAAATGTCTTTACTGCCATTCACCACCAACCCGGAATAGAGAGGTAGATTCCTCATGCACATCTCACGCCGAGAATTCATGCAGTTGCTGGCCGCCGCCAGCGCCGCCGGTTTCCCCCTGGGCACCGCTGCCTGCAGCAACAACAAGGGCGGCACCGCGGGTGATCCCTACGATGCGCTGGATCGCTTCGGCAACGTGCACCTGCTGCACTACACCGACTGCCACGCCCAGCTGAAGCCGATCTACTTCCGCGAACCGAACATGAACCTCGGCGTGGCCGACATGCGCAATCGCCCGCCGCATATCGTGGGCGAGCACTTCCTCAAGCACTACGACATCGAGCGCGACAGCATCTACGCGCACGCCTACACCAATCTCGACTTCATGGAAGCGGCCGAGAAATACGGTCGTGTGGGCGGCTTCGCGCACCTCAAGACCCTGGTCGACAAGCTGCGTGACTCCCGCCCGAACGCCCTCCTGCTGGATGGCGGCGATACCTGGGGCGGCGGCTCCGGCTCCGCGCTGTGGACCAACGCGCAGGACATGGTGGATGCACAGAAGCTGCTGGGCATCGACATCATGACCGGCCACTGGGAATTCACCTACGGCGCCGACCGCGTCGAAGAGGTCGTGAACGGCGACTTCGCCGACGCAGGCATCGACTTCGTGGCCCAGAACGTGCGCGACGTGGACTGGGGTGATCGGATCTTCAAGCCCTACGTGATCCGCGAGATGAATGGCGTGAACGTGGCGGTCGTAGGTCAGGCCTTCCCCTACACCCCCATCGCCAACCCGCGCTGGATGGTGGAGCAGTGGTCCTTCGGCATCCGCCCGGACGACATGCAGGAACAGGTCAACGCGGCCCGCGCGGAGGGCGCCGAGATCGTCGTCGCCCTGTCGCACAACGGCATGGACGTGGACATCAAGATGGCCGGTATGGTCGAGGGACTGGACGCCATCATGGGTGGCCACACCCACGACGCCGTGCCGCAGCCGCTGCCGGTGGAGCGCCCCGATGGCGGCACCTGCCTGGTCACCAACGCCGGCTCCAACGCCAAGTTCGTCGGCGTGCTGGACTTCGACTTCCGCGACGGCGCGATCCAGGACTGGGAATACCGCTTGGTGCCGGTGTTCGCCGAGATGCTGCCGGAACACCCGGGCATGGCCTCGTTCATCCACAACATGCGCAACAGCGAGGTCACCTGGAAGGGCGAAACCTTCAACATGGAGGAAAAGCTGTCCGAAGAACTGGCGGTCACCGACGACCTGCTTTACCGCCGCGGCAATTTCAACGGCACCTTCGACCAGCTGATCTGCGACGGCCTGATCGAATACAACGACGCCCAGATCTCCTTCTCCCCGGGCTTCCGCTGGGGCACCACGGTGCTGCCGGGCATGCCCATCACCTTCGAGCACGTGATGGACCAGACCGGCCTGACCTATCCGGAGATGACCCGCAACACCTTCACCGGGGCCCAGATCAAGGACATCCTGGAAGACGTCGCGGACAACCTCTACAACGCTGACCCCTTCTACCAGCAGGGCGGCGACATGGTGCGCGTCGGCGGCCTGAAGTACGCCATCGATCCGACCGCCGAGATCGGCAACCGGATCTCCGAGATGGAACTGGACGGCCGCAAGCTGGATGCCGACAAGGAATACGTCGTCGCCGGCTGGGCCAGCGTGCAGCAGAATGTTCCGGGCGGTGTCGGGGTCGACATCTGGGATGGTGTCGCCGAATACCTGCGCAGCCTGGACGGCAACGTACGCATCAGCGACCTCAACGAACCCAAGGTCAAGGGTATCGGCGAGGACAACCTCGGTTTCGTTCCGACCACCGAGGACATGTACCGCCGCTCCTGATCGGTTGCCGGCACCCGTCCGGGCCTTGCCTGGAACGAGAAAGCCCCGCTCATGCGGGGCTTTTTTGTGGCTGCGCGGCTCTCGACAGCCGTGCTTGACCGGTTACCACCGGAACCCAAGACCGAGCGATCACGCCTGAACGTCAGACGTTCACCCAGCGCCCGCTGGCATCGCGGCAGGCCGTGCCCGTGATGGTCTCCGGATATCCGTCCATCGTTGCCTGCACCTGATACTCGCGGCAGTCCTGCCCCGAGGAACGGTAGGTGCGGGTGGGCGTGGCCTGGTACTGATGCCCGGTGTTCGGATTGCGCCAGGTCGAGCTCTGCCGGTCCGGGACCGTCTCCAGCGTGCGCGACACCCGCATCCGGTCGACATCGTCCATGCTGCGCCCCACCGAACCGCCGATCGCCGCACCCGCCAGGGTGCCGGCAATAATCGCGGCGGTACGCCCGCGCCCGCCGCCGATCTGACTGCCGATCGCGCCCCCGGCGGCCCCGCCGATCAGGGCCCCGGTCTGCTGCTTGCTGATCGTCTGACATCCGGTCAGAAAGGCCACCGAACCAACCAATGCCATAATCAAAAACAACCGCCCTGCCATTTTCCACCTCCCGCCGTTTCCAACCGCCTTGATCGGACATCACGCGGTTAGCTTACGCCCGCGCATCTGAACGACAGGTGAAGGAATGGCGGACAGGAGGTGTACCCAGCAAGACACAGAAAGACGCCCGCAGCAGCCGCCAGGCACCCTGTAGGGAATAACGAAAAGGAAATGGTGGGCCGTGTAGGAATCGAACCTACAACCAATGGATTAAGAGTCCACTGCTCTACCAATTGAGCTAACGGCCCCCGGAACAAAAGGGGATGGGGTGACCGATGGGACTCGAACCCACGACAACCGGAGTCACAATCCGGGACTCTACCAACTGAGCTACGGTCACCACCGTGTCACTGTACAGCTACTTGCGCGAGGGGCGGCCCTGGCGCGCCCGGCAGGACTCGAACCTGCAACCGTCGGCTTAGAAGGCCGATGCTCTATCCGGTTGAGCTACGAGCGCGTTACCGCCGAGCATTGGGGCCATGGCGCCTGATTCGAACCTGCCTGCAAGCCTTGGCCGGGAGCCATGGTCGGGGTAGAGGGATTCGAACCCCCGACATCCTGCTCCCAAAGCAGGCGCGCTACCAGACTGCGCTATACCCCGTCGAGCCGTCCCCGCAAAAAGGGCCTACACAGCGAGCGCAGGATGGTAGCGCCGGAAGAGGGGACCGGTCAAGGAAAAAGGGGGAAATTTCGACCTGGCTCGCCCCCGGCAGCCGCCTGTCGTGGTAACGTCAAACCGAATCGTACGCAAGGCCGCGTCGCAGGGAGAAACGGATGCTCGACTGGGTAGCCAGTACGGCCATTGTGCTGGGGGCGGCAGGCCTTCTGTACGCCCAGTGGAAGCTCGCCCAGCTCCTGCGCCAACTGCCGCAAAGCCGCGTGCGTACGGGCTGGAAGATGATGGCCTTCCTGGTCCCGGTGTTCACCCTGGGCTATTTCGGCTACATCCCGTTGAACTGGGGCCTCTACCAGGGCCTGCCGGACCTGCTGGTCCCGGTGATCTTCCTGCTGGGCGGCTGTTTCGTCTGCACCGTGGTCGGCCTGACCTACAGCTCGGTGGAAAAGATCCGCCGCGTCACGCGGCTGGAGCATGAATCCATCACCGACCCGCTGACCGGTCTGTTCAACCGGCGGCACATGGATCGCCGGCTGGAAGAGGAGGTCTCCCGCGCGCGGCGCTACGGCCAGCCTCTCTCCCTGGTGATGCTGGACATCGACCAGTTCAAGCCGATCAACGACCGCCTCGGTCACCTGATCGGCGACTACATCCTGACCACCCTCGCCGAACGCATGCGACTGGTACTGCGGCGCTCCGACCTGGCCGCGCGTTTCGGCGGGGAGGAATTCGTCGTGATCGCCCCGCATACCGACCTCGAGGCGGCCATGGCCCTGGGTGACAAGCTGCGCAACGCAATCGCCGGTACCCCGATCACCCTGACTGGGCACCAGGCGGCCCCGCCCTGCGCCCCGGACGAACTGACCGTCACCGTCAGCGTCGGCATCGCCAGCCTCGCCAGCGACCCACAAGCCAGCGAGACCGCCGAGACCCTGATCGCCCGTGCCGACGACGCGCTCTATCGCGCCAAGCAGGACGGACGCAACCGTTGCGAGGCCAGCCCCGCCACAACCAGCCTCTCCGCGGCGCTGTAACGGATTCTTCCGGCGTCCGCCGACAACACGGATTCCCGCCCGCGTCGGCTTGAGCGCCCGCCCCCGCCATGGGAAGATCGCGGGCATTCCTTCCAAGGCGAGACCCCATGACGGCCCAGCTCATCGACGGACGCGCGATCGGACAAAGCCACCGCGCACGGATCGCGACCGAGATCGAATCCATGACCGCCCGCGACCTGCGTCCGCCGGGTCTCGCCGTGGTCCTGGTCGGGACCAACCCGGCCTCCGAGGTGTACGTGCGCAACAAGCGCAAGGCCTGCGAACAGGTCGGCGTCGTCTCGCACTCCTACGACCTGCCGGCCGGCACCCCGCAAACCGACCTGCTGGCGCTGATCGACCAGCTTAACGCCGACCGCACCATCGACGGCATCCTGGTCCAGCTGCCCCTGCCCGACCACATCGACCCGGAAACGGTGATCGAGCGCATCTCTCCGGCCAAGGACGTGGACGGCTTCCACCCGTATAACGTCGGCCGCCTGGTGGCGCGCGTGCCGCGCCTGCGCCCGTGTACGCCCTGGGGCGTCATCCAGTTGCTGCGCCACATCGAGGAGCCGTTCAAGGGTCGCACCGCCTGCGTGATCGGTGCCTCCAACATCGTCGGGCGCCCGATGGCCCTGGAGCTGCTGCTGGCCGGCGCCACCCCGACCATCTGCCACCGCTTCACGCCGGACACCGCCGCCATCGCCCGCCAGTCCGACATCGTCGTCGCGGCCGTGGGCAAACCCGGCCTGGTCAAGGGCGACTGGATCAAGCCGGGGGCCACGGTCATCGATATCGGCATCAACCGCCGCGACGACGGGACGCTGACCGGGGACGTGGAATTCGATGCCGCCGCCGAGAAGGCCGCCTGGATCACGCCCGTGCCGGGCGGCGTCGGCCCGATGACCGTCGCGATGCTGCTGGACAACACCCTGCGCGCCCGCGCCTTCGGGACCCACGAAGCGGGCTGAGGACGCGCCCGGGCCCGCCCGGGACCCCGCTCAACCGGCCGCGGCAATCTCCTGCGCGGCCCGCAGCCGCGCCCGCACCCGCTCGCGCCCCAGATACTCCCAGATCCGCGGCAGCTCCGGGCCAAAGGTCTGCCCGGAGAGGGCTGCGCGCAGCGGCATGAACAGCTTGCGGCCCTTGGCACCCGTCGCGGCCCCCACGGCCTTGGCCAGCGCCGGGAAGTCCTCGGCCTCATCCAGCGCCGCCAGCGCGGCGCCATAGAACGCCGCCCCGGCCCCCGCCAGCTCCTCGCGGGCGCTGTCGCTGTACGGCATCGGGTCGTCCGCGAACGCCGCCACCCACACCGGGGCCTCGGCCGCCCGGCTGATGTTGTCCCGCAGCAGGCGCGCCAGGGCCGGTCGCTCTTCGGCGGCGACCCCCTCGAGCACACCGGCCGCTTCCAGATAGGCCTGCAGTGACTCGTCCGACAGCCCGCGCAGGGCCTCCGACTGCCAGTGTTCCAGCTGCTGCGGGTCGTGCCGGGCCGCGCTGTGCCCGATCCGCTCGCGGCTGAAACCGGCCGCCAGCGCCTCGGCCGAGAGCAACTCGTCCGACTCGAAGCGATGCCCGAGCCGCGCCAGGTGGTTCAGGATCGCCAGCGGCAGATAGCCATCGGCGCGCAGCTCCTCGACGCTGGCGGAGCCGTTGCGCTTGGACAACGGCGCCCCGTCCTGCCCCATCACCAGCGGCAGGTGGTGATAGGCCGGCGCCGCCAGCCCCAGCGCCTCCAGCAGCAGCATCTGGCGCGGGGTGTTGGCGATATGGTCCTCGCCGCGCACCACGTCGGTTACGCCCATCAGGGCATCGTCGATCGCGTTGGAGAAGAAGAAGGCAGGCGTGCCGTCGGAGCGGCGGATCACGAAATCGCCGATCTCGTCGGTCCGAAAGCTCACCGGCCCGCGTACCCCGTCCTCGAAACGGACCGTGCGGCCCAGCGGCACGCGAAAGCGCAGGGTCGGCTTCTGCCCCTCGGCCTCGCGGCGCGCCGCCTCCTCCGCGCTCAGGTGGGCGCAGGTCCCGGGATAGCGCGGCGGCTTGCCCTGGGCGCGCATGCGCTTGCGCCCGCGGTCCAGCTCGGCGGCCGAGCAGAAGCACGGATAGGCCAGCCCCTGATCGATCAACTGCCGGTAATAACCCGCGTAGAGTTCGCCGCGCTCGGATTGCGCGTAGGGACCGGCGTCACCCCCGGCGCCGAAGCCCTCGTCCCAGTCCAGGCCCAGCCAGCGCAGATCGCGCTGCAGGGCCTCGACAAACTCCGGCCGCGAGCGCTCGGCATCGGTGTCCTCGATCCGCAGCAGGAAACGGCCGCCGCGCGACCGCGCCAGCAGCGCGCTGAACAGCGCGGTGCGGACGTTGCCCAGGTGCAGCAGGCCGGTGGGGCTGGGGGCGAAACGGGTTCGGGTCATGGTGTTCGTCATCGCGCGCATGGTAGCGGAGCGCCCGCGGCCTCACCAGCGCCGCGTCCACACATCCAACCGGCGTGCTGGCAGGCCCCGCCGGTGGCGGGTACCATGCCCCCCTCGAATTCCCCGGAGGTCAGAACCATGCAGCGCATCCGCACCCGGCTTGCCATTGTGCTGGCCACCGCCCTTCTTGCCCTACTGCTTTCAGGAGCCCCCATGGCCGATACCAATCCGCAGGTCGCGATCGAAACCAACCATGGCCGCATCGTGCTGGAACTCAACGCCGAAGCCGCCCCGGAGACGGTCGCCAACTTCATGTCCTACGTGGATGACGGCTTCTACGACGGTACGATCTTTCACCGCGTGATCCCGGGATTCATGGTCCAGGGCGGCGGCTTCGACAAGAACATGAGCCAGAAGTCCGCTGGCGAGCCGATCCGCAACGAGGCGGACAACGGCCTGAAGAACGAGGTGGGCGCGATCTCCATGGCCCGTACCCAGGATCCGCACTCGGCCACCGCGCAGTTCTTCATCAACGTGAACGACAACGACTTCCTCAACCACACGGCCCCGAATGCGCAGGGCTGGGGTTATGCGGTCTTCGGCAAGGTGACCGAGGGCATGGACGTCGTGCGTCAGATCGAGTCCGTGCCCACCGGGCGTTCCGGCATGCACCAGGATGTGCCGCAGGAGCCGGTCGTGATGGAAAGCGTGAAACGCGTCGAGGACTGAGCCACCCCGTGGCTTCGAGCGCGCCGGCCCTGGTCATCTCCGACCTGCACCTGGATCGCGAGCCCGGCCCCCTGCTGGAGGCCGCACTCTCCTTCCTGAAGGGACCGGCGCGCAGTGCCTCGGCGCTGTACATCCTCGGCGACCTGTTCGAATACTGGGTCGGCGATGACGCCGGATTCCCGGCCGCTGAACAGCTCGCCGAGGCCCTGCAGACACTCGAGATCCCGGTCGCCTTCATCCATGGCAACCGGGATTTTCTCGTGGGCCCGGACTATGCCGCCCGCGCCGGGATGCAGCTGGCGCCCGAGCCATTGCATGCCGCCCTGCCCTGCGGGCCCGCCGTGCTGCTGCATGGCGATTCCCTGTGCACCGACGACACCGAGCACATGGCCTTTCGCCAGCAAGTACGCGGCGGCGAATGGCAGCGGGCGTTCCTCGCCCATCCGCTGGAGGAACGCATCCGCCAGGCCGAGGCCATGCGCGCCACCAGCCGCGACAACAGCCGGATGAAGGCCGACGCCATCATGGACGTGAATGCGAACGCCGTGGCCGATACCTTCCGCGACGCCGATGTCCCGCTGATGATTCATGGCCATACCCACCGCCCCGCGATCCACGACCTGGCGGTCGATGGTCAGCCGCGCCAGCGCTGCGTGCTCCCGGCCTGGGACGAGCACCCGGGCTACCTGGAGGTCGCGGCGACCGGCCCCGTCCTGCGCGAACTGGACGGCTCGCCCTACCCGGCGCACCTGCTGCACGCCTGAACCGCACTCTTCGCGCCGTTGCGCGGCTGGGCATGGTTCGTCGTCGGTGTTTACGGCGGCTTCGTTCGGCCGCCTGCTTTGTAGTGGCTGGTCCTGGCTCGGCCTCGGGTGTTTACGGTGCCTTCGGTCCGCATACTGCCTGGCGCTGACTCGCCAGCGCGCCCCGAGGCACTTTCTTGCTTGCCCAAGAAAGTGCCCAAAGAAGGGCACCCGGATTTCGCCCGGGAACCTCGCTCCGGACGCGCTGGGCCGGCGGCGCTGAACTCGCTGCGCCTTCGGCTCCGCTCAGACATCCAGCGCC
>NZ_KB906376.1:0-34831 GCF_000381305.1 Thioalkalivibrio sp. ALE16
GTGCCCTTCAAAGCTCCAGACCTGATTCCCGTTCGGGTCGATCTTCCGGACGGTGTTATCCTGACTCCCGGAGTAGACGTTCCCCGCATCATCTACGGCGACGGCGCGGACGGAATTGCCATGCCCGGTAAAGATCCAGACCTCCTCGACGCCCGTCCCATCGCAGAGATCGCCACCTTCCTCTCCGCCGGTGGCGGCCACATTCCCCGAGGTGCTGGGCAGGATGACGCGATAGCTGGCGGTTTCGGCAAAGGCGGTCCCACTCAGGGACAGTGCCAGGCCGGCGGCTGCCAAGGCGTGCAAGGGAGTACGGTAATCGAGCTTCATCAGGACGCTCCTTGTCCAGAGGGATTCTTCCAGGTTGCCCCGTATTAGACCCCTTGGGTCAGGGGCTGTCAAAGGGCATTTCCAGGGCAAAAAAACCCGTGCCACCGAAGCGACACGGGTCAGTGGCCGTATTGGCCCAGTGTTTTTGGAACCCGGGGTTAGTTCGAGGTGCAGGCCTCGCCGACTTGGGCGAACGAGCGAACCGTTCCACCTCCGATCCCGACGTACAGAGTGCCCGTGGGGTGGACGGCAATAGCTCTTACAGTGTTGACCGCCTCAAACACCCACAGCTCTTCCCCCGAGGGTGAGATTTTCCGGATCGTCTCATCGTCACCACCCGAATAGATATTCCCTGCGCTGTCTGTCGCGATGGCTCTGATTTTGTCTGAGTGCCCCGTATATCGCCAGATCTCTTGCCCCGTCTCCGGATCGCTCTTGACGAGGTCAGGGCGGTCATCCCCTCCCGAAATCAAGGCGCCGGAGAATTCGTCCATGTGCAGGGACATAATGCCTCTCCAATGGAGAGATTCGTTTTCCCAAAGAAGATCGCCTTCCGGGGCATGCTTGGCTATTCGGCCTGAACTCGAAAGCGATGCGGAATATACGTTGCCACTTTGATCCGTAACGGCGGCGACCACGTTACCGCTATGCGTAAATCGATTCCATTGATGATTCCCGGCCGCATCGGCCTTGTAGAGTCTATCACTCCGGTCCCCAGCGTACACGGACCCGTCCGGGGCTACCGCAATGGAGTATACTCGTCCGTTCGGATTTCCATAGATCCAGACCTTTTCCCCGGTGGACCCGTCGATCCTCCAAACGCTCTCATCCCTTCCCCCCACTAAAATATCGCCTGAAGGCCCCAAGGCCATAGCATTAATAATCCCTGGGTGCTCGGTGTGCTCCCAGATGACGCTATAGTCCTCTCCAGATCGCTTTACGACACCCGACTGCACGTTGTGAACGATGTTTCCGTTCGCGGTCCTGAGGACCGCGTTAATCTGTGTCTTCGCGCCCGACTCGATGGTCGCGACTTCCATGAGCTCATCCCCATCACAGAGCTCGTCTTCGCCACCGGCGCTTCCGCCGGTAGATACCATCCCCGAGGCGCTGGGCAGAATCACGCGATAGCTGGGGCTTTCGGCGAGGGCGACGCCACTCAGGGCCAGTGCCACGCTGGCGGCCACGAGGGTTTTCAGGGGAATTCGGTAGTCGAGCTTCATCGGACGCTCCTTGTCCAGAGGTATTCTTCCAATTTTCTCGTATTAGGCACCCCGGGCCATCGGTCGTCAAATGCCATTTTTCAGGCACAAAAAAAGCCCCGCAAAAGCGGGGCCGGTGGCTAGAGATCCATCCCTTCTATGACCTTCTCGCGAAGCTCATAGAGGAGGGAGGGGTCCTTCTGCTGATCCCGAAGGATCCGCAGAAGGAGGAGGAGGTCCTCATCGGACATGGGGGAAAAGTCGACATCGTCGAACATCGCAGCCTCCTTGGCTGGTGGGTGAATTTCCGCTTGGGTCTACAAGCATTGATTTCACCCGCCAGAGGCAGGATGTTCAGGTGATGGCGATCTCCTTCATTGCGGACCGAATGTCCTCCGCCGACCAGGCATCGGTCGGGGAATTGGTTGTTCCGCACGAGGGGCAATCCTCATCCACTTCGCCATCCCAGGCGGTCCAGTATTCGTGGCCGCAGGAACATTCGTAGGTGAGGACAAAGCCCTCATCGAGGGCCCAGACATGGGCCTCGAGCACATTACTTCCAAAAGACATAGTGGTTCTCCTTGAAAAAGGACACCCCGAAGGGTGCCCGTGGTTGGGTTACGCCACCAGCGGATTCCGCTCGGCGGGCGTGATCACGTCCTTGAGACGCTCTCGGAGTGCCCGCGCCGCGTCGTCACTGGTGTCGGCTTCGCCGTCTTCATTCAGGACGGCCAGCACATGCCTTTTGTACCGGTGACTATCGGGCCATTGCGTCCACATAATGAGCGCAAAGTAGAGTGTCCCACGCTCGGTGGCGTCCAGGTCGAACCCGGACACTGGCGTGACGTTGATCCGCTCGCACAGCGAGTCGATCCCCTCGGCATTCAGCATCTCCCATTCGCAAATCGAATGAAGATCCGGCGAGCCATCAAACAACAACTGCACCGCCCGCAGGGATGCCAGCACCAGGGTCATATCCTCCGCACGGAGCGGAACGTTTTTCGTTTCGTTCATGGTGATTCTCCTCAAAAAGCCCTCAAGGGGCGTTGGTCGTTACTCGGGTAGAGCTGCTCGCCATCCTCTTCGTGACCGGCGATCAAAAACGCTCCAGGGGAGGCGTCGGACTCCATATTGTTCCAGTACGCCTCCAGGGCAGTCTCCAGCCCCTCGAGGTACGCCGGATCTTCCACATCGATCCCCGCGCAGGCATGTGCCAGCACAAGACTCCCCACGATATCGGGCAGATCAGGATCGTGCGTGACGGTCCCTGATGCCCCATGCTCGTTTTCCGAGAGGGTGATTTCGATGCCGTCGACCGGCAGCTTGATGTTGCGTTCAGACATGGTGATTCTCCTGAAAAGACGCCCCCGTAGGGGCGGGTAGGGGTGTTGCCGTTCAGGCGGTCCGTTGGTCCAGAGGACCCTCGAAGCGTTCGAAGTCCTCGATCAGACGAAAGGCTTCCGCTCGCAAGAGACGGTCGCCTCCCTGCATGACCTCCAGCAGTTGCCGCTTCTCGCGCAGGTACACTCGCGCAAAGTTCGGGTCGTGCCGAAAGATCGAACGGGAGTTGTCGATCAGATCCGCCAGCTTCACGGTCTGGGCCGGCATTGGGGCCTGGGCAAGATGCGCCCGGTCCAGTGCCTTGCGCTGGGCTCGATTGCCGTCCTCGGGCCGACTCACATCGGTGAGCCAGTAGACGAGGGAGGCGACCTTGCCACCGAATTCCCGCTCGATGTCCGACAGCTCGACGTCGGTATCCTCCACCGTGTCGTGCAGCCAGGCAGCGGCCAACATCGACTCGGTGTGATCCACCAAACGCACGATCGCCACGACAGCGGCCGGATGCACGATGTAAGGCTCGCCGGTGTACTTGCGTACCTGACCCACACGCTCGTGGGCCACGGCCGCAAACCGCCGAGCCCGGGTTTCCAGCTTCGTTTCGCGTTCAGACATGATCACCTCCCAGACCCATACGGATCTCATGGAGTTGTCGCATCTTGATGCGGTCATAGACACCGGCTTCAGACCGCCCGATGAACAGGGGACGCCACTGGTCCTGCGGGAGTGGATTCCCGTCGATATCCAGCGCCTGCTCCCCGATTCGAGCGGTCTTCAGGCGACTGAGGTGACCCGGAACCCCCGGTTCCCGATTCCGCACGTCCGTGTTACCGACATAGACCTCGTCGTCTCGCTTTCCGATGCAATGCATGGTGATTCTCCTTTAATGCGCCCATAAGGGCGGGTGGTTGGGTTCAGTCGATCAAGCCCGCTTCACGAGCTTCAAGGCGAGCGTTCTCCCGAAACGCTCGGGCTTCCTCAAGTGCCGATTCCTTCCGGTCGAACTTGAACCGATTCCGGTCCAGGCAGACGATCTTGCCGCGCAGCTTGGGGACCCAATAGCGGCGGAAGTCGCCGTCCTCGATCACACTGATGGTCCCAGCGTAGGCACGCGGTGCCGTGGCGTAATGCATCAGCTTCGATTCTCGTCCCGTCATGGTGCTTCTCCTGAAAACACTCCCGCTCAAGGGGAGGGTGGGTGTCTCACGCTCGGGGTTTCCCGAAACGCGCTCCTTCAGCACCGGGTGAGGGTGCCTGCATGAAGACGATGACACGGGGTAGAAGGGGATGACCCGACCCGGAACTTCGCCCAGGCCGCGGTCGCGTCACGTTCACCCCCGCGGGTGCAACGCAACGAATACGGTGTTCAAAAAAATCCCCACGTTCAGAACGAACGCGGGGAGTGGGTTTTACTGCGTAATCAAAGGCTTATGAGCACTTCGACCACCCGCAGTCCAGGCAGGTCGGACATCCATCCATCATCTGGGTGGTCCCGCCGCATTTGGGGCAATCGCCCTGCTGCGAGAGGCCCGATCCTTCAGCCGGAGGCGGTGTCTGAACCGCCGCCGGACGCGCCGACGGGGCCTGACCCCGATACCCCTCTACCAGATCCCACAGGGGGAGCTGGTTGCCGTCCGCGTCCAGAAACCCTCGACGATAGAGGATCATCTGGATCGCATAGGCGATCGCCGCGGCTTCGGAGTTGTGATATACGGGCTTGCCGTACTCGTTCACTCCGCACCGCACCGGGCCCTTGTCCCACGTCACCTGACGCAGGTCCATCAGGGCCTGTGCGGCATAGCCGCCACGGGCTGCCAGGGAAAGACTCCGCATGGTCGCGGAGATCCACTGGTACGAATCGGACTGCTGTCCGGTCGGAAGAAAGAACTCGATCGGCCGCTCAATCACGACCTTCTCTCCGTCCACCATACCCTCAACCGGCATGAAGCTGACCAAGAGATAGATGGTCTGCTTCCCGTCCTGGGTGTAGTAGCGGATTTTCTCCGAGACTGCCTCCAGCCCCCCTTCGGGGCGCGACACAATGCGCCGTTCCAGGGGGTCAATGTCCGCCGGCTTGGTTTCCGCCGGGGTTTGGGGCCCACCGCCACGGTGGACGGCGATAATGGGCTTCTTGATTTCCTTCATGTCCATTTTGGATCTCTCCTGAAAAAGGGGGTACACGCCCCCATCCGGGGAACGTGTCCCCGGTGGGGTTGAAAGCAGGGCCTACAGCATTCCGTAGTACCCCTCCTCAATCGCGGCAAAGAGATTGGCAGCCGTGTGTTCCTGGCCGTTGTGCCAAATCTTCTCGTTACCGCGAACGGTGACCTCCTCTCCATCGTCCTGAACGAACGTGAAGGTCTCCTTCTCGAGCTGCTTCGGGTCCATGAGGACGCCCATCGCGCTCTTCGGGTTGTACCGGTAGGTGGTACAGCCTTTCAGACCGCTCTCGAACGCCTCCAGGTACACGTTCTCGAAATCACCGAAGTCAATCTCGGTGGGAACGTTGACGGTCTTGGAGATGGACGAATCCACCCACTTCTGAGCCGCCGCCTGGACCTGCACATGCTCGGATACCGAGACGTCATTCGCACTGCGCGCCGCGGTCGGCAGATCATCGGGACCCGCTTCCGGGTTCACGAAGTACCGATAGGCCAACAGCTCGAATGAGTAGACGTCCTGGGCTTCCTTCGACTGCTTACCGGGAACGATGACGTTCCGGGTGTAGTGATGCATGAAGGAGGGCTCAATCCCATTGCTGGCATTGTTCCCGATGGACAGGGAGATCGTCCCAGTGGGCGCGATCGAGGTAGCGTGCGTAAACCGGGCACCGTGCTCGGCCAGCTCTTCCACCAACTTCGGCTCCACCTCGGCGATGCGCTGCATGTACCGGCTGTACCGGGCATGCAGGACACGACCCTTGATGCGATCGCCAACGGCATAACCGTCGCGAGCCATCTCCGGACGCTGCCGCATCATCTTCGGCGTGATCTCGAAGTCCTCGTCCAGGACCGGTGCCGGTCCCTTTTCCTTCGACAGCTCCAGCCCCATCTTCCAGGACTCAACTGCCATCACCTGGGACACCTCTTCCGTAAAGGCCAGAGAGCCCGCTTCCCCGTAGGGAAGACCCAGCATTGCCATCGTCGATCCAAGACCGAGGAACCCCATGCCGTGACGACGCTTACGCATGATCTCCTCGCGCTGTGCCTCAAGAGGCAAGCCCGAGCGATCCACAACGTTGTCCAGCATCCGTGTGAAGATCCGAACCACCTTTTTGAATTTGGCCCAGTCGAACTCGGCCTCCTCCGTGAAAGGATCTTTCACAAACCGCGTCAGATTGACGCTGCCCAACAGGCAGGCGCCATCCGGGGGCAAGGGCTGTTCACCACCGCGCTGTTACTTTCACCGGCTTACCGGCTACTGACCCGGCCCGAGGGCAGGGCGGGGAGGCACTTCGGCGCTCCCTCTCCCGTTTCTGTGTTCGACGCGAACATCGAACGGCGTTATCCGGGAGTCCAGACTGTCGCTCCATCTCCTGTTCCCAGGAGAGCCCAATCACTCAGTCGTTCAGGCTGCACGGGATCGCTCCCTGCTTGCCCCCTGTCATCCCCGCCGGGATTTCCAAGTCGATCAGATCGGGTGTTTCCATACTGCGTCACCGCAGCAGGCCGCATGATTGCTTACGGGTTGGTGGCCCTGATGGTCTCGCAGAACCAGTTGTTGTTCATCTCGTTAATTCTATCCACGAGAATGAACCCCGGTTCTGCGTGGTCAAAGGTCGATTGCATGACCTTGTCCCACAGATCCCGAGCGCGCACCGTGCGATACACACGACACGCCACTCGGCCTTCCTCGTCCAACGTGTACCCATCCTCGATCACCGGCCAGTCGCGGTAGATGATCTCGTGGTCTTCCTCAGACTCACAGGGGAGCAGGGGAAAGGCCAGCTTCCAGTCCGTGTTGGCCTTGACGGCCTCTACGAACTCGTCGCGAATGAGAAGAGACAGGTTGAACTTGGTCAGGCGACCCTTGGCGCGCTTCGCAGCAATGAACTGCTCCACGTCCGGGTGCCCGATGTCGAAGGTGCCCATCTGGGCACCGCGCCGTCCCCCAGCGGAGGACACGGTGGCGCAGGTTGCATCGAAGATGTCCATAAATGTTAGCGGACCACTCGTTTCGGCACCTGCGCCGCTAACGCTGGCCCCCTTCGGACGGAGGGTGCTGAAGTCGTAACCGATCCCGGCTCCCGACTTCAGGGTCATCCCGGCGGCCACGTTGGCTTCCAGGATGTTCCGCATCGAATCCCGAACCGTACGAGAGACGGTGCAGTTGATGAGGGTGGTCGCCGGCTTGAACGCCTGCGCACCCGCATTGGACAGAATACGCCCTGCCGGGATTGCCCCGTTCTCCAAGGCCCAACGGAAGTCCGCTTCATGTTGCTCGCGGGATTCTTCAGGTTCATCGGAGGCGAGGTCTGCGGCCACCCGGGTAAACATGCCCTCGATGTCACCATCGACCGGCGTGCCTTCCAGGTCCTTCAGGTGGTACTTGCTATCCCATATGCCAAGCGAGGCCGCCTGGTAGGGAACGTCCTGGGTGTTGCGGGCGACATTGCCCGAGATTACTTCGTTCATGGTTATCTCCTTGCCTCCCACCTTGGAGGTCTTGAATGAACCGACCGAAGTCAGCGGAGCCATGATCCCCGGTTACACCGGGAGACTCAAGGAACCGCCAACCCGGCCGGGGTGAAGTGCAGGGTATATACCCCAAAAATGAACAGCGGCCTACTGGGTAACCCGGTAGGTCCCGCTGTGATGAATCAACCGGACTGCCTGACCCACCTGGAACGCTTGATCCGCGCCCTGGGTCACGACAACGTTACGACCAGTTTCCAACTCAACCTGAAGCTCTACTCCAGTCTGCTGAGCCATCCGCTGATCCACACGAGCCCCCGCGGCGGCCCCAATACCAGCTCCGGCCACCTGAGCAATACGACGCCCAGTACCGTTGCTGACATTGGAACCCAGAGCTGCGCCGGCAATACCACCCACAGTGGCACCGACCGCTCCACGGTTCCCCGTACGGCGATTCTCCTCGTGAACGCGAACCTCACGAATCGCGACCACGGTTCCGTTTTGCACGTCACCGGTCGTGCGCGCATCCCGGATCGGGTAATCACCCGAACCGATCGGCGAGGTCGCGCAACCGACAACCAAAACGACCAGAACAACGACTGCCATCATCTTCATGTACTTCATAGTGGTTCTCCTTGAACACACGACCCCTCTCTCCAGGGGCCGTTAGAAATAAACAGCCCGGAGAGGGGCAAAGGTGCTACCGGAGGCCTACCACTTCCCCCAAGGCTCCGGATTCGGCGCCGGTTGCGGGGGCTGCTGTGAAGGCTGACTGGATTGCTGCTGGTTTTCCTTCCCATCCCTCAACTCGTTGCCATCTCGGACAACTGGAGCGGGTGGGGCGGACTGCTGGGGTTCAGACGAAACCGGACGCTGGTTCGCATACGGATCCACATAAGCAGGGCCCGGAGGCGCCTGATTCGGTTGCGGTTGCGGTTCGCCGTATCCCTGATACCCGTTCGGGGGGTATCCCGGCTGCTGCGGAGGATAACCGTACGGATACGGCTGCCCCTGCTGCGGGTATCCCTGGTTCGGGTAGGTCTGCCCCTGATAAGGCTGAGGCTGACCCTGATACGGGTAAGCACCCTGGGGCGGACAACCCTCATGGTGATACCCCTGCGGTGGCGCTGCCGCCGGTTGCGACTGAGGTTGCGAAGCAACCGACTGAGGCGGGTTCTGCTCGGCGGCCGGCGTTTCCACCGAAGCCTCCGAAGAAGCCGGCTGACGGATCACATCGAGTCGATCCGCTACAACCCCCATCACAGATATGGTCTTGCCGTTGACCTCTATCGTCCGTGGCTCCAAGTGCCCCTGGACCTGAACGAGGGCCCCCTTACGGGCTCGGCTCAAAGCGATATTGGCGGTCTCGCCAAATGCCATGATCTTTGCCCACCGGGTAGTGCCATCCGGTCCGTCCTGGGCAATCACCAGGCGAACCGTGGTGTGCTGGCCTTCTCGTGACGTCTGCTCGGGATGACTCCCAAGAACGCCCAACATCCAAAAGTAGTTCTTGGTGTTGCTCATAATGCATCTCCTTCATCGTAAATCGGGAGATACATCCCTCCCCCATGGGAGATGTATCTCCCGGTGGGGGAAATGACCCGAAGGTCATCGCTTGTTAGCCCAGCGTCGGCTCTCTAAGAGACTCTGATCCTACGCCCCTTAAATCGACCTCGCAAAAACCATTCAAGCCAACAAAAAAAGGCCCGACCTCTCGGCCGGGCCCGCTCTCGCTATTCACTCGCACTACAGGCGTTCGTGCTCGCACCTAACCCTGCGCTCCAGCATTCGGCTGCCTTCCTCTGGCCCAGCGATCCACAGAACCCAAAGCACGATCAGGCACGCCACAACCAGACGATCATTTCCCGCCCCAGCCGCCATGGCCGCCATCAGAAGCAGGGGCGGGGTGCTGGCGCCCACCATTTGCACGATAGGGCGGTACGCCATCCGCGCCCCACCCAGATCCAATCGAACCAGGGCGACCCCGAACAGCGACGCCACAATCAGCGCAACACCCACAAAGTCCGGTACCGCGTTCAAGTGCAACCCCGTCACTCCGACGACCAGGGTCGCAACAATACCCGCATTCACCACCCAATCTTCCAGGTCGTCGCTCATCACCCACTCAACCACTGGATCTCGAAGCCTTTCACTCACTACGCACCTCCCTGTGCTGAATTATTCGATTCTCTTCAGCGTTTCCGATTCGGCCGTTCCGGCTCACAACCAAGCCAATCACAGATGTCCTCGCTGGTTTTGACGCTGCTCAACCACATCGCATCGACAAACGCGGGCGCCAGCTTCCTTCGGTGTGTCGATAACACCGTGATGGTCTGCTCAAGATCGATCACCGCATAACCGAGAATCGGCAACCGCAACAGCAGGGCGTAGTAGATCCCCCCGTCGATCCGAAACATCAGTTCGCGCTGACGAAGGTCCGACGCTCGCCTCTGAACCCGGTACTCGAAGCCCAGGTCTTCGCCGGACGCTGGAAGCCCAAACATCCGTCGGACAAATCGACACGACATCCGGCCGATCGGCCCGCAGTCGAGATCCACCCGCTCCTGCGCCTGGCGCCACTTCGTATACGCTTCAACACTAACCACTTCGTTGCGCATGAACGTCCGTTCTTTCGCGGTGATCGAGTTCATTCGGAATCCTCCGTACGGACCACTCGAAGCGCAGGCTTCTGCTCTCGCATCATCCGACGCTTTGCCTCTTGGAATAGAACCTTTTTCCGACCTGCCGTTGGCGAGCTGCACCCATAGATCTTTCGGCGTGCCTGATGCGCCTGCTCCAGCTCCTCGATTCGCTCTTTCTTCATTCCAGTTCCTCCTTGTTTTTCTGGGCCCTCGTGACATTCGCGATGACCTTTCGTAGCGATCCTATCGTTGCCACTTGATCTCGGACGATCGCAAACCGATCCTCCGCACTCTCGATCATTCTCCGCTCCCTTTCCGACGCGGGCTTGAAACGTCCGGTCGCATACCTTGATGCCGACCCTTTCCTGACGTATCTGGCCTGGTACTTCTTCTTGCCGTTCGCTGTCGATACCCACTCCATTCGCCGCCATTCAATCGCCAATCTCGTCGCGGGCTGCTTCATCCCCCGATCCCGCTCCTCCTTCGGCGACCTCACCCTAACCGAGTACCGAAACCATTCCTTTGGGGCCCCGTTTCTCGACGCGTACATCTCTTCGTCGAATTCCTTCTTGATTTCGAGCGCTTGTCGTTCCAGGTCCTCATGCCACTCTTCTAGCGTTTCCCCTACCTGCCGTATCTTTTGCGCCCCCATTTTCCCGAGGAGATCTTCTTCCATTTTTTATCCTTTACTTAATCATCGGAGAACTTGGGTCAAGTTCTCCCCTAAGAATGGCCGCCCCGTTTTTTGGGCGATTTCTCGAATTTCTTAATTCTTTCCATGTGGTCCCTTATTAAGGGAGCACATGGATAATACGATCAATCTTCCCCTGATTTTCCATATGATCCCTTAATAGGGGAGTACATGGATTATTATAGGAACCGTTTTCGCCCGAATGTCCAGTTTTTCTTCTTTCCATGTACTCCCTTAATAAGGGCGTACATGGACTTTTCTTTTTTCTCCTCGTTTTCCGTCTCCCCGTTTTTCTCCCGGGAGAAAATGCATCCAATCCGCTGCGATGAGGACTCCTAGAGGCCTCTTTCTCCCGAGAGAAAACGCCCACAATCCGGGCTTTCACGAGTTCATTTGAAACTTTTCTCCCGGGAGAAAAGCCCCGGATCAACCCCTCTCTTCTGCCTCGTCCGACTCGTTTTCTCCCGGGAGAAAACGCCCGTCTAAACCCGCGATCTCGTCATCTTCGTCGGGATCTACCGGGTCCCTTGTCGCACTATCTTGAGATGGGATCCTAGACAGGATCGAGACGGGGTGATCATCTTCAGACTGAGTTGCGCCAATCAGAAACGGAAGCATCAAAATTGCACAACCCCCTGCCATGTCTCCGCTTCGCAAATGACTAATCAAGTCGGCTTCCGGGTTCTCGGATGCATTGCCGAGATTGAAGTTATGGTCAACCATTCCGAGTAGTGCATTGCGCTCGTCTTCATCCATCCGACTCAGGGCCTCTTTGCCGCCTAGTTTTTTGCGAATCACCAACTGGTAAAACGTATGAAGAGGCTGCGTCTTTCGGGTCGGATTCGGCATCGTCGCCGGCTTTGCCTTGAACGCTTTTTTGCGCGACTTCCCTGTGGGCTTGGGGGCCTCCTTGTTCGCTCGATCCTTGAACTCCTTCAGGCGATTTCGAAGCCGCCCGCTACTCGTAGCCGAGTCCGCGTTGGCGACCTCGTCTACAAACTCTTCGGCCAAGTTCGGCGCCTTATTTTCAAGCCCTTTGACGCCGTAGATAAGCTCGATATCGGAGGTCAGGTTCTGATTAACGAGACGTGATGCGTGCGGCCCAAGATCCAGGATCGACAGCCGCTTCGAGAGCCAGGACTGCTTCTTGTTGTAGCGCCGAAGGAGGGCGTCCACATCGCCACCCAGGCGATCCAGATCCGCCTTTAGCTGGCGGGCCTCCTCAAGCTGAGTCAGGTTCTTTCGGTGGATGTTTTCGGCCATCTGGACACGAGCCGCCTCGTCATCCGAAAGCTGACGA
This sequence comes from Thioalkalivibrio sp. ALE16, assembly GCF_000381305.1. NCBI lineage: Bacteria > Pseudomonadati > Pseudomonadota > Gammaproteobacteria > Chromatiales > Ectothiorhodospiraceae > Thioalkalivibrio > Thioalkalivibrio sp. ALE16. The sequence goes on from NZ_KB906376.1 coordinate 12,135, forward strand.
ATCACTGCCGGGATTCGGTCCAGGCCCGCCATCTTCGAGGCTCGCAAGCGGCGTTCGCCCGCGACCAGCTCGTACCCGTCTCCCGATGGGTTCGGCCGAACCGTGATGGGTTGAATGACCCCTTGTGCAGCAATGTCGTCCGCAAGATCTCGGAGGGTGTTTTCCTCGTCCTCGAAGTCCTTCCGGACCTGGTCTGCAACATGGATTTCGGCCACCGCCAGCTTGGTCATCCGGGCATCGCTATCGTTGGTCAAATCGGAAATTCCGCTCTCTTCAAACATCGTTATCAGTTCTCCATATCCGTCTTCACTCATTGGTCTTCCTTGCCTTTTACTTATGCTTTTTCAAGCTCTTCAAGAATGTACGTCATACCGTTTTTCCACTCTTTAGCGGCCCGGCGATGACTGCTCCCCCTCGGCTTATCCCAGACGGATGTCCGGTTCAGGATCGCTTGCTTGACCGCGGCGCGCTCATTTAGCTCGAAGGGCAGCAGTGCGTCACCGAATGTGGCACGCAGCATGTTGAGACCCTTCATCTCGGCCCGGCTTCGGCTATTCACCTTTGAAGGCAGCAACCCCATCAGGCGAAGCTCCGGGTTGTAGCCTTCATCACGCACCCGTCTCAGATACCCCCACAACTCGACCAGGGAGCGGGTCTCAAAGAGTCCGACACCACACGGAGACACCACAGCGTTGGAAGCCAACAGGGAGGCGATCGTCATCGGAGGGTGGAAGCCGAGATGGCCAGGGGTATCGATAATCGCGACGTCGTATTCGGGGGAAATCCGGCGAAGATGGTCCCGCGGTGCCTGCATCGTGCTGCGATCCGGCGCTTCGAGATTACTGATCGATGGGGTCGCGCGGAATATGGAAATTCCCGGATGCCCCTCGAGGCGCCGTGGGCGCGGGGACTCCCACGCCTTCTCCGGTGCCCGGAAGAGGGCGGTGGTTTCGTCTCGTCCCGAGGCATCACTCACCTTCGTATCCGCGCCGAAGTACATGGATAGACTGGATTGTCGATCCATATCCACCAGAAGCACCCTGCGGCCGGACTCCGCGGCACAATGAGCGAGATGGGCGGCGATGGTCGTCTTGCCAACGCCTCCTTTTTGGTTGGCGATACTGATCGTGCGCACTCGGAAATCCTTTTCCGTTATTGGGTTGGAGATGGGTGAGGGGTTAGCCTTTTGCCCCGATTGTGGCTTTCAGTAGGGCAATCAGCTCGCCTCCGCTCAGGCCGTCTTCCGGCATGGCCTTCTTGAGCTGGGCCATGCAGACGCGACCGACCTGGAAGGCATCCTCATGGGTGATTGGTACAGCCACCAGGCCGTCGCTGGAGAACACCTTGATAAAGAACCCCTTGTCCTGCCGTGCCAAATAGAAGCCCTTGTCCTTGTTGACGCCATGCGACTTGAATTCGCACTCGCCAAGGACGCCCAGGATCACCGCAGAGACTGTGGCCAGCTCATTAGGGGTCAACTGCACGGCGATCTTGTTTTTCCAGTCGTAATTGCGCGCCTCAATGGCTTTCGCCCCCTGAATACTGATGGTGGCGATTGAATCGCGGCGCGTATCTTCTTCGAAGCTCACGGCGCCTTTGCCGCCAAATACCTTGGCTTTAAGGCCGAATTCGAAGGGTGCTTTTCCGGTTTCCCGCGCATCGGGCGTTGCGCTGTCGTTCATGCTCTGGCCTCGGGACTTCTGCGTTCGGGGGGCATACTGATCCGTACCGTGACCACCGAGCAGGGTATTCAGTTTCTCGCGGGCTGCGCGCGCCTCATCCTGCCCGCCCATGTAGAGCGTCTTGAGGTGTGCAAGGATCCGATCGCGTCCATGTGATGCGATTACGGCCTGGAGGGCCGCATTATCGGGGGCGGGGATGTCTTTCCCCTGGAGAAGCTCTCGGACATCTCCAAGGTTCTGTGGTTCGTTGAAGGGCATAGCCAAAACTCCTTTTTGGTTAGTGACGGGTTCATTGTCCTTTGAACCGAGCCCTTGTCGAGTTTTTCTCTCGTGCTTGCTTGCGTTTTTCTCCCCTTACCTTGCCGGAAGATGATGTTCGTCGCAACCACCCTGCCATGCCCGCTTTCTCTCGGGAGAAAGCGGGAATTCATCGAGCGTCCGTGAAGGCGTTTCAGGCACAAAAAAAGCCCACGATCCGAAGATCGTGGGCTTGTGGTGGGTGGGCAAGAACTTAGACGTACCTGCGAGCGTTCCAAATGTATTCCGGACCGTAATCGCGAAGTGCGTCATTCCAGTCATAGCCTTTTTCCCCTTCGGGGACATCTTGGCGGGCAAACAACACCTTCACCTCGATGCCTCGATCAATCAGCCTTCGGGCGAGATGCGCGGACGCATGCTCGCCTTCAATCGATCGATCCAGGTCCGCCCATATCACGACCTTGCGGGTGTGAGGCGGCGGCTGAAAACCCCGAAGCAGGGCCGCGGAGAAGGTGGCCCATACGGGCTCCTGCTCCTTCAGTCCGTAGCGCACGGACAGGGCTGACTCAAGACCTTCCGCAAGATGCAGAATGCCAGCCCCCTCGCGCGGAAACGGGAACAACGGGATTGCCCCGCCGGTGATCTCCACGGTGCTCTGTACTCGACAGAGCCGTTTTTCTTCACCGACGGGCACCGGAGCTTTCCCGGTACCATCTTCGGAAAGGAACGTACGATGTAGCGTCCCCTTAGCCCCGTCTTCCTGACAGAGCAGGGCGAGCAGCCCAGGAAACGACTTCGTCGTTTTCTTTTCCGAGTAGTCATACCACCCGAGCTTCGGATGCACTCGAACCGTTTCGGGCCACTGCTGGAGCCGGATGCCCCGGTTTTCCAGATAGGTCCGCCCAATGATCCCCTCGGGGGAGTCCAGTGGGAATGATTCGCGCGACAACCGATTGAGCTGTTCGGCGGTTTCCTCGTCCCGTTTCTGACGCTCTTGTGCCTGTCTCTCCTTACGCTTGCGTTGTTGCTCAAGCATTACAGGGTCTGACTTAGCATCTGGCAGGTCATCGAAATTACCACCAAGGACATTCGCGATGGCATCCAGAAGCTGCGGAAACGTAAGATCTTTCCGTAGCCAGCGAAGAACGGCCAGGCCGTCCGTGAAGCAGGACTTTCCATCACCCGACGTGAAATCCAACGCACCAGACTCTCCGGGGCGGTTGACGTAGGCACGGCCAGTCTCTACCCAGTTCTTGTCAAGGCGAAAACCGTCGGTTCCCCCGAGAATGGGGTTCGCAACATGATTCGGCGCCCTGCGCATAGCCGCCTCAAGGTTCTCGCGGGCCAACGCCGAAAAAACGACGTCCCACTTGCCCTCGGCCATTTCCTTGATTTGCCATGCTTTCAGCCTTTTCGGCTTACCTTCCTTCTGACTCATGATTCCTCCTCAAAACACCCGTGCCAGCGGGTGCGTTCCGAAACAAAAGAACACACCCCTGGCAGGGTGCTGATTAGGCGGCGGTTCCGGTCAGGACCGGGGAGAGCATCTCGAACAGCTTGTGCGCGAGATCGTCCACCGTCGAAATAACCGCCGTATGGTCATCACCGAACAGATCGCTCGGATCCGTGCCAACACCGATGGCGTAGGATTCAACCCCCACGTCTTCCCGGGCGATCCGGATCGCTTCCTCAGTAGCGGGGAAGTTGTCCGGTGCCCCATCGGTGATCACCAACAGGATTTTACGAGGTTCACGGCAGCTCAACAGGCTCGAGAGCGTTCCCAGAATCGCCTGACTCATAGGGGTTCCCCCCCCAGCCGAAATGGCGAACGAATCCGCTCGAAGCCTTGCCGGTTGCCCAAACATGGTCACCGGAATGAGCCCGCCCCCCGGAATCGAAGCATCTCGACCCGGGAAAGCGCTGACCTGCGTGGTTACTCCCCGCAGGCTGTCCGTTGCAAGCTGAATGGCCATCGCCGCCGTCATGGCAGTCTGAATTTCCTCTGCCATTGACCCTGATCGGTCCACCAGGATCTGGACGGCTGTATTCGGGGTAGATTGTTCGAACTTCCGTTCGAAAATCCTTGCATCCCCGTTAAAGGCGTTAACCAGATGCCGTCCGCTCAGACGTGTGCCCTTGCGTTCCGGCCGCCGGCGCGTTCGGTTGACCGCCTGGAACTGACGTTCCAAACGCATCCTAAGCACCGAGCTTGCAGCTCCCGCGTCCTGGACATAGCGATCGCCGAGACCGTTTCCAGCCGGCGACTCCTGACAGAAGCCACCGGGCAGCAACGACTGACCGCTATACCCATTCTTTCGGAAGTCCTCGTTGCAGGCTTCTTCGAGTTCATCGTTGACCTGGTCGCCCAGGTCATACGTTTCGTCGACTTCATCCGCCTGCTCGTCCAGTTCCTCGCGCGTGGGGAGTTGATCACCCCCTTCCTCGCTGGTGTCCTGGTCGGACGCTGAATCCTCGCCGTCTTTCTGCGAGTCTTCATCCGAGGCCGAACCCTTGTCCGCATCCTCCGGTTCCCCGGATTCCTCGGTCTCGTCTTCGTCCTCGTCTCCGCTCGACGCTTCCGGATCGTCTTCCTCTTCGGAATCCTCACCGTCATCGCTTGCCCCATCCGAATCCTCGTCATTCGAGTCTTCCTCCGGGTCCTCCGAATCGGCGCCGTCATCGGTGCCTTCTTCGCTGGAAGAGTCGTCCTTTTCCTCTTGGTCCGGGTCCTCTTTCGATTCCCCGTTCGTTGACGCTTCACCCGAACCGTTTTCGTCCTCACTGGAGTCCGAGTCCGATTCGCCTTCGCCGCCGTCCGACTCCTCCTGGTCGTCCGATTCCTCCGATTTCTCCTCGGTGTTATCGGACCCCTCATTGCTGGAGGCGTCTTCCTGCGGTTGTTCGCCGATGACCAGATCAATCAGTCGATCGGTAAGGTCGAGCGCCGCCCTAGTATCCGCCAGGGTATCGGCCTCGTGGAGAAGGTCGAGATACGCCTTCATGTCGAGCAATGGAAATTGCTCCTGGAGCGCATCGATACTGGGCTGTGCCGCGTCTTCGATCACCTTCGAGCAGCCTGCGTAAAGGCTACTGTTCAGGATCGCCAACGTGGCATTGAGCAGGACAACCGCGTCGCTTTCGCTTGTGGTCGCCGCCCCCAGCTTCCCTTCTTCATGCAGTGCCTCCCGGGTATCGGTGAGGATGCCTTTTGCGCCTGGATACCGGCGCATTACCGCCTGCTCGATGCGATGGTCTTCCACGATGTTATGGAGTTTCTTGCGGATGGGGGACAAACCCTTCAACCACTCGAAATCCGTTTCGTAGAGATGGGAGACCTCATGGACGAGGTATCCCAGACCGAGCACTCGGCCGCGTTCTGCATTGGCCGGTAGTTGCGGAAGATTGATCCGCTTACCGGCTGTCGCATACGCCTTTTTGCCACCGAAGGTGACCTTGACGCCCATCGCCCCCGCAAGGGCGTGAGCCGTTAGATGAAACGAACGTTTCAGATGTTGTTGCAGCATGGTCATCTCCAAAAAAGACGCCCCCCGTCAGGGGCGTCGTGAAAGTTCAAACACGACGACCCCGTGACGGCGGGGACAATCAAATCAAGGGCACATGCGCACCCTTGGGAGCCTGCTGCGGCGGGGCGATTACCGGGGCTGTCTCTTCCGGCTCCGAGGAGTCGTTGGAGGTCGCCTCGCTCTCGCTTTCCGCTTCGGGCAAGTCGTTGATGACGGTGTTGCTGCCATCACTTTCGTCTTCGTCCGGCTCCTGCACACCCTTGTGCGTCATCCGCCACTCAATCTCGCGATTGAGCTTCTCGGGGTCGGCGAAAGTGTGCAGTGCAGAGCGCATCTGCTGCGTCTGCGCGGTGGTGAGCTTTCCGCGATCCGGCATGGTGCTGAGCACCGAATCGAGGTAGTCCCGTGCCACGGAGGCTTCCGCGGACACAAACGCGAGCCCGGCGACCTTCTTGCGAATTGCCCTTACCGGGTTCAACGCCTTCTGGCCTACCTGCTCACGCCCAATGAAGGACTCTTCGAGTACTTCCTTGCAGGACGACACCACCTCTCGGATGAGCTGACCGGACAATCCCGCGATGGTCTCGTGGGTGTTGCCACCGCCCCCGGCCGGCACCACCTGCATGAGGTGATACCGGAACTGGGTATGTTGCTCGAGATAGATCGGACTGACCGACTTCTGCTCCAGCACCTCAGCCCAATCCGGGAACTTCTTCGGCCACGCATCCTTCGTGGCCTGGTGGTTTGCCAGCATCTCGGACTTCTCGTGTCGGAATTCGATCCCGATACGATCCAGCTCCTTCTCGATATGCTCGATCTCATCCGGAGGAATCAGTCGACCCATGCGGCCGAACTTCACCCCCACAGATTCAAGAAGGCGCTCCGCTTCACGCTTCTTCGCCATGACCTTGTTGGTCAACTTCGGCTCGAACGCGCGAAATACTCCCATCGTCGCAATCTGATCGGGCGGCAAATTCGGCGCCGCCTTTTGCAGATCCCGCTTGGTGGCCTTGCGGCCGGGAGTGGGAATCGAGATTTCCAGCGCCACCAGGGCGCACTCGTTGATGGTTCTCTTGCTGTTGCTCATGGTGATTTCTCCGTAAAAAGACACACCCCAGCCGCTCGGGGTGTTCAATCGAATACCCCGAGGGCGGCGGGTTGTGCGGTGGATCAGATGATGGCTCGAGACTTGATGGGGTTTTCCCAGTCTTCTTCCATATCTGCGTACAGCCCCAAGACCCCAAATACGGGGTCCGACGGGGCGGGGAGTGACTCGTGTGAGGAGTCACGCTGGATGCGGATTTCCGAGTTCGTTCCTTTCATCTTCTCCTGCAAAAACGCCAGGATCTGGACTAACGGTGAACCCGCTGTGACGTGGATCGAGGACGGGTATCGCCCTCCCAGGAGACTTCCGAGGAAGTCGATGGCGCGGCGATCCATCCGGATCTTGGACGCTCGACGCTTCTGGAACGTAAGCGCCCAATTTCGCACCGAGACCGGCACACCATTCGGGTCGAGGTTGACCACAATCGGCGTACACAGTGCCTCTTCTCCTGGATGACCCATGTTCGCGTATGCGAGTGCAGACCCAAGGCGTCTTGGGGCCACAGCCGTATCCACGAACCCGTCACGTTCATCCTGCTCGATCAAGTCCATCAGCATGGCCGCCGGGAGCGCCCCCCTGGGGAATTGTTGCACCCGTGGAGGACGGTCCCGCCCCGATTCGAGGGGCGCCTTGTAAAAGACGCGCGCGGTTTCACCTGAATCCCGGCAAGCCATCCAGAAGATGGACTCACCGGTTTCAGCGCTGAGGGATCGAATCGCAATCGCGCTCAGCGGCATGCTCATCAGACCGTACCCTTCTCGAAGTGGGTATCGACCAGATTATGCAATGCCATCTGGGTCGCCGGCGTACAGCCGTTACCCAGAGCCATATCCAGGCTTTCCTTGATCGGGCTCAGCCCCTCATCCACAACCGTGGCGAGGAGTTCCGCCATTTCCAACCACTTCTGGAGAACACGGATGGACATGGAGCATTCCATTAGGGCGGCTCCATCCCCTTCGGCTGCTTCACGAACAGCCTCTGCCACATCGACCATCTTTTCCACAATCTCGTCGGGCAAGGCATGCGCCTGAGCCTTCAGCAGATTCAGCTCCACCTCCCGGGGGAGGTGGGTCACCTTCAAGATGACCGGACGTTCCATCGTGGCGCGGTTTTGCATCTTGGTACCGGCATACGCCCCGGTGAAGTCGCCGGCGCCCGCCGTGTTCCCAGTCGTAATGACTCGGAAACCCGGCTGGACGTCCACGCGCTCACCGTCCGGGGTGGTGTACCCATAACCCTCCAGGACACCGTTCAGTCCGGTTACCACCGAGGGGTCCATGTGGTCCACCTCGTTGATGCAGACCCATCCGCCAACCCGCATGGCTTGCACCACTGGGCCATCGGACAGATAGGTCGTACCGTCCACGATCTGCCGGGATACCAGCAGATCCTCCAACTCCATGCGTTCGTGGGCGACCACTTCAAAGAAGGGGATGCCCAATCGTGCCGCAACCTGCTTGGCGCTGGAGGTCTTGCCAACACCGGCCGGCCCCACCAGATGGAGGGCGGTGATGCTGGATTTCAGCCAGGCGAGATAACGCCGGACCTTCGGAAGGGTAAACACATACCCTTCGTCTTTTACCGGCGTATCCATTCCGCCGTCGACGCGAACATCAATTTCAATGGAGGGATCGATTTCGGTCAGGCCGAATTCGGCGGCGAGGGACTTCTTCACATACTGGCTCATGGTTTTCTCCTGAAAATAGAAAAGTCACGCCCCCTTGCCCGGGGCGTGTTGCATTAAACCCGGGCAAGGGGTGATCACTTACTGGACGACGGTTAGCTCTGGAGACTCGCCTTTTTCTTCAACGAGGAGTTCCTGGGCTTCCGCGTGGTACAGAAGGGCCTTTTGCAACTCTTCTGCATCCAGCCCAAAGGCTGCACAGCAGGCTGCAAAAGAGAACGGATTGGCGGATCGAGGCACGATCGGCTCCGCGACCCAACCGAGGATCACGGTCCGCTCGGACTCCGATGTATCCGAATCGAACGCCTTAGAGGTTTGGTGGAGTAGGGCATCCATAACCAAAAGGATGTCCTCGTCCGTCCACGTATAGGTGTTGTGATTCGGCTCCGCCTTGGAGCCCTTGGGGCGTCCAGGCCGCTTCTTGGCTTCAAAAACCAGACTGATCTGGTTCTCGAGCGCCTGAAGCCGCTCGACCTCCGCAAGTTCCTTCTCGTGCGCCTCCAACGCCCTTTTCTCAAAGCGTTTGCGCCGAGCTTCCGTTTTCATTACCTCTTCGCTTGCGGGAAGTGTTTCGATGATCCGCGCAAAGCTAAGTTGGTTTTTCTTCATGGCTGCACTCCAAACAGAGGAGGCACCCGTCCCCCTATGGGGGTACGAGAAACCCCCATAGGTGGGAACGAACGAAACACCGCTAAGCGGCGAGTCGCGCTTGCTGCTCAGACCACTGTTGCGGCATCTGAAGACCGGCGGTATCGCCGTGCTTGCAGAGCCGGTGGTAATTGCAGAGATCGCACGGCGAGTTGTATGCCATGCGAGGGGTGGCCGGGAAACGCTCCCGGTCGATGTCCTCGGCGATCCAGAACACCTTTTCCAGATATTCCTTCTTCTCGCGTTTGGACCGTGCCGGGACGAAGACCGGCGGTTTTACCTGAGGGCCTTGGCCCTGCTTGGTTTTCGGAATGGGTTGCTTGATCATTTCCAAGAACCCGACCATGTCGATCGAGCTGACCATGAGCGCATCGCGATGAGACTCCAGCACGATTTGCTGCGCGGTCAGTTGATCGGATTTGGCCACAAACTCCTCCGAAGCGGGGCTTGCGGCCGATTTCAGATCCAGGGCGGCAACCTTGGACTCAGGCGTAATGACTACGGTATCGGGTTGGGTACTCAGGATGAGCCCCTGTCCGATATCAACCTGCAACCGTTTCTCCACGACCGGCTCCATCGCGTCGTTGATAACGACGGATAATTGGGTCGCGGGCCAGCGCTCCGCGAATTGCTGAACCAGGCGTTGCCCCATTGCGGGGATCACGCTCGGCCCAAACTTCGCGGAGTATTCCAGCGCCCCCTTCTTGCTCTCGATCTTCCATTTCTGAAGAAATTTCTGACCGAGCGCTTCCGGGGTTTCGACGGGTTCTCCCAGGGAGTACGCCTCCAGCCAATCGGTGATTGGTTTGTGGAGGCACCCCCCAAGGACCAGGTTAGCCGCTGTAACCAGCGGCTTAATCTTCAGCACTTCCTTGTAGAGATACTGTCGAGGACAGTTCTCGTACGAGAGGATGGACGTGGGGCGCACAATCATCATGCACCCCCCGCCCGTTGGCGCTTCAGGTAGTCGTTGAGCACGTTCTTGGCTTCCTTGATGCTGGAAACCTCGGGCGGCTCTTCGCCGAGCTTGCGGGCCATGGCCCCGATCTGACGCTGCAATGATGTCAGCGCCTGCTTCTGGGCCACCTGCTTCCGATCGTCCAGTCCATCCGTTGCTTCACTCGGCTCCGGCGCATCGCTCGCTTCCTCCGCAGGGGAGGGCGCCTCGATACTTGCCTCGGCCGTGTTTTCGGGTGCAACGCCTTCCGCCGATTCGGTGTCCGTCTCCGGTTCCTCCTCGGCTTCCGACCCCACATCGTTTTGCACCGTGGTCTCCGGAAAGGATTCCGGTACGGGCTCTGGATCGGGGTATGTGCTGTCCGGCTCGACAGTTGCGGCATCCAGCGGAACACGCGACGGTTGCCCCGTGTTTTGCTCCGTCAGGGTTGCCAGTTTCTGTCGTTTCTGATCCCGCGATTCGTCCTCGCCGAGGACTTCACCGCCGTGGTTCAGACGCGCCATGAGACGCTGTAGGGCCGCGGTCTCCAAGAACTCGAAGTCCTTGTAGTCCAGGCCTACTCGGCCTCGGGAATGGGCGTTAGCGACCACACCCCCATCGGCAAGCTGAACGAGCTTCGCTTCAAACATCACGAAGCCGTCCTGTCCCGCCACATCCGGTTTAACTGCGGTCCGGATGGCGTAATGCCGCGGCGGGTACTCTGCCAGGAAATCCGGCAGACGGGCGGCCACCCCGCGGTAGGAAAATTCCTCCTGGGTGCCGTCTTCGTTCGTGCGCTTGAGTCGTTGAACGTTGTTCACGATGTGCTCCTTTTCTATCGATAGAAAAAGGAGACGCACGCACCCCACCTGGGAGCGCGATTGTCTCCCGGGTGGGTGACACGCATACCGACGAGGTATGCGCGGGCGGGCTATGTTTTACGAGGGGCCCGGATCCCTACTTTGCTCGGACGTATGCTCGGGCACACGGGCATTCCATGTGACCGAGAATACGCCCATAGGGGCGTATTCGGTGGTGCTTCTCCACCTTTACGAGTGAACTTTCGTTTTGGGTTTGGGAAGGCGGTGATCGTGCCGCTGCTCGATCGCCTTTTTGTTTGAGGTGATCTGAACCATCGGTTGATCCTCGATCTCCTCGAACTCGGCATCGATGACGTTTCCGCTCATCATTTTCTTCGTCTTCTTGGCCTTGGTGGCCGTAGACGCCAAGAACGTGAAGGGAAGGATCGCCATCCGCAGGGCGATCACAACGGTAAACGTCGCAAACGCCAGCATGTTGACGGCGAATGCTCGCGGCGCGGCCAACAACCCGATCAGTGCGAACAGGCTGAACCAGAACATGATGGACATACCGGCGTCGCCGCCTTGGATTGTTTCGTACATGGTGTTCTCCAATAAAGGAATGTAGATAGAGAAGGCACAAGGATCTTGTCCCTCTTTCGGGTGCACGAGGTGCACCGGGTAAGCACAGGCAGGGCGCCGTGTGCTGATCCTGATCGATCAATCCTCGCAAGGACCAATGGAGCAGGAGACGGTTTTTTCGAGCCGCGAACTCGCCTCTGTGAACCAGGAGGATGGTTGAAAGCACGTTCAGTGGATCATATTTGGATGTGCGCATCAAAACCACTTCGACGCCTTTTCTCCCGCGCGAAACGCCATTTTTCGCTCGCCGGCTTGAGATTGCCCGGGCATCTGTGGCATATAGGTGGGGCGACAGCCCGTGGCGGGGCCTGCGAACAAAGGATTGGGCATTAGGGTTGATCGGGATGATCGAGAAACGCCCCGCCAGACACCTCGCTAGGGTGTCCGCCTGACGCATCTATGGCTCAGAAACCGAACCAATCGCAGAACAAGGGTGGACGCAAGAACCGGCCAACCGCGCCGCCCGAGATGTTCCACGACCCCGGTATTTTCTCCAAGCCCCTCAAAATGAAGGTGCGGTTTGCCTCGGAAATGGCCTTCAATGCCGCCACCGAGTTGCTGGCCGACGTCGAAACCCAGGTGGGGCATCTGGCGCACTTCGCTTCCAATCGTTTGCGCTATGACAAGCGCGAAAATCGAGTGGACGCGATGCACAACTACATCGACAACCAAATCGAACGCACGCTAAACCCTGCACTCCTGGAAGAGCGCACGAATGCCGTACTCAAGACCCTGGAGCCGACCGGTTTTGATCCGGACTCGATCTACGAGGACGAGGACGAGACCTACGACTTCATTGGCCGGATCTACTCGCCGCACGGCCGACGCTTTCTGGAAATCCTGACGCAAATCGATCGGTACGAGGCCCTGCGTACGGTTGCGTATCTGTATGGCCTGATCGAAACCAAGTACAACGCCCGCGAGCACTATCGCTACAAGCGCTCCCTGGACAAGGTTTCCGACCTTCTCAAGCGAACCGCGGACCGAGCGCGCAAGCGCCGCATCAACCCGCTGGTCGATTCCGGAGACTTCTGGGGTCGTACGCGCGAGGAGATGAAAGCGATCGAGGCGCAGAAAGCGAAAAAGGCGCAGAAGGTCGGCGAGAGCACACCGGAAAGCGGGGGGGAGAGTGTCGCTCCTGAACCGGTCAAGCCGGCCGCGCAGGGGACGCGCCGATCCGAATCCAGCAAGTCGAATACCAACGATTCGGCTGCGCCCAAAGCGAAGACCAAGGCCGCCAGCAAATCCTCCAAAGCCGCAGCTACCGAAATCGCAGAGACCACCGAGGCGACCACCAATTCGGAGACTTCTGACGCTGAACCGACGCCGGTTGCGTCTTCCGGATGACGCCGTAACCGATCGAAAAAGCCCCAGCCGGGTAACCGAGCTGGGGCTTTTTTTTGCCGACCTTTTTCAGGTTTGGTCCGGTCAGGTCATCACCCCTGACTCGGTCAGGAACAAGCTGGGACTCACGTCCGGCTGCAACGTCAGTGTCAGGTGTTTCTTCGCCCGAGTCATGGCCACGTACATCAACCGCCGCTCTTCCTGGAAGTCGGTCGACCGGTCCGAGGGAAATTCCTCTGCCTGCGCGCGGGTGATCCATACATAGTCGAACTCCTGCCCCTTGCTCGCATGGGCGGTCAGCAGGGTGACTCGGGCACCCGCATCCTGCTTGGTCTTGAGTTTGGTCTCGAGGCTTTTGAGTCGCCGGCTGAGTTTCTCGTTTTCGTCGCGGATGAGGCATTCGAGAAACCCGTTGATTCGCGCCTTGGCCGCGGCGAAGCGCTTTTTCTGTGTAGGCAGATAGTTTTCCATCATTAGCCCGATGGACCCCAGCGGGATCTCGGGTCGATTGCGATGAAGCTGCCGCGTCCATGCCTGGTAATGGGTCGCCACATCACGGGCGAAGGCCGTTTCCTTGCGCTCGGCGCCGGTGCCTTTGAGGCCCAGATGGTAGAGGGCGTGGAGCAATCCCTGGAGATCCTCACCATGCTCGGTGATACAGGATTGGATGACCCGATGGGGGACCCCGCCCCAGATGAGGGCCTGGCGCAAGTGGGTGATAGCTTCTTTGGGGGATCCGGCAACCAGCGCGCTGACCAGCCGGTGGGCGGCTGCGACGTCCGGCGCATCCAGAAAACTCCCGCCGCCGGATCGGTAGTAGGGGATCTTCTTGTTGATGAAGTAGGGCTCGATGTCGTTGAGCGCGCGATTGCTCCGCGCGATATAGGCGATCGTTTCATCCTCCTCGAGCTGGTGCCAGCGCTCCATGATGGCCTCGAACTCCACTTCAGCGGATCCGGCGTATTCGTAGCCGATTTTGCCGTCAATGGACTGGTGGGCCCGGATTGGCTTGTCGACCCGATCGGGGTTGTTGCGCTCGATCAGATCCTTCGCGTGCTTGAGGATGTTTGGCGCACAGCGGTAGTTGACCGGCAGGACCACGTGGGCCGCATCGTGATCGGTCTTGAAGCGCATCATCCCGGGGTACCCCTGCGCATGCCGCCAACCGTAAATCGACTGGTCATCATCACCGACGAGGGTGATATGCATCCCCGCGCCCTCGTTCCCGAGCTGGCCGTGAATCTTGATCCAGCGATATTGAAGGGCGTCCATATCCTGCGATTCATCCGCCAGCAGGTGGGTACCGGGAATGGGTGCCACCTCGCCGGCCTCCATGCGCGTAATACTGTCGCGGATGATGTCTGCGAAGTCGATCTTCTTGCTCTTTCGCTTGTACTGCTGAAAGAGGTGATAGATGAAGCTGGCGGGATCCTCGGGGCCGGTTTTCGGCGGTTCCTTTTCCCGCGCCTGGATTTCCTGAATCGCCAGCGTGACGTCCTCGTAGCCCGTGGCTTCCGGGTCGACGCCCTCCTGGATGGCCTCGCTGATTGTGCTCTTGACCAAGGTGATCCATTCGCCCCCCGTGAGGATCTGGTTGGGGCGGACGATACCGGCTTTCTTGAGCTGCCCCAGCGCAAGGCTATGGAACGTCCCGGCCTTGAACCGAGAAAGGGCGGATGGCGCAAGACCCTCGCGGGTCATTCGCTGCGTCATCTCGGCGGCGGCATCACTCGTAAATGTCACGGCCAGCACCCGGTTGTCAGGGCTGGCCTCCAGGAGGCGTTTGGCGCGGGCGATCAGGACCCGGGTCTTGCCGGAGCCCGGGCAGGCGGAGACCAGGCAGTGGCCTTCAGACTCCACAGCCTGGCGCTGATAGTCGTCGAGCTGGACCCCAGCCATTTAGGAGCGGGTGCCTGTGGGATCGTTATTCAGCCGCTCCAGGAGCGAATCGAGCTGCGCACACCGTTCCGTCAGGATTTCCCGTGCGGTGACCAGCATCAGCGCCACCCCACCAAGCGCCATGCCGCTATAAAGGAGGAAGGGTTGGACCGCCAGGATCCCGCCTACGCCTAAAGCGCTGGCCGTCAACAGCATTGAGACACTCAGTAGCTGGCCTTTGCGTGAGGCGCGTCGAATGGGTTCTCGGTGCTCGAATTCATCCATGTTTTCGACTTTCCTTTTGCGTCATCGGTGGGCGCCTTCCTGGCGCCCGGCTGGAATCCTTCTGTGCTTGACGGACCCACCGTTGAATGAGGGCATCCAGTAGGTCCGGGCGTTGATCGGCCAGGCGCGTTAATCGTCGCTGATGGCGTCGGCGTTTGATCTCGATGTATTCGTCGGCAGGGATCATCGCCCCCCCTGTGCGCGTGCGCAGGACGGCTCCTGTTCAGACGCGCGCCGCAGACCCCGGGGCACTTTCAGCTTCGGATTCGGGCGCCCCACAAAAAAGCCCTGCGCCCCATGCGCTCCCAGCGTGCGGATCCGGTTGTAGTGCGCGATATCCTCAACGCCTTCCAGGATGATCTTGAAGGGCTGTTTCTCGTCGCTTTTTTGGCTGGCGGCCATCAGGGCCTCGAGCAGGGCGGCGCCGCGTTCGGAATCGGCGTTCATCCAGGGCGACACCTTGATGTAGTCGAACGGGAACAGGGAGAACATCCCGACCCCCGCGCCGCCGGTGCCGAAGTCATCCAGCGCGATCGTGACGCCAGCGGCCTGGAGTTCATTCAGGGCGGACAGAAGGGGGTCGATGGTGGAGGCCTCCATGATGAAGGTCTCGGTCAATTCGATGACCAGTCGTTGTGGATCCACGCCGCGCTCGAGAAACCCAAGCAGGCGACGGCGGTATTCCGGATCCAACAAGGACAGGGCGTTGGCGTTGATGCCGATCGTCGGACCTTGTTCGGGGTCGACGGGGCAGGGGGTCTGCAACCAGGGGATCGCTTTTTCCAGCACGGTGCGATCGAGAAGCATGGCCATCACCGGATGGTTCAGCCATTCCACTGGGGTTTTGAGGTCGCCTTCGGGCGTTCGGTATCGGGACAGCACTTCCCAGTAGATCACCGGCCCGCCTTCAACAAAGGGTGCCGCCATGATGGGTTGAAAGACCAGGTGATGCCCCGGGAGATCCAGCTCGACAGCCGGCATCGAGTGAGGCGGGTTCAGCGTCATTCGAGATCCTTTCTTTGATATCCGATCAGCCTTGATCGAGGATGGGGCGCATCTTACCGAGACCCCATGAAGCGATCAAATGCCCGCCTGTTTTTATACCATAGTTCCTCTGGGCGGGGTCGCCCCTCCCTGCACCCCCTGGTCACTCCCCACGCCGACTCGCCCTTTTCTCCTTTTCTCTTGATCCTCCCTTTCAGAATTCCCCTCCATATCCCTCACCAAAAGGGGCAACGAAGGGCCCCCCGAGACTCGAGTCGGGCCCAAGGAAAGGCATAGTTCAAGGAAAAGGAGGACCAAGGCGAGGTCAGGGTCGCCACCCAGGGCCGGGGTGTGGAGAGGGTCGGTGGTGATCCTGTGAACTATGGTATAAAATGAAGGTGTTGGAAGGGGTTTTCTGGATCCGTCAGGGGCGGGTACGACCCACAGGAGGTGGGCATGGATACGCTCGATCGGCAGTTGAAAGAGGCTGCGGACCACCTGGTTCGGGTGCGTGATCGGCTGCGCGCCGTCATCCCGGAGGAGGCTTCGAGCCGATACTGGTGGGGGGATTCCGCCTCGAGCGCTCATGAACTGACTGTGCTCGCGACCACCCTGGATTTCGGGGAAACAACCCTGACCCGGCGCACCATGGGGCTGGTCGGGGTCAGCCCCGAAACGCTCACACTCATTCAGCAGATGAATGGTGCGAAGGACGCCGTCGCCGAAACCGTCATGGCGATGCGCGACGAGCACGGCGGTCACGGCTCACGGGCCCATGCCCAGGAACTGCTCCGCGAATGGATCAGTCCGCGCCTCAGCTTGCGCCAGACGTACCGCTATCTCCTGCTCGCCGAACGCCCGGTGACCGCGATCCAATTCACGCTGGCGCGGGCACATCGACCCATCGAGCGCCTGACCCGCGCCCAAGCCGAGTCGATCCTGATCGAAACCTTTCGTAAGGAGGAGGATCTGGAGGCCGCGCAGCACCGATTGTCCACGCTCCCGTCCGCGACCCCGCTGTACCGCGTCTACCCAGCCGGGGAGGCCCACCTGCGCGCCAACCTCCGCTTCGACGACGGCGCCCGGCGCATGGTGCAGGCCCATTCACCCATCTTCTTCCCCATGCCCGCCGGCGGCAGCCCGCCCCGACACAACACCGATCCCGGTCCGCCCAAGCCGCGCAAGGGCCGCCGGGATCGACGGATCGCGGATACCCCGATCATCGCCCACACACCCATCCATACCCTGGAGGGCCTTGGGGTCGGACACTAGAATCCACGGCCGACCTACGAATGGGGCCTCGTTCGAGGTCGCTTTTGCGCGACCCGAACCGTCAATTCGTCTAAAATAAATGCCGCATGGACGCGATCATTTACCACAAGGATTCCTGCATGGACGCACGTTTTGAATCACTGGCCGTTTCATCTCGCCCACAAAAGGCGCCGCCTATGACCACACCCCATCAACGCTCGCAAGATCGCAGCCAACTCGTGCTCGGGCGCCGCCAAGGCGAACGCCTCCACCTGACCGTGGATCAAGAAGAGATCCTCGTCGAAGTCTCGGTGATCATGGGCTCCCAGGTTCGGCTTTCCATTACCGCCGACCGCGCCGTCCAGATTGTGCGCGCCGAGCTGGTGGAGCGGGCCGGCACCGACCCGATGAACCCTCCGGCCCCTCGCGCGCCCAAGGAGGGCGCTCCGAACCCAATCGGGCACTCGACGCTCTCGCTGGGACGCCGGGAAGGCGAGAAGCTCTACATCTACGCCGCGCAGCGCATGGTTGTGATCTCCATCGCCCGTATCAAAGGGCCCCAGGTGCGAATCGGTATTGAAGCCGAACGGGATGTCCAGATCCTGCGCGCCGAGCTGGTGGAGCGGGCCTGGATTGATGCGCTCGAAGAAGAGGGCGACCCCATCGAGCCCGGTGATGCTCTGGGTAATAAGTAACCACTGATTGACCCAGCCGTCCGGGCGGGTCTTCCAGCGATTCATTCACAGGGTTTTCCACAGAAACTGTGGATAACTCTCCGACACAAAAATCGGTACACTAGCGATTAGACGAGGATGGACTCCTCGGAACACGTTCCACATCAAAGGACTGATGCCCTATGCATACGCAAAATCGTCCCTCTGTCATTCTTCTTCCGGGCCCGACTGCGCCCCAGTGGCCGGCGGCGCAAAAAGATGTGCCGGAACCCATAGTCCCGCGCGAAGTAAAAACCCGACCGACCACGCTCATGGCCGCTCTCGCGGTTGCCTTTCTGGCCGGCATCGGGGCATCGCAAAAGGATTGGTCCTTCGAAATTGCGCAGTCGGGTGGGGACCGCAAAGGACCCGCCGCCTTGATGTTCGCGACCGCCGGCGCCGGTGCCCCTGTATCCGCTTTCGGCGGTGAGGACTGCCAGGGTGACCCCGCCTCCTGCGACTTCACGCTGACACCGCAACCCTTTTCGGCCCCACTTCCGGATCCCGTGGGAGACTCCCCCGAAGGCGCGACCGCGGCGGGCGAACCTACGCTCGACTATGAAGCCCGGGAAGCGGCCATTCTCGCTGAACACGGTCTTCCGCGACCCGGCGACAAGGACTACGTTCCCGCCGCCGAACTCGGTCTGATGCCGGAGCGCGAGCAAGCAACGCCGCCAACCGCGGAACCCGAACCGGAACCCGAAACCGCCCCGACCGCCGAGGTGACCCCGGATGCCGGCAACGACCTCCCCGCAATCGCTCCGCTCCCCATCGAACCGGCACCGGTGGATACCGGTCCGGATCTCGCTTCCGATGACGGCTCCATCTACATGGAGTGCTCCAGGGTCGGTGATGCGCTCGAGTGCGATCCGATCTCGGTCTCCCTGCTGGCGGAGAATGCCGTCCAATCAGTGAGCATGGTCGACACCGTCGTCGATATGGTGCCGACCGGGCGCGTGGATCGTGACGTATCGGATCACCGCGGCGCCTACCATGACCCTCACCAGGAAGCGCCCGATCCCTACGAGGTGATGACCTACGGACCGATCGAACGGGGCGACACCGTGCTGGATATTGCACGGATGCACTTCGACCTTTCCAAGCACAACATCTACGACGCGGCCGCCGCGATCGTGCGCGAGAATCCGCACGCCTTCCAGGGTGGGGATCCGAACAACCTGATGATCGGCACCGTGATCGAAATCCCGGACCCCTACAAGATCGCGCATGGGAGCTGGGGCTCGCTGATCAAAACTGCGCAGCCCGAGCCGGTCGACGAGGAGCGCCACCGCCGCATTGACGGCATCGAGGCAACCGACATGATTCTCAATGTGTCGCCGCAACCTCTTACGCACTCCGAAGACCTGGCCCAGACCGTCCATAGCCCGCACCCGGTTTACCCGGATCAGGACCGCTCCCTTACCCGTGGCGGTTCGCATGGCGGCCAAAACCGCTCCCGTGCGACCCCCTCGGGTGAGGGTCGTGGGAGCGGATCGTCCGAGGCCGCCGAAGTCCGCCGCCAGCTCCAGGCCGTTGAAGCGCAGCTTCAGGCCATGGACCGGTACTGACTTATGTGCGGCATCACGGCCATCATCGCCTCCACGTTCTTTACCGTCGGGGTGGCGATTGAACCCTGGGTACGCCGGCGGGTCACCGGGATCGTTCGTCGCGCACGGAATCTCGCCGCCAGCGCCCGGCGCCTCGGCGGCGTCCAATAGCCATGCCGGATCTCCTGGCGCTGGCAGCCATCCTGTCCGGGGTCACTGCCAGCGCCACTCAGTTCTCCATTCTGTATTGGGCCCGCTGGCGGATTACGCTGCTGCGCGGGGTCGCGGTGGCACTGACCCTCTGGGCGGGGCACTTCGCTTTACTCGGGGCTCTTGAGGTCAGTGCGCTCTTGTTGGTCGCGGCGCTCTACAACCTCCTCGTCAGTCGAGCGCCGAATCGGTATTGGGCGGGACTGACGATTGCCGCCTTTCTCGCACTCACCCTATATCAGCCGACCCTCAATGCCTGGGTGGTCTGTCTCGGCTCCACGCTGTTTGTACTGGGCGGACTTCTCCGCTCGACGTGGGCCGTTCGGTCCTTTTTTCTGGCCGGTCACGCGCTGTTCTTTTTGAACGCCGCGTTGCTTGTGAGTGTCACCGCCATGCTGAACGAGCTGCTCATGGCTGGGGCCAATGCGTGCGCGATGCTGCGGGACCGAGCCAGTGCAGGGGGCCCGCGCTCTCACCCGGAATGCGAGGTCGTCGAAAACCGCTGATGCACCGCGAGCACTTCCTGCACGAGCGCCTCGAGGTCGTCTTTCACCTGCTTGTTGAAGTAGCGAAGCACCCGATACCCCTCCAGCACTAGGAGGTTTTGCCGCTCGCGGTCTTTCTGGAACGCGGATTTCGACCGGTGGTACTGAAAGCCATCGAACTCGATCACCACCTTCGATGCCGGGAGCAGAATGTCCGCGCGGTACTTGCGCCCAGGCACCACGCCGGTGACTTCTTCTTTGACGCCCTCCGGTCCCAACGCCTCGATGAGCGCCGCCGCCAGGATTCGTTGAGGGTCGATCGTCTCACCCACACGGTTACGAGGCGCCGATGTCTTCGTACCACCTCGCGAACCGGTTTGCACAAGATCCGGGTGGGGCGTAACGGCGGCTTCGGACGGCTGGATCCAACCACGACGTACCGCTTCCTCGGGAGAAATTCGCAGATTGCGGGCCATCACATGCGCCCCGAATCGGACGACCAGACGACAAGCCGCCTCAGCGTTTCCTCGGCCGCCTCCCGATAAGGTCCATCAATCTTGATTTGGGGGCTGCGGTGCGTCGGTCGAGCGTAGGCTTTTGCGACATCCAGCAGGCGCGTACGGGTGCCCGGATTTCCGAAAAACCGTTCGCGCATCACCGCGAAGTATTCGTCCTCATTTCCGGAAAACCCCGCCGGCGGGGCGAGCAAATCGCCCGCGCCCGGAGTGGTGTCCTGGGTGAAGTCGTTGACGACGCCATAGGGCACGTCGCCCCTCGAGGAAGAGGGAAGGGGTGGTCTGAATCGTGACATCCTGGATTCCTCCTTGAATCGTTCTGCCGCTGGACACTAGGTTTTCCGGTTACGCCCCCGTAACCCCGCCACCGCGGCGCGCTTGCCTTCCTCGGAGCGGCGGTCATAGATCTGGGTCGTCGTGACGGAGGCGTGGCCGGCTGCTTCCTTGACGGTGAACACATCCACGCCATTATCGAGCAGTTGGGTGATGAAAGATCGCCGCATATCGTGCGGTCCGGTCTTCTGAATTCCCGCCTCAAGCGCGCGCGCACCCAGCAACGAGGCGATCGATTGATCGCTCATCCGGCGCCATTGAATCTTGCCGCCTTTGTTGATCGGCAGGAATAGGGGGCCCGGGTCTTCGCCGCGCACTTGGTCGATCCATTCATTCAGCGCATCCCAAGCCTCATCATCGAGGTACGATAGGCGCTCGCGGTCGCCTTTCCCCGTGACCCGGATCGCGTTCTCCTCTGGAATGACGTGCTCGAGGTCGATCCCCACCAATTCCGAGCGCCGAAGCCCGGACGAATAGAGGATCTGGATGATGGCAACGTCGCGGATGCCTTTCGGTCGACGGTCCCGTGATACCTGCGCGAGAAGGTGATCCACTTCCTCTACGGGAAGCGCGCGACCCGATGGTAGGCGAGTTGCCTTGGCTGGCTTCACCGTTTTGATCCGCTCCAGGGTGTCGCCGGAAATCAGTTCCATTTGCCAGGCCTCGTGCATCACGCCACGAAACACGGCCATGTAGAGCTGCTGGGTCGCCGGCGCGAGGCCTTTGTCCTGTAGGGCGTGAAGCACATCCTGAGCATCGGACCGGGTCACCGATTCCCACTGGATATCGTTCGGGCTCGCGCGGCCGAGTGCGCGCGCGATCGCATTCAACGCCTTGCGCGCTGTGCTGCGAGAACTCGGTGTTCCGAGAGACTTGATATAGGCCACGTGAGGCCCGAACGAAAAAAGGCGTGGATCCTGAGCGGAGGAGTCCACGCCTACTTCACTACAACGACCTGCTGCGACTGCGAGGTTGTCAGGCGATCGTTGATCGTCTTGGTTCATTATGACGCACCCAATCGGTTTTTTGTTCCATCTTGAATTCCGGTCGTTAGCTGGCCCTGTGAAAACGTGAGTTCACTCACGATTCCCAGCTAAAACCGGTCTTCTCCCGATTGTAGTACGATTACTTTCGCAAATCTACATTAACCGAACCTATATCCGGACCGAGTTTGATCGAATGCACTTAGTTTCCAAACCAACCCCAAGGGTCGCTGTGATTGACATTCTGTACGCAGGCATAACTTGTGCGGTGCCCATTGAAGGTGGCCCTTTCGTCTACCACCCAGACCCTCGAACCACTGGGACAAGAAAATCCCCAGGTATCATAGGAAACCCCCGTCCTAACGATACTCCCACCCGACGGCGCCACGATCGCATCCTGAACGCTCGCAGCGAGGTTCTCACCTTCAATTTCACAAGTCCCGTTGCGCCACCGGAACCCCATCTGCGCGCACGAGAGCTGGGGATTGAGACAGGTCTGGGTATTGGCATTCCAGACCCCGCCGTCGCTCTCGCAGCCATCCTCCATCTGCCCCCACCAAGCGGCGGTATCCGAGGTTATTTCATTGCCTGACGAGTCGAATGCCTGACCGCTCCTATTCTCGATCGCTGCGTTCGCTGCACCTGACAGTGCATCCCTGCGCTCGCTCGACGACGAGCGCAAGTTTTCCAGATACTCGGCCATGGAATCGTTTTCGGAACCCGAGATACCGCGCTCGATCCCATGCTTGGCCATTGCACCTTCGGCATCAAAACCATGGCGGTCGTCGGCTTGCGCGCTGACCGCTCCGAACGCCAATCCCAGAGCAATCACGCTGGACAGCACCGATTTCGCTTTCATCTTCATCGCATTACCCTCCGCAATAGCCTT
>NZ_KB906377.1:0-34704 GCF_000381305.1 Thioalkalivibrio sp. ALE16
CCCGGCTCGGTAGCCCAGGCGGCCCTCGGTGCGCTCGCCCGGTGCCGCCTGGAGCTGGTCGCTCATCTCGGCTTCCAGAACCTGCTGGACCGCCTCGCGCACCAGCGTGCGCATCAGTTCCTCGTCTGTCCCCAAAAGCGCTCGCAGTGACGTGCGATCCGCAGTAGCCTGGCTCTTGTGAGTGGTCATGGTCTCGCCCTCCTTGAGGGGTTCCGGTGGTCGCTAACCAACCCGAATACCATGGCTGCTCACCTCCTGCCAGCTTCTGCACATAACTCAGCACACTACTACGCATCCTGTATCGGCGATCGACGGTACCGTCCTAGTAGCCGGAGGAAGTCGGGCCCATTCGGATGGCCAGCAGGGGCGGGCTTACGTGGGCTTTGACGAGGGTGCCGCGTGGAACTCGCGGTATTCGTCGAGGAAGGCGAGGCGGGTGGTGTCGGTGACGCGGTCGATGAACAGGGTGCCATCGAGGTGGTCGATCTCGTGCTGGAAGACGGTGGCGAGGAACCCTTCGGGTTCCAGGTGGCGGGGCGTGCCGTCGGGCTCGTAGTAGTCCACGGCGATGTGGCGCGGCCGGGCAACCTCCCCGCGCAGCCCGGGTACGGACAGGCAGCCTTCCCAGTAGCGTTGCGGGGTTGGGTCCAGCACGGTCACGGTCGGGTTGACGAGGACCAAGCGGCCGGTCGGCACGGCTCCGGGGTAACGGGTATTGCCCGGCTGGATCTCGATCACGGCTACGCGTAGCGGAACGCCGATCTGGGCAGCAGCCAGGCCGAGGCCTTCGCTGGCGTGCATGGTATCGACGAGGTCGTCCACCAGGGCGTGCAGCCCAGGGCTGTCAAAGTCCGAGTCGGGTACCGGGTCGCAGACGCGACGCAGATCGGGGTGCCCCATGCGCAGAATACGGCGAATGCTCATGGAAACGATGGTGCCACGGCGCCGCATCTTCCGCTGCTGCGGGAGATGCGCGATGGAATCGCGTGTTAGCTGGAAGGCGTCCAGCCATGCCCGGCATGCCAGGTTTCCCGAAACACCGCACGTTGTTTGATCGCGCGCAGCGGACGCGACAGGAACGCTCGCAGATCCGTTACTACATCGGAAAGCGGGAGGTGTGCCAGGGTGTTTTTCTTCAGGAATGCCTGCCACTGGATCTGCTTCGATCGGTCCTGTGCGAAGTCGTCGCTCAGGCCGAACGGGGTACCTTCCGGCAGCGGTGTCATGCGGCGTTCGAATGTCGCGTGAATGGCCTGGTACAGAATTTCGCCTTCGAAATCGGCATAACGCGACAAGACCCAGAGATCGAAGTAATCCTTCATACGACTGTTGGCGATGCCAAGCGACACCAGGGCCTCCAGCTTTTCGGCGACAACGGTCGAGCGGGGATAGGCGCGAAGCCTGGGGGCAGGCATGTCGGGCAAGATCACCGGGAACTCGATGGCGTCGGGGCCTGGTGTCACGGCATCGCCAAAACCCACGTCGATCTGCGTGTGACAGCGCGCACCGTCCAACAGCCCTATCAACGTGATCCGCACACCGGAGTAGCTGGCCTCCTTGCGAATCGCCTCCGCCCGTACCGAGTCGGCCTGAAAACGGATTCCATCGTCCTGCTCCACCGAACAGACATCCCGAAACACAGCCTCAAGATGTGGCAGCTCGGCTGACCCAAAGCCCAGGAGGTCGGCATCACGCGTCGGTCGGTGCGGGATGTCGAACCACAGATCGAACAGCAAGGCGCCCTTGAGAAGGAACTGGTCTGCATGGGAGGAGGTGCTCAGGCGATACAGGAACCGTTCAAGGGCATAGCGGGTTAGGGAAACCCTGATCCATGTACACGCTCGCGTTGGTGTCCCAGGTTTTCCGAGACAAGGCGCGGTGCGCAGCCGGTAGTGGCTCTACCCGCAAGCGGCGTAATGCAGGATCGGGGAACCTGGGGTGCCAACCCCGAGGGGCTCGGCCGCTTTTGCGCGGGAACGGCGTTGCGGCTCCCTTGTGCAGAATGACTGCACGGCAGTCGCCGCGCCTTGTTCGCACGCAAAAGCGACTCGAGCGCGAGCGTGTACATGGACCAGGGTTTCCCTGGTACGAGGTTGTAGTCCTGCTTGTGGTTTCGGGCGTTTTCGAGCAGTCGGGCACGCACCGAGGCGGCGGGGTTTTTGGGACTCACGTCAGGCTCTCCAGATAAGGGCGCATGACATTGCCGACCCGGCACAGCCTGGCAAACTGCCAGAGTTCGTCCATGCGCACCCGCTTCTCACTCCAGGCCTCGCGCAGGGCCTCCAGAGCGACATCCAGGCCAATCTTGTTGCGGTACTTGAAACAGTCCGCGACCGTCCTGGCAATACCGGTAACGCGTACCGGAACCCCTTCGATCAAGTGTTCCTCGACGCCTTCGGCAAGAAGAGGATCGGAAAAGCGGACAATACGCAGGGCCGGGTAGTCGATCCGGGGAGCGCGGGCCTTGTTGGGGATGGCAAGCCAGACCTCGAATGGCGACTGGGTGGTGAGATTATGGAAACGCAATGCCGAGAGCAGGCACACCACCGCTCGCGGATGCTTGCGCGCGGTCTCGGCCAGCGCGGTGTGTTCCGAGACAGGACGGTCCGGCAGCGCATAGAGGCCGCGCGCAACCCGCGCGAGCATGCCCTGACGGACGAGACGCGTCAGCGCAACTCTTGGCAGGCCCAGTGGTTCCAGGTCGCGCGACCGGATCAGTCCGCGTTTGCGCGCGAGATCGAGGATGGCTTCTGCGCTATTGCCCATGCCGGCATGCTGTTCCGTTATGACGGTAGAAGTCAATCACTACCGACAAAAAGAAACACCCTGATTGTCCACGACCGCGAGCGACGGATACGGTGCGGCGTCGCAGATACGACGCAGATCACGGTATCCACGGGCAGGATACGGCGGACGCTTATGGGGAGGATGGTGCTACGGGAAAGATAATGGTGGCCGGGGACGGAATCGAACCGCCGACACGGGGATTTTCAATCCCCTGCTCTACCAACTGAGCTACCCGGCCATACTGCGGGGGGATTCGTCCTGCGGACGAAGGGCGGTATTAAAGCGGCCCGGCGCCGCCACGTCAAGCATGCCGGGCCGGTCGCCGCGGAAAAGCCCGGATATCAGGAGGCGTTCGGGTCGACGAAGCCTTCCGGCTTCTCGGAGCCTTCGCCGAACAGGAACTTTTCCATTTCCTCTTCCAGGAACTTGCGCGCCTTGGGATCGACCGGGGTCAGGCGGTATTCGTTGATCAGCATGGTCTGGTGGCTTAGCCAGGCCTGCCAGGCCTCCTTGGACACGTTCAGGTAGATCTTCTTGCCCATCTCGCCGGGATAGGGCGGGAAGTCCAGGCCTTCGGCCTCTTGCCCGAGTTTTACGCAGTTAACGGTTCGTGCCATTGCCGGGATCCTTATCGTCGTGCAGATAACGCTGGATGGGGGCCGGGATGCCGACCGCCCGTGATGTGCCGGGTTTATACCAAATCACCCTGTCGCCTTCCATGATCCCACACGCGCCAGCCGGGAGGTCGAAGAGGCGGATGCGCAGATCCAGGCGGTAGTGGCTGAAGCTGTGCTGCAGACCGTGATCGGTGGCGGCCGGCGCGGCGCCGGGCCACTGGGCCAGCACCCAGTCCTCCAGGGCCTCGGGGGTTTCGGCCTCGGGCAGGCTGTAGAGCCCGCCCCAGATGCCGTCCTGCCCGCGCTGCACCAGGGCGATGCCCTCTGGCGCGCGCAGGCAGGCGGCCCAGCGGGTGCGGGTGGGCAGGTCGCGGCGTGGCCGGGGCGAGGGCAGCGTAGCGGTCAGGCCCTGCTGCGCGGCACCACAGTCCTGATGGACGGGGCAGGCGTCGCAGTCGGGCCGGCTGCGGGTACAGAGCAGGGCGCCCAGGTCCATGATGGCCTGGGTGTAGTCGGCACAGCGCGTAGTCGGGGTGCGCGCCTCGGCCTCGGCCCACAGCTCGCGCTGGACGGCCGGGCTGCCGGGCCAGCCGTGGATCGCCGCGTGGCGCGCGAGCACGCGCTTGGCATTGCCGTCCAGGATGGCCTCGGGGGCATCATGCGCCTGGGCGATGATCGCGGCGGCGGTCGAGCGGCCGATCCCGGGCAATGCCTCCAGACCCTCGCGGCGAGCGGGGAAGACACCCCCGTGCTCCTCGACCACCACCTGCGCGGCCCGGTGCAGATTGCGCGCGCGGGCGTAGTAGCCAAGCCCCGACCACTGGTGCAGCACGGCATCCTGCGGCGCCGCCGCGAGGCTCTGCACGTCGGGGAAGCGCTCCATGAAACGGAGGAAGTAGGGGACGACGGTCTCCACCCGGGTCTGCTGCAGCATGATCTCGGAGACCCACACCCGATACGGCGTGCGCGGGTGCTGCCACGGCAGATCCTGGCGGCCGTGGCAGTCGAACCAGGCCAGCAGTCGCTCGGCGAAGGCGTTCATGGATGGGCCGGGCATGGCGGCGCCCGCCCGGGAGGCGGGCACCGGCGGTGATCAGCGGCTGCGGAAGCGGTCCAGGAGCCGGTCGGACTCCCGTTCGATGCGCTCGCGGGCGCGCTCTTCTTCCTCGTCCAGGCGTTCGCGGACGCGTTCCTCTTCCTCGCGCACCCGCTCGCGGGCCTCATCCTCGTAGCGACCACGCAGGGCGTCCTCCAGGTCGAGACGGAAGCTCGGGTCGGTGAAGGTCCCGCTGATGCGGATGGGCAGGGTCACGCCGCGCAGGTCATCCAGTTCACGCCCGCCCTGGCCTTCCAGCGTGCCCACCACTGTCGTGTTCACGCGGTAGTCGAGGCTGTCGTCGTTCAGGTCGGCCTGGCCTTCGCCGCGCACCCGCAGCAGGGGCGAGCTGGCGGCGAGGTCGTCATTGCGGACCACGCCGTCGCGGATGGTGAAGCTGCCGGCGAGTTCGCTGAAGTCGGTCTGGTTGGGCTCGTCCTCTTCCAGCTGTTCGCCGCGCAGGCGCGCCTCGGCGCGGCGGATGATCTGGGCCACGTTGATACCGCGCACCGCACCGTCCTCGAAGCGCATGTTGCCGGAGCCGTTCAGGGCCCCTTTCAGCTCGCTCAGCAGCTCGCCACGGGTGCGGATGTCCAGCTCCAGGTTGCCGGTACCCATCAACCGCGCGTCGTCGCCCTGAAAGTCCTCCAGCAGGGCGCCAATATCCAGGCCCTGCAGGTCGGCGGCCAGTTCGTAGCGCGGGGCGTCGTGACGGGCGTCCAGGCGCAGGCGGCTGGTCAGCTCGCCGTCGTAGGCGGCGGCGTTCAGCGGCTCGATGTTCCAGTCGCCCGCCTCGCCCCGGATCTGCAGTTCGATGTTGCGCAGGACCATGCCCATCACGTCCAGGCGGTCCAACGCAGCGCGGCCGTCCACGTCGACGCTGCGCAGCGCCTCCAGCGGCAGCTCGATGGCGAGGTCCTCGTCGGCATCGCGTTCGCCGTTGCCGTTGTCGGTACGCGCCTCTTCCACCTCCGGCGGCAGGTAGCGGTCGAGGTTCAGGCGTTCGCCGGAGACATCGAAGGTGATCTTCGGGCGCTCACCGCGGCCATCCCAGCCGGCGGAGCCGCTCAGCATGGTGTCATCCACGGTCACCAGGAACGGGGACATCTCCAGGGCCTGGAAGCTGCCGCTGGCCGAGAAATCGAACGCGACGCGCGCGAGGGCGTCGGGATCATTGGTCTGCGGCGCCTCCAGCCCCAGGTCGGTCAGCACGTCCTTCAGGTTGACGGTGTTGGTACGCATCTCGGTGCGCACCTGCGGCAGTTCGCCATCCAGGTCGGACAGCTCGGCGAACCCGGTCAGACGCAGATCGGAGACACCCAGCGTCAGGCGCTCGAAGCGCAGGGTCATGGCGTCGGCCATCTCCAGCCCCACGTCGCTCTCCAGCGTCATGCCGACGGCACGCGGCAGGCCTCCGCCATCCAGGCCCAGGGTCGCGTTCAGACGGCGCACGGAATAGCGCTCATTGAGCAGGTCGACGTTCATCAACCCGCCCAGATCAAGGGCCAGCTCCACCGGCTCGGCCAGGTCGCCGCCCTCGGCACGCACGACCGCCTCCAGGTCGAGACGCGTCTCGATACCCGGGCGGAAGCGACCGACCTGCAGCTCGAACGGCTCCAGGGTCGCCTGCATGCCGGACTCGCGGTCATCCCAGTGCACGCGGGCGTTGGTCAGGGAGATCCCGGCCACGTCGATGCGCTGCAGGGCCAGACGGGTCTCGGTCTCGGTGCGCTCGTCGTCATCCGCGCCCACGGCCTCGTCGCGGGCGGCGCCGGCGTGATCCAGCAGGTCGTCCCAGTTGTTGCGGCCCTGTTCGTCGCGCGCCAGGTTCAGGCGCACACCGTCGGCCTCCACGCGCTGAACCTCCAGCTCGCGGCGCAGCAGTGGCATTACCGCGACCGCGACATCCACCACATCGACCTCGGCGAACGGCTCGTCGCCGAAGCCCTCGGCGTTGCCGAAGCGCACCTCTTCCAGGCGCAGCCCGAGGCTGGGGAACAGGGTCAGACCGATCGGCCCGGACAGGGTCAGTTCACGGCCGGTGGCCTCCTGCACCTCGGCCTCGATGCGCTCCTTGTAGTCATTGGCATCGAAGGTGACCAGCAGGTATGCGGCCACGATGATGGCCAGCAGGATCAGGATGGCAATCAGGCCCAGCAGGCGCTTGATCCATTTCATTCGGAATCTCCTTTCGGTTCGGCCCGCCAGGTGCCACTGCGGCCCCCGCGTTTCTCCAGCAGGCGAACACCATCAATTTGCATGCCGCGATCCACGGCCTTGCACATGTCATAGACCGTCAGCAGCGCGGTGGACACGGCGGTCAGCGCCTCCATCTCCACGCCGGTCTGCGCGTGCACCTCGCAGGTGGCCTGTACGCGCACGGCGGTGTCTTCCGTCTCCAGCTCCAGGGCCACCCGGGTCAGGCCGATCGGGTGGCACAGCGGGATCAGGTCGCCGGTCTTCTTGGACCCCATGATGCCAGCCACCCGGGCAATGCCGAGGACGTCCCCTTTCGCATGGCGGCCTTCGCGGATGCGCTGCAGGGTATCCGGCTGCATATGGATGCGCCCCTCGGCGATCGCCACGCGGTGGGTGACGGACTTTTCGCCGACATCGACCATGTGCGCATGGCCTTCGGCATCGAAGTGAGTGAATTCGTTCATGATGGCTATAATGCTTGACTCGCAGCCATGTTTACAGGGGCCGGAATGACCGTACACGTTCACTATTTCGCGCGTCTGCGCGAGGAACTGGGCCGCCCGAACGAAGAGGCGGAACTCCCCGCCGGCGGCATGACCGTTGGCGGGCTGTGGCAGCACCTCCACCAGGAGGCCCCGCCGGAGCGCCTGATGGCCGCGGTCAATCAGGAACAGGCCAGCCTGGAGACGCCGGTGCGCGACGGGGACGAGGTCGCCTATTTTCCGCCGGTAACCGGGGGCTAGGGTGGCGGTCGAGATCCACACCGACGACTTCGACCCCTGGGAGATCGTCCGGCAGGCCGAGACGGCCATCCCCGCGAACGCGCGTGGCGCCGCCAGCGTGTTCGTCGGCCGCATGCGCGATTTCAACGAGGACGAGGACGTGACCGGGCTGTTCCTGGAGCACTACCCGGGGATGACCGAGCGCGAGCTGGAACGCATCGTCGCCGAAGCCGAGGCGCGCTGGCCGCTGCTGGGCTGCCATGTGGCCCACCGTGTGGGCGACGTGCGCCCCGGCGACGCCCTGGTGCTGGTGGCGACCTGGTCGGCCCACCGCGTGGCCGCCCGCGACGCCTGCAGCGACATCCTGGAACGCCTGAAGCACGAGGCCCCGTTCTGGAAGCGCGAGACCCTCACCGACGGCACCCAGCGCTGGGTGGAGAAGAACACCCCGGGCTTCTGAACGCCCTCCTGTAGGAGCCTGCCTGCAGGCGAAGCCCCTGCCAAAGCCGGACACGGGCAGGAGCATTCGCCTGCAAGCAGGCCCCTACAGGGGACGGGCCAGGGCCTCGGGATTCCCGCTCGCATACGTCCCTACACCCTCGGCAACCCGGCCGCGGCGGAGCGGAGAGCAGGGATGACGAGACATGGGGGTTGCGCGATGGAAGCATTCTTGTGGGAGCGGGCTTGCCCGCGAATGCTCCTGCCAAAGCCGGACGCGGGCGGGGGCTTCGCGCCCAGAACCCCGGAACCGTAGGAGGCCAGCCCTCTGGCCGATGGAGCCTGTCCAACACCCAATCGGCCAGAGGGCTGGCCTCCTGCAGGGTGGGGCCCTGGCTCGCCGGTGCGACCGGATCAGCGCAGGGTGAGGTAGAGGGTCTGGTTGCCGCGGCGCAGCTGCAGTTCCAGGGTCTGGTGGGCGGCCAATTGCTGCGGCAGGTCGGCCAGGCGCTCGATGCGCTGGCGGTTGATCGCCAGCAGCACGTCGCCGGGGCGCAGGCCGGCCCGCGCCCCGGCGGTGCCGGGCTCCACCGCGATGACCGCCACGCGGCTGCGACCGTCGTTTCCTGTGGTCTCGGACAGGCGTACGCCGTCGAGCCGCGGGTGGATGGCCGCCCCCTCGATGCGCCGCTCGTCCGGGCGATCCAGTCGCGCGACGATCTGCCGTTCCGTCCCGTCGCGCAGGATGTCCAGATCCACCTCGGACCCGGCGCGCAGCAGGCCCAGGCGGTTGCGCAGGTCGCTCGCGCTGCGCACCGTCTGGCCGTCCACCCGCAGGACGATGTCGCCGTGGGCCAGGCCGGCGCGCTCGGCGGCCGAGCCGCGCACCACGCGGGTGATCACGGCGCCCTGCGAGAGGTCCAGACCGAAGGCCTGGGCCAGCGCCGGGGTGAGGTCCTGCATCTCCACGCCCAGCGCGCCGCGCTCGACCCGACCCTCGGCCAGCAGGTGCTCCTGGATCTGGCTGGCCATGTTGGCGGGGATCGCGAAGCCGATGCCGATGTTGCCGCCGCCCCGCGCGAGGATGGCGGTGTTGATGCCGACCAGCTCGCCGCGCAGGTTGACCAGCGCCCCGCCGGAGTTGCCCGGGTTGATGGAGGCATCGGTCTGGATGAAGTCCTCGAAGCCGGCGCCGCCCAGGCCGCTGCGGCCCAGGGCGCTGACGATGCCGCTGGTCACGGTCTGACCGAGGCCGAAGGGGTTGCCGATGGCAACCACGAAGTCGCCCACGCGCAGGGCGTCGGAGTCGGCCAGCGGGATCGCCTGCAGGTCCTCCGCGTCGATGCGGATCACGGCGACATCGGTGGCCGGGTCGGTGCCTACCACCTCGGCCTCGTACTGGCGGCCGTCAAAGAGCGTGACCAGGATGGTGTCGGCGCGGGCGATCACGTGGCTGTTGGTCAGGATGGTGCCGGCCCCGGCATCCACGATGACCCCGGAGCCCAGGCCCTGGCGCTCGCGTTCACGCGAACGCTCGGGGACATCGAAGAAGCGGCGGAAAAAGGGATCGTCGAACAGCGGGCTGACCGATTCCACCACGCGGGCGCGGGTGGCGATATTGACCACGCCGGGGATGGTCCGCTCGAGCATCGGTGCCAGCGATGGCAGCGGCTGGCCGTCCACCGCGGCCGGTAGCTGGGCGGTGGCCGGTGCGGCCCCGAACAGGGTCAGGGCCAGGATCAGGAGGGGAACAAGCCGACGCATGGGCGCTCCTCGAACGGGGTTCCGATTATCAGGGCGCCAGGTTGGCGCGCGGGGCGAAGGACGACTTCTCGGCCATCTTGCGGTACCAGTCGCCGGCCTCTTCCTCCGGCGGCACCTGCACCATCAGCTTCAGGTAGAGATCCCCCGGCGGCTTGCCCGGCAGGCCCTTGCCCTTCAGGCGCATCTGCTTGCCCGACTGCGAGCCGGCCGGAACCTTCAGATTGACCCAGCCATGCGGCGTGGGGACCTCGATGGTCGCGCCCAGCGCGGCCTCCCAGGGCGTGATCGGGATCTCGCGGTAGAGATTGCGGCCGTCCAGGGTGTAGCGGCTGTCCGGCTTGACCCGGATCTCCAGCAGCAGGTCGCCGGCGCCGCCACTGCCGACCCCCGGGTCGCCCTGGCCGCGCACGCGCAGGCGCGAGCCGTCCCGGGCCCCGGCGGGGATGCGCACGCGCTGGACCCGGCCCTCGGCATCGTTGACCGACACCTCGGTGCCCTTGAGCGCCTGGTCCAGAGTGATCTCCACCCGGCCCTCGCGGTCGGCCCCGCGCATGTTGAAGCCGGCCCCGCCCGAACGGCGGCGACCACCGCCCATGCCGCCGCCACCAAAGATGGAGTCGAAGAAGTCCGAGAAGCCGCCGAAGTCGGCCCCGGCTCCGGCGCCCCCGCGGGCCCCGCCGTGCTGGGTCCAGCCGTCCCAGCCGGGCGGCGGGCGGAAGTCCTGACCCTGGCGCCAGTTGGAACCGAGCTGGTCGTAGGCCTTGCGCTTTTCCGAATCGCCCAGGGCCTCGTACGCCTCGTTGACCTCCTTGATGCGGGTCTCGGCGTCCGGGTCCTTGCTGACATCCGGATGGTACTTGCGCGCCAGCTTGCGGTAGGCCTTCTTGATCTCGTCCTGGCTGGCGTCGCGGCTCACACCGAGGATCTTGTAGTAGTCCTTGTATTCCATTGCGTTCCTCGAACGATTGCGTCCTCGGGTGACACCCGGATCCCGCCTGCGGTCATGGCGATCATGATAGCCGGGATGCGGCTGTCACCCAGGGAGACACGAAACCGCGCCTCCTCGGGGCCTAAAAAACCGGGCGCCACCACGGGAACCCCCGGGGCAGCGCCCATGTTGCGCCCGGTCAGGGATATCCTGCCGGGCCGGTGGAGCCGGATCAGCTCTCGATCTGGATCCGGCGCGGCTGCACGCGGGCCTGCTTCGGAATGCGCACCTCCAGCACGCCATTCTCGCTGCGCGCGGAGATGTTCTCGGCGTCGGCTGTATCCGGCAGCGAGAAGCGGCGGAAGAAACTGCCACGCACGCGTTCGATGCGCTTGTAGCCGTTCTTCTCCTCTTCGCTGTCGTGCTTGCGCTCGCCGCGCAGGGTCAGCACGCCGTTCTCCATGTGCAGCTCGATATCCTTCGGGTCCACCCCGGGGATGTCGGCATGCAGCACGTAGGCATCGGTCTCTTCGCGGATATCCACCGCGGGGGCCCAGTCGGAGGTCGCGGCGGAGTCCTCGGTGCCGGGCATGTCCGGCATGCGACCGAGTTCGCGCGACAGTTGGCCGAGCAGGCTGAACGGTTCGTAACGGGTCATGGTCATGGCGTTCCCTCCTTGTGCGGGTGTCATCTGACTCACTCATAGACGTAGGGACACATCCCACGTTTTCAAGGGCCTGGGGGCAAACCCGTTACGCGAGACGGCGAAACTCGCGCAGCTTGTAATCGTCGTCGGTGACCAGCTCGAACACGCCGTGTACCCCGCGCTGATCCAGGTGGCTGCGCAGCAGCCGGGCGGGGAATTGCACGCTCTCGCCGCTGTCGGCCTGGGCGAAGACCACCGCGGCGCGCCCCGTGTAGTAGTCCTCCATTTCCTGGCGCGAGATGGCCAGACGCAGGCGGAACCGGCGCATGGGCTATTCCAGGTTCTGCACCTGCTCGCGCAGCTGCTCGATCAGGACCTTCATCTCCACGGTAGCGCGGGTGATCTCCAGGTCATGCGACTTCGACGAGATGGTGTTGGCCTCGCGGTTGAACTCCTGCATCAGGAAGTCGAGCCGCCGCCCGCTGGGGCCGCCCTGTTCCAGGACCTCGTGCACGGCCGCCACATGGCCGTCGATGCGGTCCAGCTCCTCGGCAATGTCCATGCGCTGGGCCAGCAGGGCGACTTCCTGCTCCAGACGCTTCGGATCCAGATTCAGGTCCAGCTCGTGAATCCGGGCGAGGATGCGGCCGCGTTGCTCGTCCAGCATCGGCTGGCGCCGCGCGCGAATCGCCCGGGCGTGCTCGGCGAGTGCGTCCAGGCGCGAGCGCATGCCGTCGGCCAGGGCCGCGCCCTCGGTCGTGCGCATCGTGACCAGGGCCTCCAGCGCGTCGTCGAAGCCCGCCAGCAGGGGCTGCGCGAGGCTCTCGCCGACATCGGCGTTGCCCTGGAGCACACCCGGCCAGCGCAGGACGTCCAGCGGCGAGACCGGCGCCGGGTTCGGCATCATGCGCTCGATGGAGGCGCAGGCCCCGATCAGCGCCCGGACGCGCTCGTGATCGAAGGCCTCCGGGGCGTTGTCGGCCTGGCCACGGTCGCGCAGGACCGCATCCACCTTGCCGCGCGCCAGGCGGGCCTTCAGGCGGCTGCGCACCTCGGCCTCCAGCGAACGCAGGTGATCGGGAAGATGGATACGCAGCTCGAGATAGCGGTGGTTGACGCTCTTCAGCTCCCAGTCGAACACGCCCGCGTCCAGGCTCATCGCGTGCCGGGAAAATCCGGTCATACTGGTGATCATGCGTCCCTCCATGGTGATCCCTGCTGCGTGTGGCGGTGGCGGCCCGTATACTGCGCCCCACTCAAATCTAGCAAGGATCACAGCATGCGACCCAGTGGCCGAACAGCCGACGCAATGCGCCCCGTGCGTTTTACCCGCCATTTCACCCGCCACGCGGAGGGTTCCGTACTGGTGGAGTTCGGGGACACCCGGGTGCTGTGCAACGCCACGGTGGAGTCGCGCGTGCCACCGTGGCTGAAGAACAAGGGCCGCGGCTGGGTCACCGCCGAATACAGCATGCTGCCGCGCTCCACCCATGACCGCATGGTGCGCGAGGCCGCGCGCGGCAAGCTGGGTGGCCGCACCATGGAGATCCAGCGCCTGATCGGCCGCTCGCTGCGCGCGGTGGTGGACCTGGAGGCCATGGGCGAGCGCCAGATCATCGTCGACTGCGACGTGATCCAGGCCGATGGTGGCACCCGCACCGCCTCCATCAGCGGGGCCTACGTCGCCCTGTACGACGCCATCCGCAAGGCGCGCGAGCAGGGCCTGATCCGCAAGGATCCGCTGCACGGCCAGGTCGCCGCGATCTCGGTGGGCATCTGCGGCGGTGAACCGGTACTCGACCTCGACTACGATGAGGACTCGCAGGCCGAGACCGACCTGAACCTGGTGATGAACGAGGCCGGGGGCGTGATCGAGATCCAGGGCACAGCCGAGGGCCACGCCTTCCGCCGCGACGAGCTGGACCAGATGCTGGACCTGGGCGAGAAGGGCATCCAGGAGATCTGCGAGGCCCAGCGCGCCGTGCTCGCAGAGGGCTGAACCATGAGTGAGGCGCGCCGCGTCGTCCTCGCCACCGGCAACCCCGGCAAGCTGCGCGAGATCCGCGCCCTGCTGGAACCGCTGGGGCTGGCGGTCGAGGCACAGTCCGAGCACGCTGTGCCCGAGGCCGACGAGACCGGCCTGACGTTCGTGGAGAACGCGATCCTCAAGGCGCGCAACGCCGCTCGCCACACCGGGCTGCCGGCGATTGCCGACGACTCCGGGCTGGAGGTCGATGCCCTGCACGGCCAGCCGGGGATCTACTCCGCGCGCTATGCCGGCCCCGATGGCGACGACGCGGCCAATAACGCCAAGCTGCTGGAGGCACTGGCCGGCGTACCGCCGGAACAGCGCGGCGCACGGTTCCGCGCGGTCGTGGTGTACCTGGAGCATGCCGAGGATCCGGCGCCGATCATCGCCCAGGGGGTGTGGCCCGGGCGCATCGCGGAACAGGCCAGCGGCGCCGAGGGCTTTGGCTACGACCCCCTGTTCTTCGTGCCCCGGGAGGGCTGCACCTCGGCCGAGCTGCCCCCGGAGACCAAGAACCGCCTGAGCCATCGCGGTCAGGCCCTGCAAGAACTCGGGGGCGCTCTGCGCGAGCGCATGGGCAACCCGCCGGCCTGACAACCCACGCCGTCCGGCACCGGGGCCACCCGGAGAGATCGCCACGGCGCTGCGCGCCTCGTGATGACGGGGACTTCCCGTCGTTGCGAGGCTCCACAGGGGCCGTGGCAACCTCCCGACGACACCCCGGCGCATGTTCGGACCCGCGTCGGGGCCAGGCCGGGGAGATCGCCACGCGCCTGCGGCGCTCGCGATGACTGTGCTTCCTGTCCCCGTCATCGCGAGGCGCGCAGCGCTGTGGCGGTCGGCAGGGGACCACCGGCGCGCAAGGCCGCAATGGCGGGACTGGGTCCTTTCGACGCCACCCGCCCCCTCGCCTATGCTTCGCACATGACTGCCGCGTTGAACCATCCGCCGCCCCTGGCGCTGTATGTGCACCTGCCCTGGTGCGTGCGCAAGTGCCCGTACTGCGACTTCAACTCGCACGAGCCGCGCGGCGAGCCGCCCTTCGATGACTACGTGGACGCGCTGCTGCGCGACCTGGAAGGCCAGCTGCCGGATATCTGGGGCCGGCGACTGGAGAGCGTCTTCATTGGCGGCGGCACCCCCAGCCTGTTCCCGCCGGAGGCGCTGGATGCTCTGCTTTCCGGCCTGCGCGCCCGACTGCCGCTGCGACCGGACTGCGAGGTGACGCTGGAGGCCAACCCCGGGACCGCCGACCGCGCCTACTTCCGCGGCTACCGCGAGGCGGGGGTCAACCGGCTGTCGCTGGGCATCCAGAGCTTCGACGACGCGATGCTCGCGCGCCTGGGGCGCATTCACGGTGCGGCGGAGGCCCTGAGCGCGGTGGAGCATGCCCGTGCCGCCGGCTTCGAGGCGATCAACCTGGACCTGATGTTCGGTCTGCCGGGGCAGTCGGTCGCGGCCGGGATCGCGGATCTGCAGGCGGCGATCGAGCAGGACCCGGGACATATCTCCTGGTATCAGCTGACCCTGGAACCGAACACCCTGTTCGCGGCACGCCCGCCCGAGCTGCCGGAGGATGCGACGATCGAGGAATTGTTTGCCCGCGGCCAGTCCCATCTGGCGGCGGCTGGCTATACTCGATACGAGGTATCCGCCTATGCACGTCCGGGGCAGGAATGTCGGCACAACCGCAACTACTGGACCTTCGGCGATTACCTCGGCATCGGGGCCGGGGCCCACGGCAAGCTGACGCAGGTCCATCAGGGCGCGATCCTGCGCCGCATGAAGCCGCGCCAGCCCGAGGCCTGGCTGGCCGCGCCGCAGACGCACAAGGATCAGGCCGTGGACACGGCGGAGCGGCCTTTCGAGTTCCTGCTGAACGCGCTGCGGCTGGTGGAGGGCGTGCCGGCCGCGAGCTTCGAGGGGCGCTGCGGCCTGCCACTGGCGATGCTGGAACCCGCACTTTCGGAACTGCGTGCGGACGGGCTGCTGGTCGCGGATCCGGAACGGCTGCAGGCCACGGAACGGGGCCTGGCGTTTCTCAACAACGTGCTGGAACGTTTTCTTCCGGAAGGGACACCGCAGGACTCGGTTGCCACGCCGATCGCCTGGCCCGCAGGCCGGGAGGAGGGTCGATGATGCGTCCCGTCGAGTTTGTCGGTTTTGCCTGCCCCTGGTGCGGCGAGCCCGGCGAGACCACGGTGGACATGGTCAGTAACGACCGCGAGTGGATCGAGGACTGCGCGGTGTGTTGTGCCCCGATCGTGTTCCGCCGCGAGGATGCCGGCGACGAGGAGGTCCCGCGCATCGAGGCCCGACGGGAGGGCGAGTGAGCGAAGCGCCGCCCTATACCCCGATTGCCTGCGAGCGCTACTCCGAGCTGGAGCTGGCGATCGTGCGCGGGCAGTTTCTGCGCACGCACTGGCGGCGCGGCGAGATGGACCGGATCGCGATCGTGCGCCCGCTGGACCTGCGCACCCGGCGCGGTGCCGAATACCTGATCCTGCGCGACACCGCGGGCCGCCGGCAGTGGTGGCGCCTGGACCGCCTGATCAGCTTCGAACCCGTCTCGGGCTGAACACCAAAAGGCACTCTACAGGAAGGCATGAAGACGGGAAGAACGGATCAAAACGGGCCTGTAACAGCCTCCGGCGATGGGCCGACCCACGAGGCCTCGGCCGTACCCGGATAGCCCTGAAACCTTCCGTACTTCGAACCTTCCTGTAAACCGCCCTTGCCTTTCGAGGCAGAGGCGGCCGCAGCGGGTCTCAGCTAGCTGCGCTTCATCTGGTCGAAGAATTCGGAATTGGTCTTGGACGACTGCATGCGGCCGAGCAGGAATTCCATGGCCTCGATGTCGTCCATGCCGTGCAGGAACTTGCGCAGGATCCAGAGCTTTTGCAGCTCGTCCGGGGCGGTCAGCAGTTCCTCGCGGCGGGTGCCGGAGCGGTTCACGTTGATCGCCGGGTAGATGCGCTTCTCGGCGATGCGGCGTTCCAGGTGCACCTCCATGTTGCCGGTGCCCTTGAACTCCTCGTAGATCACTTCGTCCATCTTGGAGCCAGTATCCACCAGCGCGGTGGCGAGGATGGTCAGGCTGCCGCCCTCTTCCACGTTG
This sequence comes from Thioalkalivibrio sp. ALE16, assembly GCF_000381305.1. Lineage (NCBI taxonomy): Bacteria > Pseudomonadati > Pseudomonadota > Gammaproteobacteria > Chromatiales > Ectothiorhodospiraceae > Thioalkalivibrio > Thioalkalivibrio sp. ALE16. The sequence goes on from NZ_KB906377.1 coordinate 16,345, forward strand.
CGCGCGGCGCCGAAGAAGCGCTTCGGGCGATGCAGGGCGTTGGCGTCCACGCCGCCGGTCAGCACCTTGCCGGAGCTCGGCGCCACGGTGTTGTAGGCGCGCGCCAGGCGGGTGATGGAGTCCAGCAGAATGACGACGTCGCGCTTGTGCTCGACCAGCCGCTTGGCCTTCTCGATCACCATCTCGGCGACCTGCACATGGCGCTGGGCCGGCTCGTCGAAGGTGGAGGAGACGACCTCGCCCTGGACCATGCGGTCCATCTCGGTGACCTCCTCCGGGCGCTCGTCGATCAGCAGCACGATCAGGTAGCACTCGGGGTAGTTCGCGGCGATGCTCTGCGCGATGTTCTGCAGCATCAGCGTCTTGCCCGCCTTGGGCGGGGAGACGATCAGGCCACGCTGGCCCTTGCCGAACGGCGCGACGATGTCGATCACGCGGGCGGTGATGTCCTCGGTGGAACCGTTGCCGCGCTCCATGCGCATGCGCTCGTTGGCATGCAGAGGGGTCAGGTTCTCGAACAGCACCTTGTGCTTGGCGTTCTCCGGCGGCTCGAAGTTGATCTCCGAGACCTTCAGCAGTGCGAAGTAGCGTTCGTTGTCCTTGGGCGGGCGGATCTTGCCGGAGATGGTGTCCCCGGTGCGCAGGCCGAAGCGGCGGATCTGGCTGGGCGAGACGTAGACGTCGTCCGGGCCGGCCTGGTAGGAGCTGTCGGCGCTGCGCAGAAAGCCGAAGCCGTCCGAGAGGATCTCGAGGACGCCGTCGCCGTAGATGGCCTCGCCGCTCTTGGCGTGGGCCTTGAGCAGGGCAAAGATGATCTCCTGCTTGCGCGCGCGGGACATGTTCTCGATGCCCTTTTCTTCGGCGAAGGCCACGAGATCGGCAGCGGACATCCGCTTCAATTCGGTCAGATTCATGCGTGGGGTGCTGTATTCAACGTGGATGATCGGCGACCGGGGGTGGCCGCACGGATTGACTGGAAGGAGGCAGGGAATGGCCTGGCGGCCACTCGAACTCGTTCGATGGTAAGCGAGGCGGCGGCGCGGGGCAAGCCCGGCGAAGCCATGCGCCTGCTGGGCCTGGCGGCGGACCGCCAGGCGCGGATATTACAGGTGCTGGTCCAGGAACGCGGTCAGCTGCGACTTGGACAGGGCACCGACCTTGGTGGCCTCGACATCGCCGCCCTTGAACAGCATGAGCGTCGGGATCCCGCGGATGCCAAACTTCGGCGGCGTGGACGGGTTCTCGTCGATGTGCAGCTTGGCGACCTTGACCTTGCCGGCGTATTCTTCGGCGATTTCGTCCAGAATGGGCGCGATCATCTTGCAGGGACCGCACCACTCGGCCCAGTAGTCCACCAGGACGGGCTGGTCGGCCTTCAGGACGTCCTCGTCGAAACCGGCGTCCGATGTGTAAACAATTTTGTCGCTCACTCCGAGCCCTCATGACTTGGGTTGGGGGAACAGCCCGCACCGCCGGCTGCTCGGCCTTACTATCGACGATCAGCGCCGGACAGTTCAAGTAACAGGCAGCACCCGAGGAACCCGATGACCGAAACCGCCCAGGACACGCCCCGCTTCGACCAGCTCGATCTGCCCGAACCCGTCCAGGCGGGCATCCGCGCCACCGGTTTCGAGACCTGCACCCCGATCCAGGCGCAGACATTGCCGATCGCCCTGGCCGGGCGCGACGTCGCCGGCCAGGCGCAGACCGGGACCGGCAAGACCGCGGCCTTCCTGATCGCGACCTTCAACCGGCTGCTGCGCCAGGCGCCCTCGCCGAACCGCCGCCCCACGGACGTGCGCGCCCTGATCCTGGCGCCGACCCGCGAACTGGCCATCCAGATCCACAAGGATGCCGAGTCGCTGGGCGCGGAGACGGGGCTGAAGCTGGCCCTGGCCTACGGCGGCACCGGCTATGACACGCAGCGCGAGCAGCTCGAGGCCGGGGCGGACATCCTGATCGGGACACCGGGGCGCATCATCGACTACTTCAAGCAGAAGGTCTTCGGCCTCAAGTACACCGAAGTGGTGGTGCTGGACGAGGCCGACCGCATGTTCGATCTCGGCTTTATCAAGGATGTGCGCTTCCTGATGCGCCGCTGCGCACCCCCCGACGAGCGCCTGTCCATGCTGTTCTCGGCCACGCTGTCCTACCGCGTGATGGAGCTGGCCTTCGAGCACATGAACAACCCGGAGAAGGTCCAGGTCGAGGCCGAGACCCTGACCGCGGACCGCGTGCGCCAGGTGATCTACTACCCGGCCAACGACGAGAAGATCCCGCTGCTGCTAGGGCTCGCGCGTGACCTGGAGCCCGAGCGCGCGATCGTGTTCGTGAACACCAAGCATGGCGCCGAGAAGGTCTGCGACTGGCTGAACGCGAACGAGCAGAAGGCCGCCCTGCTGTCGGGGGACGTGCCACAGCGCAAGCGCCAGACCCTGCTGGAACAGTTCGCCTCCGGGGAGTACCGCTTTCTGGTGGCGACCGATGTCGCCGCGCGCGGGCTGCACATCCCCGCGGTCAGTCACGTCTTCAACTTTGACCTGCCGCAGTCCGGCGAGGATTACGTGCACCGCATCGGGCGCACGGCCCGCGCCGGCGCCGAGGGCGACGCGATCAGCTTCGGCTGCGAGGACTCGGCCTTCTACCTGCCGGACATCGAGAGCTATCTGGGCGAGCGCATCCCCACCGCGAGCGTCGACCCCGAGCGGCTGTTCCAGGATGCCGTGAAACCGAAGCCGCGTCCGCGCAAGCCGCGCGACGATCGGCGCGGAGGTGGCCGGGGTGGCCCGCGCTCCGGCGGCGGGCGCCCGCAGCGCGGCGGCCGAAACTGACGCAGACGCGCCGCACCGGGCGCAGGGGAAAATGGTGCCGGCGAGAGGAGTCGAACCTCCGACCTATCGATTACGAATCGGTGCCGGTGACCAAACAATGTAGAGGGCGTTACGTCAGGTGACCCGTGAGGACTGGTAAACACACCAGTACCAAGGGGCACCATTATGACAGTCCGAATCACGACCACATCAACCAAGGGCGGTGTCGGCAAGACCACCGTCACGGCCAACCTCGGCGCCTACCTCGCGGACCTCGGCTACAAGGTCCTGCTGATCGACGCCGACATCCAGCCCACCCTGTCCAGCTACTTCCCGGTGGACCCGGCCCTGATCGCCGCCGGGGGACTCACCGAACTCATTACCGCTGGCGACACCGACGGCACGGTCACTCCGATCGACATCCCGCTCGACGGCGAGCACGACGGGGCACTCGACATTGTGCTTTCCAACGACCCCCAGGGTCGGCTGCAGCAATGGATCCTGCACACGCCGGACGGCCGCGTGCGACTCAAACACATCCTCGCGGATTACGACGACCTCTATGACGTCGTCCTGCTGGATACCCAGGGGGCTGTCGGTCCCCTGCAGGATGCCGCCGTCCTGGCGGCAGACTTCCTGCTCTCGCCTATTCCCCCGGAAATCCTCTCCGCCCGCGAGTTCGCGCGCGGGACCGTGTCGATGCTTGATCGGCTGCGACCGATGGCGGCCATGGGCGCACCGGTCGGTCCGCTGCGCGGCCTCCTCTATCGGGTAGACCGAACCGGAGACGGCCGCGCGATCGCGGACGAACTCCGGCGCGAGGCCACCGGTGAAAGTCGCGGCCAGATCACCATCCTCGATACGTTCATCCCCTCCGCCGTGGCCTACCGCGAGGCGGCCACCCAGCAGGTGCCCGTCCATCGGTGGGAGCCCCACCGGCAAGGCCCCACCCTGTCCGGCGCCGAGACCATGCGCCGCCTCACCGAGGAGCTGCTGCCTCACCTGATCCGGGGAGGGGCGCAACATGGCTAAGAAACAGCTGAGTTCCGAGGAGTTGCGCAGCCGCCTGACTGTCGGTCATTTTGGCGATGCGGCGGCGCAGGAGCTGCCGCCAGGCGACCCCCTGACCGTCACGCAGATGGTGTTGGAGATCGACCGGATCCGGCCGTATGACGGAAACCCCCGGCGGCAGCGCAACCCGCAGTACGACGAAATCAAGGCCTCCATCCGGGCGCAGAAGCGTCTGAACAACGCCATTGAAGTCACCCGGCGGCCGGACGACGACCTCTACATGGTACGCGCCGGCGGGAACACGCGGCTTCAGATCCTGCAGGAGCTGTACGAAGAGACCGGCGACGAGGCGTACCGCAAGGTCCATGTGCTGTTCCATCCCTGGACCTCGGACCAGGATGTGTTGGGTGCGCACCTGGTCGAGAACGAAATGCGCGGGACGATGGCCCTGATCGATCGCGCCCTCGCGGTCGATCGGCTGCGCGAAATGTTCGAGTCGGAAGTCGGCGAGAGCCTGAGCCGCAGCGAACTCCAGCGGCGGCTGCAGGAGATCGGCTATACCGCGTCACGAAAACTGCTCTTTCGGTTTGAGTACGCTGCGAAGACCCTTCTGCCCTGTATCCCACAGGCCCTCTACGGAGGGCTCGGCAACGACAGCGTCGAGAAACTCCGCAAGCTCCACCGTTCGGCCCATGCCGTCGGCGAGTCCCATGGACACACCCAGGATGCGGTGGACATGGTCTTCGAGGAGTCCCTCGCCGTTACCGATGCGCCGGATTGGGACCCCGGCGCTGCGCGGCAGGAGCTGGAGCGACGCCTGGCCGAGGAGTTGTCCCTCGATCTGCGCACCGTGCGCATGGAACTCGATACGCCGCCGACGCAGGATTCCGAGGGTGCGACGGGCCCAGCCAATATGCCCCCGGACATAGGCGCAATGGGCCAACCGACACCGCTGGTCCACGATGCCTCACCTGCCGAAACACCCGGAGCGTCCCCCGGACGTTCCGGGGCCGCAACCGATCCAGTGATCGGTGATGGGGCCGGTGCGGGTGATCCGCCTCCTGCCGCCCCACCGGTCACGGCGCCGACTGAGCCCGCGCCCGGCCCCGCGCCAACCGTGGCGGAGCTTCGGGATCGGATCTACACGCTGGCCCGGCAGATCGCCACCCGCTACCACTACGCCGATCAGATCCAGCCCGTAGACATCGGCTATGGCTACTTCATCGACCTGCCGAGCGAGACGGTCGAGGAGGCGGGGGCCAGGATGAACAGGGTGGAGAACGACTACCGCCTCTGGACCTGGTGGCTGCTGGTCAGCTGGTCGCAGATCGGCCTGCACCCGGACCGCGTCCTGCAGACCGCCCCCACCCATCGCCTGGCCTCAGCGATTCACCGAGGCGACGAGGAGGAGGTCATCGCGCGGCACATCCCCGAGCCACCCTGGCGCGCGCTGGGCTGGATGGTCAGTTCGTGCCTTCGCGAGCCCGATTTCGCCGACTTCGTCGCCCTCGTCCAGGCCTGCCGCGACCTGCAGCACCAGGCCGACGCGGACGATCTCGATCCGTGGGAGGGCTGAGCCATGAGCAGCACAGCGGATCTCACCCTCCATGTCCTGCGCTACGCCATGTCCAGGCTGCAGGACGCCGACATGAACGCCCTCAGCGTATTGGGCCTCACACCGGACCAAGCCTCGACGCTCGCCGACATGACGTTCGACGAGCTGGTCGAGATTTCGCGGCTCGGGCATCTGTTCATTGATCTGCAGATCGACGCCGATCGGTTCGATCAGCTGATCGAACGAGCGCGGGGCGAGGTCCAGTCCCGGCAGGTTCAGGACGAGCTGCTGCGGCACCAGGCCGACGCCCGGATGATGGAGGCGCTATTCGGCATGACGACAACGGATGTGGCCCGACGTCGGCGAGTGCTCGGGCTGCCCTCGCAGCCCGGTCGGCCGCGCTCCCCCTCGCCCGAACAGGCTCAGGCGATGTGGGACGCATGGCGGGCCGCCCCGAAGGACCTACCCGATCCGGATCGCTATCTCCACGTCGCGCGCAGCACGAAAACCTCGGCCGCTGCGGTTTACCGCCTCGTCGCGGAGTGTCAGCAAACACTCACCGATCGGGCCCCAACGTATCCGCCGGCCAAGACGACGCAACCCGTGGTGGACCTGGTGCATCACCAGTTCGGGACCCACCTCTATTCCGCCGGGGGCTCGTCGTGAGTGCAGCGGAAATCACACCCCGCATCCGAGGACTCAAGGCGTACCTGGAGGACGCCGCGCGACAGCTACGGGATCGACCGCCGGACCCCGCCGGCGAGGAGGAAGGCGCAGTCCTGTATTTCGGGAACTGGCATGACTCCCACCCCCGGGCGCTGCTATTCGCGGACGAGCTGGGGCCGACCGACAAGCTCGCCTGGATGGTGATCCAAGCGACCTCGGATCCCAAGGCCCCCGCCGGATTTCCGTCGTATGACGAGTTCGGACGTGCGGGGCTTGGGTCCCGGCCCACCATCGCCGCCGCCATCGCCATGCTGCGCATCACTCGATGGATCTCGCTGTGCGATCGCGTCCGCGACGGTCAGGGCCGATACCGGGGGAGCGTCTACGCGATCCACGACGAGGCGGTATCGGTCACCGAGGCGATGTACCTCGATCCGGAGTACATCACCTATCTGGAGAGCCTGACCGATCACGGCCATCGACGGGTGCGCGAGGCCGCCCGGCAGGTGCTGTCCACGATCCATCAGCGCCTCGATGCCGACCGTGACCTTACGGATCCCGTGGACACCGGCGGTCGCTTTGAGCGCCGCCTCGCCACCCATAACCCCGACCCGGCAGTGCGGGCCGCCGCGAGTCCCGGGGGTCTCGCCGGAAGTGGCCAAGTTAAGGAGGCTAACTCGGGTGAGAGCCAAGTAAAGAATCTTAACTCGGTCGCCGATCACCAAGTAAAGAATCTTAACTCGGTGGACCAGCCCGACGAAAATCCTTCAAAAACAGCCACTTCGTACCGAGTTAAGAATCTTAACTCGGCTCGCGCGCGCGGGGGTAGTAGTAGTTTATATAAACCTACTACTACAAAACCTACCTCTGAGGTATTGGAACCACCGGGCGCGCGCGACAGCGAGGAGGCCGCCGCTGAGCTGCACTATCCCGAGAGCTTCGGCGCCGATCACCGCAAGCTGGCTGAGCGATGCCTGCAGGGATTGCCCGCCGACCAGGCCCAGCAGGTCCTGGACGAGGTCGCCGGTGCCATCCGGGATCGCGCTCAGACGGATCCGATCCGAAACCCCTTGCGCTACCTGAGTGCCGTCGCCAAGCGGGCGCGCAGCGGCGAGTTCCTGCCGAGCTACGCCGTGGACGCGGCCGAACGACGGCGACGCAAAGCCGAGCAGGCGGAGCGCGAACGGCGAATCGATCAGGCAAGCGTTGAGCAAGCCGAGGCCCAGGTCGTCACGGTCGAGCCCGACGCGAACAACGAACTGGTGCAGCGATTGGAGAAGGCCCGCAGTCGCAGCACCCACCGACCCAAGGAGTCAGGGGCATGATCCTCGATGAACACGACATGCCGTTCAGTCACGGCCGGGCTCGGGTAGTCCGGGATGCGCTGAATCGCGAGACCGACCAGCGGTACGAGTTGGTCGAAGTGCATTGGGGCGACCAGCACGCGGGCTACGGCGTAGCCCGGGTCGATCCCGATTCACCACCCGAGCCCCCGCCTCGGCCGCCGGACGACGAGAAACCAAGCGAGTCACTGCGACAGGCCGCACGGGAGTACCGGCCGGCGTCGGCCGGGGAGCCACCCCGGGACCACCCCGCCGACGCGGACGCCGAGGTGCCGACCTACACCTTGCGGCCGGCGCTGCGCAGTGTATGGCCCACGGTGCTCAAGTTTGTGCTGCTCCTCGCCGTGCTGGCCTGGACGCCGGAGATCGCGGCCTGGCTGGGGCAGTTGCCCGATCCAGTAGGCGCGAGCATTGCCGAATGGCGCATGACCATCCCGGGCATCGGCGAGCTGCCCATCGTGCAGGCAGCGCTGTCGATGGTCCTCGGGATCTGGATGGTGTTCACCGCGTTCCGCATCGTGCTCGCGATCTACTACTACCGATTCACCCTCGAACCGGACCGCGTGACGGTGCAGACCGGGATCATTGCGCGCCACCGCCGCACGATGCGCTATGCCAATGCCCGGATCCCGACCCTGGAACAGGGGGTCATTGATCGCCTGATCGGAATCGGCGAGGTCCGGGTGTCCTCGGCGGGCGGCGGCGAAACCGGCGAGATCCGGCTGCACGGGATCCGACGACCCCTGGAGGTGAAGGAGGAGATCCAGCGGCGCGTGGACGCGGTTTGGGAGCGCTGAGCCAGACCAGAGGGGTGGGACCCCGTCCCACCTTGAGCCAGACCAGAGGGGTGGGACCCCGTCCCACCTTGAGCCAGACCAGAGGGGTGGGACCCCGTCCCACCTTGAGCCAGACCAGAGGGGTGGGACCCCGTCCCACCTTGAGCCAGACCAGAGGGGTGGGACCCCGTCCCACCTTGAGCCAGACCAGAGGGGAATGCCCGTGCCGAGGATTGCCACAGTAGACGCAGATCAGGCCCTGGATCGACTGCTGCTCGTCGCATTGGGTCGCAGCGGACAATCGCGCTCCGTTCGTCGCGTGGTGCTCGCCTGCTACAACGCGCCGGAATGGCCGCTCGACCTGTCCGACCTGCGCGGACTCGATCCGGATCTCCAGGCGTCCGCGCTTACGGCCATCAGGCTCTTTATGGAAGGTTCCGATCTTTATCATCACCGCCCGGAAGCCCCCTGGCAGACCATTTGGGATTTGGCCTGCCAGGAATCCGAGGGCGGTGATAGAACACGCTGACCGGGATCCCCCCGGTACTCACGAAACCAGGAGGCGACTATGGCCGACACGAAACCCATGCCGAACGAGGCCGACCCGATCGTGGATTGGCGTACCGCCAGTTCATCACCCGGAGGTCTGCGCGGGTCCGCCGCGATGGAGATCCAGACGCGCCAGGCGCAGCGACTCGTGCATGGACGAGGCGCAAGCGAGAAGAAGGCGCCCATCATCGGGCTCGTGCGCTTCGCCACAACGATGCGGCGGATCTGGCGAGCCGCGGCCCTGGACGATCCGTGGGCCGACTGGAAACTGCTCCAGACCTATGAATCCCTCACGGAGAACCGCGAGGGCATCAATGCCCTACGGGAACAGACCGAGCGACTCCTGGCCTCAATGCCCGGAATCGAGATCGACGTGGCTCAGAGCCAGAGTCCCTGCACCGTCCCACTGGAGTTCTCGAACCCCTACGGCTTCATGGGGGCCTACCTGATCGCCGACTTCGATCGGACCGCACGCGCCATCCTGACCGCGCGACACGTCGGGCTCATGGGCCGCGACGAGAGCGAGCGGATGCTGTATCAGGGTGGCCGACTGGTCCGCAGTGCGTTCAACGCTCCGCAGGGATTCCAGTATCAGGGCGTGACCCGGGACGACGTGGCCGCTGGCACAGCGAAAGCCCGGAAGGCGATCGAGAACCTCGGCATGCCGCCGAAGGAAGTCCTGGAGGGGACCTTGCGCGCGCCGGTGGCACCCGATATTCGGGACCCGAAAGCGCGTAGCGAGCCGCCCCCGGGGCTTTATGACGACGAGGACGATGATGAAGCCGACGCCCCTGCAGGCGAACGGGCCGAATCCTACGGCTCGGCCGTGGCTCAGGAAACCGGAACGTGATGGACCTTGTTCGGTCGCCTGGCTCAGATGCACGGGGAGTAGTTATGGCCGAAGGCCTGCCATGTAGTTATGGCCTAAAGGGCCCTTTAAGGGTAAGGGGGGCGCGGGGCCACTGGAGAGGGATACATGAAACTCGCTGACGCACGTAAGCGAATGCAGGTTCTCGAAACCGAGCTACGGCAGATCGATGATCAGATGGACCAGCTGGTGCAGGAGTTCAAGGACACCTATCGTCGGCCGTGGGTCGCACATCCTGCGATCCATCGTTCCCGGCGGGAAGGTGGGTCCGTGTTCCGTTGGCGTCTACGTGGGTTCGATGGGGTTGGACAGTCCTGGTTGATGTTCACCTCGGACATGCTGCAGGCGGCCCTGTCCCGCGAGGGCGTACCCAAGCGGACGCGGCTGGCTTGGCTGGAGATCGAGCGTCGGGGGCGGATGCTGACGTTTGAACATCGCAGGAGGAACTACGAGCGGCTACGCCTCAAGGATCTGGTGGCACAGATTGAGGCACTGAACGCGTTGGAAGACCAGTGGCGCGGTGGCAGCAGTCATGCAGGATAATTACAGCGACCGAAAACGGCTGGAGGGAATCCGTAAATCGGCGCGCGCCATGCGGCGATCCCTCGGTAGCATGACCGAGGAGCAAGCGGCCCGGGCGGGTCGGATCGTGCCGTTGGAGGGGTGGAACGGCCTTGATCTGATCGAGCTGGATGAATTGTTCGAGGCACTGGAACCGGCGCCGACGCTGCGGGCGATCTGGCGTGCGCGAACCGAGTTCGGCATCCACGTCATCGGCCCGGCACAGGCGCTGGAGCAGATTCGCGAGTATCGCCTGGATGATCTGCAGCGGTTCCAGCTGGTCACGATCGCCAAAATCGAGTGGGCCCGAATGCGGAACCCATCGCCGCGCGGTTCCGCCTCGGCGTCAACGCTATCCCGATAGTGGCTCCCTGAGCCAGACCCGGGGGTGTAATCCCGTTACACCCTGCGGGGCCCCATCCGTCGGTCAAAACCACCCCGACCCCCTTCTGGATTTCGCCTAGCTTCCATGCCGGGCGCCGCGCACGCTGACATCGAACCCATGTCTGGTGCAGATCCATGTCCAACAGCTTTTCCGGTCGCGGCAATTTGGGCGCGGCGCCCACGCTTCGTCATGCCGAACGCGGCGGCGAGTCCACCCCCGTCACCAACCTCCGGATCTTCTTTGATCGTCCGAAGCCCGATGGCAACGGCGGCTTTGAGGACAAAGGCGGGTTCTGGCTGGACGTGGCCCTGTGGGGCCCCCGTGCCGAACAGGCCGCGCGCCTGTTGCCGAAGGGCGCTCGGGTCCACGTCGAGGGTGAACTGTTCGAGTCCACATGGAGTGACCGTGAGACCGGCGAGGAGCGATCCCGCCTCGAAGTCCGCGCGTCCGCCGTCGATCTGGACCTTGCGCGCGTCGAGGACGTGACGTTCCGGCAACGTGACGAGCGCGCGGGAGGGACGGATGCCTGAGACCCCATTCGCCCGTGCGCGCTGCGATGCCTGCATCTACTGGCACCGTCTGGGCACCAATGAGGGCTCCTGCCGGCGCCACCCTCCGGGACTGCTGCAGCCCATAGGCGAGAGCGACGGACCGTTCCCCCTTACGAAGGCGATCCACTGGTGCGGCGAGTGGACGCACCCGGACGAGGTCCGCTGAGCCATGCCCTTGTATCAAGCCCAACTGGTGGAACTCGGTCGCGTGGTCGCCACGACCCGCTTTGAGGCGCACAGCGACCAGGCGGCCGGGAAGGAGGCCGACGAAAGCGCCGACTGGCGCAGAGGGCAATGGGCCGCGGTCACCCGCGTACCCACGAAGCCAGAACCCACGATCGCATCGCGCGTAGCCGCCGATGACCCAACCAAGGAAGAAGGAGACACTCCATGACGAACGGAACGATCACCCGCACCCTCCTCGCCGGTGCCGCTATCGCGGCCCTGTCCGGCTGCATTGTGATTGAGGAGACGCGCCCGACGACCTCCAGCAGCTCCACGGCTGGGTCCAACAACCAGGGCGGCGGCCAACAGCAGTACGCGAACGAGGTCCTCAACTTCGAGGTCACCACCGCGACCGACGTTGATACCGCCTTCAACCGCATCCGCCGCGAGTTCGGGTATCTGCCGCTGGAACAGCGCACCAATCCCGCCGGACAGCCGTGGCTGGAGGCCTCGGACGCCTACCATTTCCATGAAAACCCCGGCTCCTTCTACTCCGTGCGGGACTACCGCGAAATCCTCGGTCACGCCGGCGTGGTTCAGATGGATATTTCCCGGGAGGGCAGCGGCAGTCACATCGCCGTGGAGTATTACGAAGGTACGGACCAGGTAGACGGCTTCCCCGCCACGGACGCGTTCATGGACCGCTTCCGCGCGAAAGTGCGCTCCACGGTCGAGTAGGTCCGGTCGTGCGACTGTTTCTTGCGGAAAAGCCCTCACAAGCCCGCGATATTGCGCGCGTACTCGGCGCTTCGCGCAAGGAAAATGCGTGTATTCGCGGGGATGGGGTGACAGTCACCTGGTGCTTCGGGCACCTGCTGGAAATGGCCCCGCCACAAGACTATGACCCGGCGCTCAAGCAGTGGCGCGTGGAGACGCTTCCCATCCTGCCGGACCAGTGGCGGATGAACGTGCGACCCAAGGTGAAGGGCCACTTTTCCAGCATCCGGTCCCTGCTGAAACAGGCCTCCGAAGTGGTCGTCGCCACCGACGCGGATCGGGAAGGCGAGACGATCGCGCGTGAGGTCCTGGAGCTGTGCGGCTACCGGGGCCCCGTCCAGCGCCTCTGGCTCGCCGCCCTGGACGAGGCCAGCGTGCGCAAGGCCCTCGCCAACCTGCTGCCGGGGGATCAGACCTACCCCCTGTACCGCGCCGGTGTGGCGCGCGCCCGTGCCGACTGGCTTGTGGGCATGAACCTCACACGGGCCTACACCCTCGCGGCCCGGGCGCGGGGCTATGACGGTGTGCTGTCCGTGGGGCGCGTCCAGACGCCCACCCTCAAGCTCGTGGTCGATCGGGACCGCGCGATCGAACAGTTCAAGCCGCTCCCCTACTACGAGGTCTCGGTCCGCTGCGGCCATACGAACGGCTCCTGGGAGGCCCGATGGGTGCCACCCGATGCGGTCAGTGACGCCGAAGGCCGCTGTACCAGTCAACAGGCGGCCGCCTCTGTGGCGCAGCGTGTACAGGGGGTGCAAGGCACCGTGACCCTGGCGCAGACCGAGCGCAAGCGCGAGCAAGCGCCGCTGCCCTTCGATCTCTCGACACTGCAACAGGAGGCGTCGAAACGGCTGGGGATGGGGGCGCAGGAGGTCCTCGATACCGCGCAGTCGCTGTACGAGAAGCACAAGGCCACGTCGTACCCCCGGACGGACTGCCGCTACCTGCCCGTCAGCCAGCACGGCGAGGCACGCGACGTCCTGCAGGCGCTGATGCAGAGCGACTCGACCATCGAGCACTTGGTTGAAGGCGCGGATGCTTCCGTGCAGGGGCGCTGCTGGAACGATGCGAAGATCACGGCGCACCACGCCATCATCCCGACCACCGCCGCGGCGGATGTCCATGCCATGTCGTCGCGGGAACAGGCGGTCTACGACCTGATCCGGCGCCGCTTCATCGCGCAGTTCTATCCCGCCTACGAGTACGACCAGACACGGCTGGAAGTCGCGGCCGAGGGCGAGACGTTCCGTGCGCAGGGGCGAGTGAACCGCCGAAGCGGCTGGCGCGTGCTGATCCAGACGGACGCCTCGGCCGAGGAGCGCAACGAAAGCGCCCAGGCGCTTCCCAACGTACAGAAGGGCGACCCCGTCTCCCTGGTCGGCGCGCAGATCCGCGACAAGGAAACCACCCCGCCGGAGCGCTTTACCCAGGGCACGCTGCTCGCCGCCATGAAGAACATCGCTCGCACCATCGCGGACGAGCGGCTGCGGCGCGTCCTGAAAGAGAACACGGGCATCGGCACGGAGGCGACGCGCGCCGGGATCATCCAGACCCTCATGGATCGCGGTTACCTGGAGGAGCGCAAGAAGAAACTCACCTCCACGGCCGCCGCCCGGTCGCTGATCGATGCGCTGCCGGATCCGGTGAAGGACCCGTCCACCACGGCCCTGTGGGAACAGGCACTGGACCAGATCGCCAACGGAGAAGGCGAGATCGATGGGTTCCTGCAGCGGCAGGCCGAATGGGTCAAGCGGCTGGTGCAGCACGTTCAACAGCAGGGGGCCGATGCGGTTCAGGTCGAGGCGCAGGCCCAGCACGCCTGTCCGACCTGCTCGGCCCCCATGCGGCGGCGCAAGGGCGGGTCCGGGGCGTTTTGGGGCTGTACCCGCTACCCGGACTGCACAACCACGCTGCCCGACCAGGGCGGAAAACCCGGCAAGGCCCCAAAACAGGGGCCGGTCGGGCAGTGCGGCTGCGCCCAGCAGGGCAACATCAAGGAATCACCCAAGGCCTGGCAGTGCGAAGCGTGCAACGCCATTGTCTGGAAGCAGGTCAGTGGCAAGAAGCTGACCGAGACCCAGGCGCTCACGCTGTTCGCGGGGGATCGGGTACAGCTCAAGGGTCTCAAGAGCAAGCGGACTGGCAAAACCTTTGATGCCGGTGCGAAACTATCGGAAGGCAAGGTGCAGCTGCAGTTCGACTGACTGCGCCAGACAACAGGAGAGCCCATGGCGATCATCCGCTTCCCCATCGAGCGCCGCGATCACTGCGCTTCCGGCGCCACGGTGGAACACCCGGAACACGGGATCTGCGAAGTCCTGGATATTCCGGACGACGCCCCGATGCAGCGCCTGCTCTACCGGGAGCGGGACCACGCATGGGTGGAGGCCGATGTGCGGGAACTGCGCCAGATCGAGCGCCCTCTCGAACCGCATGAATTGACAGACGATTATTGGGAAGGATAAAACTAGAAGCGTCACACGACTTTACCGCCCGCCTGAGCGCATCAGGCCCCTGAAAGCACCGCCCGGACCGGGTAGCGGTGCGCTGGCCCAGCCAGTCGGTCCTGCTGTATTCCATCCACCCACGCCGGGGAGAGCCTCCCCCCGGTTGGGCGCGTCTCTTTCGGCTATTCTCGAAGGAGGCGCCTTTGTGAAAAGACCCTTTGTCAATCTCAAGACCGTCAAGGAAGATTCGCGCAAGATGGGCGTCGGCATGATCGTCGCGAGCGTTATTGCGCTGTTCCTGGAGGCGGTGCCGTTGATCAGCGTGCTCTACGTGATCACGCTCGGGGTGTCACTCCTGGTCATCGGAAACATCCACAACGAGGAGGAGTCGTGATGGAGCCGTTCGCGCTGATCGCCACTCTTATTTTTGTCGTCTTCGTCGTCTTGAACGTCATTGGCGTGCGTCAGCAACGTCGCAACAAGAAAAAGTAGCGCCTCGCGCTACCTTCACCCTCCCGGGGAAACCAATCCCCGGACGGGCATGGTTTCTCCGGATTCATCACTGATAGGAGAAACACCATGTCTGAGAGCAAATACTTCGATCTTCACATCACCGGCCTTGGCTACCTGAATCGGGTGCGCGAGGTGAGCCCCAAGAAGGGGGCGTCCTTCTATGCGTGCGACATCGTCGCGCTGCATGGATCCGCCGACGCCCCCGACAAGACTCGGTTCGATTGCCGGGTCAGCGGGGCGGAAGCCGAGCGGCTGATCAAGGCGGCCAAGTCCTACGTCGATGAAGATCGCAAGGTCCTCATCGGGTTCAAGCTGGGTGATCTGTACCCGGATCTGTTCGAGTACCAGAAAGGCGAGAAGGCCGGCCAGACCGGCGTTTCGTTGAAGGCTCGGCTGCTCCGGGTCGCCTGGGTCAAGGTGGACGGCGAAACCGTCTACACCGAGTCTTCGGACTCGACTCAGGAACCGGAAAGCTCCGCCGCCTGAATCCGGCAGACCGTTCGCCAGGGGGATCCTCTCACCCCCTGGCAACGGGGTGTCTCCGTTGTGGGGCACCACCGATCCCCCTTGCCACGGCAGGGGGGATCGGGGTGTCCCACAACTGACGGAGAAACCCCATGAAAGCTCGCACCACCATCACCAAGCTCTTTCGTTCGCTCGACTCGGTTTCCGAGGCCCTCAAGTGCGGTTTCCAGGTACTGGATAGTCGCACGCTGGAGCCCATTACGGATGCCGATCTGGAACAGCTGTCCACGTCCGATCTTCACCATCTGCAAATGCGGATCGGTTGATCGAACCGACGCCCCTTCGGGGGCGTCATTCCTGAGGGTCGCGCGCGGCCCTGGGGAATGACGGCTTTACCGCCCACCTGAGCGTATCAGGCCCCTTAAAACCCTTCCGGATCGGGAAGAAGGGTGCCGGCACTGCCGGTCGATCCATTTCCTTCACCCACCACGGGGACACCGTCCCCCGTGGGGGCGGTCTGTCCCCAACACTCGGAGACAGACTCATGCGAGGACTTCACATCAGCCGGAAACACGAAGGCATGGCATTCAAGCGCGCGGGCGAACGCGTGGACCTTCGATTCACTCAGCCCGACATCACCAAACGCCGTCCGGCTCGGGTGGCGACTCCACCTCCGCGTCACTGGTGCCTTGAAGCACCCTGCTGACCGCTGTAGTGCGTCGAACCCCGGGACATTGTCCCGGGGTTCGGCTGTCTTTCGGGGCGTCATTCCCGAGGGTCGCGTGCGACCCTGGGGGATGACGGCTTTACCGCCCGCCTGAGCGTATCAGGCCCCTGAAAGCACCCCCGGATCGGGCAGGGGTGCGCCGGCTTCGCCGGTCGATCCATTCACTTCACCCACCACGGGGAGAGCACTCCCCGGTGGGGCGCTCTCCGTTCACAGACAGGAGAGCATCGATGGACAAGGAAACCATCAAGGCGTTTATCGCCTGGCTGGAAGCGGCGACCGAACAGGAGATCCTGGAGCGGCGTCAGCAAGCATTGAACGCTCAGGTGAGCACTCGGGAGGGCCGTGCCGACATCAATCTTGCGCTTCGTCTGATCGACGAGGAGCTGCTGGCACGTCTCGATCTGAAGTCGCAATCGTACTGAGCTTCACCGCGCGCGGTTTGAGTTGATCGTTGATCTGCTCGAACCGCTCGGTTTCGCCTCTGAACAAGGCGCGCGTCAGCGCCTGTTCCAGGGTGGAACGTTGACCATCAATGACCTTCATCACCGGCGCCTCGCTGCTCGGGTACGAACGGTCAACATACCATTTCAACCCCCGTGGGGCAGTCGGATCCCACGGGGATCGGTCTGTCCCCAATTTTCATGCACAGGAGACAGACCATGTCCAAGAAAGAAGCCTCCAAGGACCTGTACCAGGAAGTGACCGATCAGATCATCACGGCCCTGGAAAACGGAGTCGTGCCCTGGGTCAAACCCTGGGATCGCGACACGGCGGCACTGGCGAGCGGAATGCCGGTCAATGCCGCGACCAATCGCCCCTATCACGGGGTCAACGTCATGCTCCTGTGGATGCAGGAGGTGGCCCACGGGTATTCCACCAGTCGGTGGATGACCTTCAAGCAAGCGTCGAACGTCGGCGGTTCGGTACGCAAGGGCGAGAAAAGCACGCTGGCCGTGTTCTTCAAGCCAATCCAGCGGCAGAAGACCGACCGCGATGGCAAGCCGGTGACGGACGAGAAGGGCGAGCCGGTGATGAAAACCGTGCCGATCCTTCGGGCCTTCAAGCTCTTCAACGTGGACCAGATCGATGATCTGGAGGACCGGTATCGCGTGGGTCCCACCGGGGATGCTCTGGAACCGAGCTTCACGCCCATCGAGGCGGCGGACTCGGTGCTGGAGTCCTCCGGGGCTCTGATCCGACATGGAGGCGACCGGGCGTTCTATTCGCCCGAGCTGGATTACATCCAGCTGCCCCCGAAGACGTCGTTTCGGGAAGAGGCCGGTTATTACGCCACGGCGCTCCACGAACTCACGCACTGGACGGGGCACGAGTCCCGCCTCGCGCGCGAGGGGATCGTGGAGTTTGATCACTTCGGGTCCGAACGCTATGCGTTCGAGGAGCTGGTCGCCGAGTTGGGCGCTGCCTTCCTGTGTGCCGAGATCGGTATCCAGGGGGATCTTCGCCACGAGGGCTATATCGGCTCCTGGGTCCGGAAGCTCAAGGAGGACAAGCGGGCCATTTTCCGGGCCGCAAGCCAAGCCCGGAAAGCCGCTGAACACCTGCGGCCGGAGGCCGAGGTGCAGTCCGAGGAGGCGGGATGAATCCCGCCTCCCTGGAAGCCCTGAACCAGCTCGCCGACGCGGCGGAGTCACCGACGGGACAGGGACGGCACGTCCGTCTCTTTCTGCTCGGTCTCTTCAACGGCCAGGAATTTCCGTTCGACCTTACCCGACTCCGGGTAATCGATCCGGACCTTCAGGTCGCTGCGCTGCGCGTACTGGCGTTCGACATGCGTTCCGGAACGGAGATCGACCACTGGATCTCCGGCGGAGCCGAGCGTCTCGCCCGTTGGGTGAGGCTTGAAATCCACTCTCAACCCTGACGGCCTTCGGGCCGTCATTCCCCAGGGCCGCACGCGACCCTCGGGAATGACGGCTTTACCGCCCGCCTGAGCGTATCAGGCCCCTGAAAGCACCCCCGGATCGGGCAGGGGTGCGCCGGCTCACCGGTCGATCCATTCACTTCACCCACCACGGGGACACCGTCCCCCGTGGGGGCGGTCTGTCCCCAACACTCGGAGACAGACCATGACTGCGCGTATCAAGATCACGTTCGAGCGATGGAAGCCCGTCGATCTGGAACTTGGCGAACCCTCACAGCGGGGATGGATCGATTCCGAGGGCGTCCG
>NZ_KB906378.1:0-8652 GCF_000381305.1 Thioalkalivibrio sp. ALE16
GTGTCCACTTCCCCGGATTAGGTCCACGCATAACTAGAGGTTTCCGGGTGGTGTAGCTGCCGGTATTCGACCGGCGTCAGGTCCCCCAGCGACTCGTGAGGGATGGTTTCGTTGTAGTCCTGCAGCCACTGCTCGGTGTGTTCCCGGACTTCGGTCAGCGTTCGGAAGACGTAGAGATCCAGGACCCCACGGCGGTAGCTGCCGTTGAACCGTTCGATGAAGCCGTTCTGCATCGGTTTGCCCGGCTGGATGAAGCTCAGTTCCACGCCGCGCTGTTCGGCCCAGTCGGCGATCGCGGCCGAGACGAACTCGGGGCCATTGTCCAGCCGGAGCTGCTGCGGATAGCCCCGCCAGGCGGCAATACGCTCCAGCACCCGGATCACACGGGGTGCGGGCAGGTTCAGATCGATCTCCACGGCCAGCGCTTCCCGGTTGAAGTCATCCACGACGTTGAAGGTGCGGAAGCGCCGTCCGTCCCATAGCGCATCCGACATGAAGTCCGCTGACCATCCCACGTTCGGGGCTTCGGTCGACGCCAGGGGCCGTGGCTCCCGTGGTGGCAAACGGCGCTTGCCCTTGCGCCGCAGGTTCAGCTTCAGGGCGCAGTACACGCGCCAGACCCGCTTGTGGTTCCAGGGCATGCCCCGACGCCGGATCAGCTTGAACAGCTTGCCAAAGCCCCGCTCCGGATAGCGCTCCACCAGCTCCTGCAGAAGCGCGATCACCGCATCGTCCCGGTCCGGTTGCTTGCGATACCGCACCACCGACCGCGCAGCCCCTGCCGCCTGACAGGCCCGGCGCTGACTCAGCCCGTGTTCCTGCGTCAACGCAGTGACCACACGGCGCTTCTCGTCCGGGCTCAGAGCTTTTTTGTGATCACGTCCTTCAGGGCCGTGTTCTCCAGGGCCAGCTCGGCATACATCCGTTTGAGCCGGTTGTTCTCGTCCTCCAGCTCCTTCAACCGTCGGACGTCGGCTGCCTCCATGCCGCCGTATTTCGACTTCCACTGGTAGTAGGTCGCTTCAGAGACCCCGATCTCCCGACACACGTCCTTCACCTTCCGGCCGCCTTCGACCTGCTTCAGCGTCTGAACAATCTGGCTTTCCGTAAACCGACTCTTGCGCATCTCGGCCTCCTTTGGCTCTAGTGTGCCCGGAGACCTCCAGTTTTCAATGGACCGAATTTACGGGAAGGCGACAGTGGCACTTGAACTCTGGGGATCTGGAGGCGGCGAAAGAGACGGTGGGTCACGCACAGCGGCGCGAACGCCTGGTCTGATTCAGTATGAAGAACAGCGAACCGCCCGCGCTTTCCCGGGCGGCGGATCCCGGCCCGCAGCGGGATCAGAGGTGAAGCATGGGGCAGCGCATTTTGTATTTCGCTCGGCAGGAAGGGATGGATATAACCACGGCCGCCAAACTGGTAATCGAGACCAGGCACTCGGACGAATCCGATGAGGCTTTGCTTCAGCGCCTTATGCGTGGATTGACCCGGAGGGCCTTTCGATCGTCAGTGTCGATACCGCGGATTGTTCCTCTCGGTTCGACTTCGACACGGTGCTGGTCGATGCTGATGCCGTGTCTGAATAAAGCGCGGCGTAACGCGGGATCCAGGAATCCGCAGACTGCAAGGAGGCCCTTTTGAACCATCTCCCCCAGTACCAGATCCCGGTTCCGGTGGAACGCTTGACGCGCGAAAGCCTGGTGGATTTGCTGACGCGCACCGAGAAGCGGATCAACACGGATGCCGTGATGGCGATTGAGCGCCTTTTTCACCTCATCCCGGAAGGCGAACTCCCCGGGTACGGTCTTTTTCTGGGTCCGCTGGCGGGTTCACTCGTGGATTTCGACTGGATCGCCCCTGGTGCGAGGGTTCTGATTCCGCGGGGCGCGTCGATTCGGTCTACCAACGAACGGCCTTCAAAGGCGCGGCGCAACCACATTGTCACGGTCCATCGCGCTTATGCGGGCTTCATCCATGAGCCCGACATTCGGCCGGCGCATATCGTCTGGGCCGGGAGTGGTGGGTATTGGCGTGAGGCCGATCTGGACGACATTTTTGCGTTGGGTGGCGGGCATGAGTGAATCGCCCAGCGCATGATTTCCCTGCAACTCGCGCTAACCAATAGCGAAAAACTCGACAGGCATCGTGCCCTCGTTACTCTCCATTTCGAGGGTCTTTCTTAATCGATAGGAGTGTTGCGATGTCCGACTGGAAACCATTTGGGAGCGATCCGCTTTGCGGGGTCTATTGGGTCTGCGGCACGTATCCGGTGGCGGATGGTGATGTGGATCGTTACGGACAGCCGATTGGATGGCTCACGGGCGAGTCCAAGCCTTATGTGGCGCTGGTGGAGATCGATTTCGATCCGGCCCCGGGTGGCCGTTTTGATGTGTCCCCGGTCAATGAGTATGCCTGTGGGGATTGGGACGAGTCCTATGGGATTTCCCACTATATGGCGTTCGAACCCCCGTCGGCGCCCTCCATCAATAGTGGGGCTTGACCCTCGAATCGTTACCCCTCGGGCGTCATCGCCTGACGCCCGGACGTCAAATCCACCCGGCAAGAAATCGACAGGTCGGGATTTTCCCGTAGCCTGGTCCCTGTTGAAACAGCGAACCGCCCGCGCTTTTCCGGGCGGCGGATCCCGGCCCGAAGTCGGATTGGAGTGACACCATGAAAGGCAAGATTCAGGAGAACCTTGACGCCCTCGAGCTGCTTGCGGATCTGCAAAACCATCCGCGCGATCTGACCGAGGACGAACGATCCACGCTCAATGCGTATCGCGGCTGGGGCGCGTTCGCGGCCGTGTTCGACGAGGCCAAGGATGAATACGCCGAGGTCCGGAAAACGCTGCTGGGTCTGGTAACGCCGGAGGAATACGCCTCCCTGCGTTCTTCGGTGCTTGACGCCTACTTCACCCCGGAGCCGCTGGTGCGCCTGATGTGGGCGGGCCTGGAGCGTTTGGGCTTCGGGGGCGGGCGCGTCCTGGAGCCGACCGTGGGTTCCGGCGTTTTCCTCGAACATGCACCCGAGTCCGTGCGTAGCCAGACCACGTTCACCGGCATCGAGATCGATCCGGTGTCCGCGCGCCTGGCGGCGGCCCTGTACCCCAACGATTACATCGTGCCAAAGGCCTTTGAGGCGGTGTCGCTTCAGGATGAGGCGTTCGATGCCGCCATTGGCAACCCGCCGTACGACAACCGCACGGTTTTCGACAACACCGCCAAGAAGCTCAAGGGCTCGATCCACACGCTGACCATGGCGAAGGCCATGAAGAAGGTCCGCGCCGGTGGCGTTGGGGCCTTTGTCGTTTCCCGCTATGCCCTCGACGGCATGGACGATGCACGCGAATGGCTGCTGGCGAATACCCGCCTGCTCGCGGCCTACCGTCTGCCGGTGGAGGTGTTCAAGGACGCCGGTGCCGAAGTTATCACCGATGTTCTGTTCCTCCAGCGTGCCGACAACACGCACGGCGTTGAGCCCAATGCGGGTGACTGGATGGAACGTTTTGTGTTCGATCAAGACGGGGAATCCATCTCGATGAATACCTGGTTTGATGGCCGGCTGGATTGCCTTCTGGGCGACGCCTCGGTGGGGCGTGACCGCTTCTACAAGCCGAGCCTCGAACTGCACGACCGCGCGCCGGGCTGGCCCGATCTTCTGGAACGCGCCATCGAGCGCGATCTGTCTCCTGTAATGACGGGCTCGGTATGCGTCGACGAGCATGATCCGGCGATTGAACCGGCCGATTCTGCTTATTACACACAGGTTTTCGGCTTCACCCTGGACCGCAATACCGGCGCGGCCGTGCAGCGTCTTCCCGATCACGGCGACCAGTCCCGTTGGTGCTGGGCGCCCCGCCTGAAGGGGGCCAAGCTCGACCGGCTGAAGGCCATGCTGAACCTGCGCGACCAGTTGCGCTTCCTGATGGAGGCCGAAAGCCGCGGCGCGCCCGACGACCAGATCGAAGTCCTGCGCGATGATCTGCGCACCGACTACCGGGCGTTCGTGAAGCGATACAAGGCGATCCATGACCGCACCAATGCGGGTGTGATGGGCGAAGACCCGGATTACGCCCTGCTGCAAGGCCTGGAGCTTGACTACGACCCCGGGCTGACCCCGTCCATGGCGGAAAAGACCGACGACGAGCCGCGCGATCCGTCCTGGAGCGAGTCGGATGTGCTGCATCGTCGCACGGTGTTCCCGGAACGGGCGGATCAGCGCCCGACCACGCCGGAGGCGGCGTTGCTGGACTCCCTCAAGGCCACGGGCGGAGTGGACATGAATCACATGAGCCGGCGCAGCGGGATTGCCCCGAGTGAGCTGACGAAGGCGCTGGAAGGCCAGGTGTTCGCCACCCATCCTTTTGTCGGAGGGTTCGTTTCGCGCCCGCAGTATTTGAGCGGCAACGTCCGGAAGAAGCTCGAACAGGCCCGCGAATGGGCTCAACAGCATCCCGCGTTCCAAAAGAACGTGGAGGCGCTGGAATCGGTGTTGCCCGAGCCGATCCCGGCGGCGGATATTGTCGTGCCGCTGGGCGCGGCCTGGCTGCCGGGTGATGTCCTGGCGGATTTCGCCCGCCATCTGGTGAAGGCGAACTACTACCACACCCCGGAGTATGTCGGCGGGCTCTGGCACTTTTCCTCGACCCGAGGCATCCACTTTGCGAAGAATCGCAGCGAGTGGGGCGTGGATGACGAGTGGACCTTCCTGGTGATCTTCGAGCGCATGTGCAACAACCGTTCGCTTGAATCCTATACGCGCCTTTCGGACGGCTCGCGTGCCAAGGACGTGGATACCACCCGGCAGATCGAGGAACGCGCCCGGATGATCCGGGAGGCCTGGGAGGACTGGCTAATGGCGGACCCGGAGCGCCGGGAACGCCTGGAAACGATCTACAACGAGCGATTCAACAGCCACGTTGAGCCCCAATACGACGGGACCTTCCTGCTGAACGAGGACGGCACCCTGCCGGATTCGTCCGGGCTGTTCGTGTACGACCGCCACCAGATCAATGCCGCCTGGCGCATTGCGCAGGACGGCACCACCCTGATCGATCATGTGGTGGGCGCAGGCAAGACCCTGACGGCGATCACGGGCGCGATGCTCGCAAAGCGCATGGGGCGCGTGAACAAGCCGTGCTTCGTGGTGCCGGGGCATCTGGTGGGGCAGTGGGCCGACGAGTTCCGCAAGGCCTTCCCCAAGGCTCGCGTGCTGGCCGCCAGCGAGGACGACTTTGCCGGTGCCAAGCGTTCCCGGCTGTTCTCCCGAATCGCGCTCAACGACTGGGATGCGGTGATTCTGCCGCACAGCTCGTTCCAGTTCATCGACATGCCGCCGCACGCCAAGTCCATGATCCTCGACAGCATCCAGGAGACCATCGAGGAAGGGCTGCGAAAGGCGAAAGAGGGTGATGGCGACCGCCTGACCGTGCGCTCTATGGAGCGGACGAAAAAGCGGATTGAAGCCAAAATCGAAAAGCTCGTGGAGCGCAAGCCGAAGGATCGCACGGTCACCCTGGATGAAATGGGCCTCGATTCGATCCTGGTGGACGAGTACCACAAGTCGTTCAAGAACCTGTTCTACATGACCGAGCATCACGGCGTGGGCGGCCTGGGCAATCCGGAAGGCTCGATGGCGGCCTTTGATCTGCTGCTGAAGGCCCGCTGGGTACAGGATGCGCCGGGGGCCGGTGGGCTCGTGCTGCTGACGGGTACGCCGATCTCGAACTCCGTGGCGGAGATGTACACCGTACTGCGCTTCCTCGCGTTCGAGGAATTGCAGGAGCTTGGTATCGAGAGCTTCGACGCCTGGGCCTCGCTGTTTGCGACGCCGACCCGAGCCTACGAGCTGTCCAGTTCTGGGCGCTATCAGCTCAAGACCCGGTTCCGCGCGTTCAACAACCTGCCGGAACTGATGCGCCTGTACTCGCAGTTTGCCGATGTGATCCACAAGCCGGAGTTGCAGGCGATCTATGCCGAGAAGGGGCTGGAGTGGCCGACCCCGCCGATGCGCACCGGGGGCCCGATTATGGTTCACGCTGAACGCAGCCCGACGCAGGCCCGGTTGATGAAAACCATTATCCACCGCGCGGACCATCTGAGCGTGAGCCGCCCGGAGGACGATAACGCCCTCAAGATCTTCTCCGATGCGGGCAAGATCGCCCTCGACGCCCGGATGTACGAGCCGGATGCCCCGGATTTCGCCTTCTCGAAGGTCAACGAGTGCTGCCGTAACGTCTGCCATGAATACATCCGCTGGCACGCGGTACGCGGCACACAACTGATCTTCGTGGACTCCGGCACGCCGAAGGGCGCGGATGCGGAGGGGTACAACCTCTACGCCGACCTCAAGGACAAGCTCACCGATCTGGGCATTCCGGCACGGGAGATCGCGTTCATCCACGACGCGCCGACCCCGCGCAAGAAAAAAGAGCTGTTCCGAAAGGTCCGCTCGGGCGAAGTCCGCGTGCTGATCGGCTCCACCTTCAAGATGGGCGAGGGTATGAACGTCCAGGAACGGTTGGTCGCCAAGCATGACCTCGACGCCCCGTTCCGGCCCTCGGACGTGGAACAGCGCGACGGTCGCATTGATCGGCGCGGGAATCGCCTGCTGGATGAGGTCGAGGGTTTTGAGGTCGCGCTGTACCGTTACGGTACGACGCTGACGCTGGATGCCATGCGCTGGGCGATCCTGGAGCAGAAGGCCCACTTTATCGGTCAGGTCCGCAAGGGCACCGTGAACGAGCGAACCGTGACGGACGCCGACTCCGACGCGGCCGAGAGCGGATTTGCCGCCATGAAGGCCGAGCTTTCGGGCAACCCGCGCATCCTCGAGCATTTTCAGCTTTCCGAGGAACGCAACCGACTCGAAAGCCTGTTCCGGAGCGACCGCCGCAAGCGTTTTGAGGCGGAAGCCCGCCTCAAGGACCAGGATCGGCGCGAAGCTGCCCTGAACAACATGCAGGCGGATTGCGAGGCGGACCTGAAGGATCTTGCGAGCTACCCGGAGCTGACCCTTCAGGTGCGCTCGGAGCAGGCATCCGTGTCGGACCGTGAGGCTTTCGATGACCTGTTGAACCGCGCGGTGGGGAATGCCATGAACCACCCCAAGAGCGCGCTGCGTGAAGGTGTGGAAGTGGGCCAGATCAACGGTCTCGATCTACGCCTGGTGATGGGCACGGGCATCAAAACCTGCTTTGAGCTGGCGGGCCGGTTTGTCTCGGGTGTCTCTTTCTACGAGCGCGGCAAGACGATCACCACTCCGGGCCTGGTCACGCGGCTGTCGAACCTCGTGCGTGACCTTCCCTTCTTCTCGAACGATCGCATGGCGAAGCGGTGGCAGCAGTTCCGAGAAGACATGGAATCCGCGCAGCAGATCGTGGACTCCCAGCCCCCGGTGACACGGGATGACATCGCCGCGGTGTCCGAGCAGATCGCGGCCATTGAGCACGAGCTGTCCGAAAAGCGCGAGGAAGAAGGCGCGCAGGAAGTATCGGAGGACTCCACGCCGGAGCCGACCTTTGCGCAATGGCTGGCCGAACACGGGCCCATCGTGACGCCGGCGGCCCTGGCGACCGAATCGGCGGAAGAAGTGATCGATGCGGGGGAGGCGGTCGTGGAGGCTCCCGAAGAAGCGCCGATCCCGGATACGCATGTCGCCTGCGCGGCTCTGGAGGACGAAGGCTCGGATGTGGACCCGGTGACCGGGTTCGCCCGTCCGATGACCGGTGATACGCTGGATCTGTTTTCGGATTTGGGTGAGGCGGCGTAAGGTCCAGCCCGGGTAGTGTTCACGCCTTCCGGGTTCCCGGTTCGTTTTCAACCCAGGGGCTTCCGTGCCCCGCTTGTCTTGCCAAGGAGGCTCGATGTTTCTATGCGGTCGTGACCAGTGCCCCGACGGGCCGCCCGCGCGTTTCCCTGGATTTCACCCAGGGCGGGCATGTCTGGCCGGGCGCGGATGCCACCGGCATTGATCGCCAGGCTCGAATGTTCTTTGCGGACCCGGAGTGGTGTCGGGGTTGGGTTGATGCGTTGTTGCGTTCGTACGGTGTGGACCGAGGTTCGATCCGACCGCTACTGGAGGGCGTTTCGGAGGAGCGGGCGGGGTATCGGGTGAGCCCTTGAAAGCGGCATTTGACGGCACCCCCCCGCCGCCGGATCATAGGGTCAGGAACATCAATGGATCGATGGCCTGTTGCGCGCGCACGGAGGCGACCCGGACCCCTTCACCATGGGGTCGGAACACAACATCCCCGAAGTGCCCGGCAGTCGGCCTTTCTGATCCCCACGGAAAGGATTGCCGTTATGCGTACCCAACCCCTCGCCCTCACCACCGCCCTCGGGCTTCTGCTGGCCGGCCTGGCACTGTCCCTGAGTGGGACCGCCTTTGCCGAAACCGCCAGCTACCGCGTCATCCTGCCCGACACCGCGAACTTCGTGGCAGCCGGCGGGGGTGGTGAAGAAGATCTCTGCGATGGGACGGGCGTCGAGGAGGTCTGGAGCTTTACCGGACATAGCGACCGCGTCTTCGGCGTCGCCGTCGATGATGCGGGGAACGTCCACTCCGGGAGTGACGACCAAACCGTCCGCAAGATCGACCCGAACGGGAATGAGGTCTGGAGCTTTACCGGACATAGCGACCGCGTCT
>NZ_KB906378.1:8752-29550 GCF_000381305.1 Thioalkalivibrio sp. ALE16
GAACGTCCACTCCGGGAGTGACGACCAAACCGTCCGCAAGATCGACCCGAACGGGAATGAGGTCTGGAGCTTTACCGGACATAGCGACCGCGTCTGGGGCGTCGCCGTCGACGGCGCGGGGAATGTGCACTCCGCGAGTTCGGATAACACCGTCCGGAAGATCGACCCGAACGGGAATCAGGTCTGGAGCTTTGAAGGGCACACGAGCAGCGTCCGCGGCGTCGCCGTCGATGATGCGGGGAACGTCTACTCCGGGAGTGACGACCAAACCGTCCGGAAGATCGACCCGAGCGGGAATCAGGTCTGGAGCTTTACCGGGCATTCCAGCATCGTCTTGGGCGTCGCCGTCGATGATGCGGGGAACGTCTACTCCGGGAGTTCGGATCACACCGTCCGGAAGATCGACCCGAACGGGAATGAGGTCTGGAGCTTTACCGGGCACACGAACAACGTCTACGGCGTCGCCGTCGATGATGCGGGGAACGTCTACTCCGGGAGTTCGGATCACACCGTCCGGAAGATCGACCCGAACGGGAATGAGGTCTGGAGCTTTACCGGGCACACGAACAACGTCTACGGCGTCGCCGTCGATGATGCGGGGAACGTCCACTCCGGGAGTGACGACCAAACCGTCCGGAAGATCGACCCGAACGGGAATGAGGTCTGGAGCTTTACCGGGCATTCCAGCATCGTCTTCGGCGTCGCCGTCGATGATGCGGGGAACGTCTACTCCGGGAGTTCGGATAACACCGTCCGCAAGATCGACCCGGACGGGAATCAGGCCTGGAGCTTTACCGGGCACACGGATTGGGTTTGGCCGGTAACGGTCGATGCAAACGGGAATGTGTACTCCGGCGGTTATGATGCAACCGTCCGCAAGCTCCGTCAGACAAGCGACACCTGCACCTCGGACTGACCCGCGTTCGGGGTGAACCGGGGCGGTCACCCCCTCCTTTCCACTTCCCCTGACCCGTGATGCTCCGGCGGCGCGGGTTTTTTGTGTCTGGAAGATGGGGCGCCGTTCGAAAAATCGACAGATCCGAAGGGTTCGCTACGATGGTGTCTCCACCAACGGATACCGGCCCGAAGCCGGATGGGGAACATCATGCAATCTCACAACGAATACGTCCGCCAGCTCGAACGCCTTTGGGATCTTGTCTCGGATGCCGTCGAGGCGGGCCAGATTGCCGCCCCCGAAGACCCGGATGACCGTAACGACCACGCCGCCCTGGTGGCCCAGATGGAACGCTGTCAGGGTGCGAAGGCGGGGCTTGAGCATTCCACCCTCTACGTTGTCGCCAGTGGCAATCCCTTTGATGGTCTGACCTTCGTTGGGCCGTTCGACGATCCCAATGCCGCGGGGGACTACGCGGGCGAATCGAACCTCTCCCGGGATACCTGGCAGGTCGTTCCCTTGACGGCCCCGGGCCAGGAGTAACCGCATGGGACACTGGGAGCGAGAAGGCGGCGAGATCCAGATCCCGCCGAAGGAATGGCCTTCGCTGAAGCGAGCGGTGGTCGAGGCCCACACCCTGTTCCGCGGGCGCGTGCTGACCGAGGCCAAGAAGCTCCACGAGCGCCTGGAGGGCGAGCGGCCGGGCGGTCGGGGTTCGTACCCCGATTATCATGGCCGCGCACTGGAGCTGGCGGGGCGCAACCCCTCGAGCGTCGAACGCGCCGTGGCCGAGGCCGCGGTGAGCGTTCTTGGTTGGTATGAGAACGAGCGGGGCGGGCTTGATTTCTCGCGGATGCCCCGCGTACCCACGCGCAAGCGACTGGACGCGGCCGCGTTGACGCAGGCGGTTCGAATCAATGATGCGCAGATTGCGATCAATCTTGCCTTCGAGTCCACGATTCGACTGGATACCCCGAAACGCACGATTTTCTGGAGCGTGGAGGAAGGCCGGCACGTCATCGAGGCGGCGCGTTCGCACCCGGTCGCGGTGGCACTGTTCGAGGCGTTGGACCGTGTGCGCTGGACGCGGGAGAGCGGCGGGGTGTTCTACGGGAACAATGAGCTGAGCAGCGAGGCCGGAGGCGGGGACTTCCCGACGCAATTCTTTGGCCCAGGTGGCGAGCGTGAAGTTGCTGTTTCGATTCAGCCGTGGCGGTGAAAAACTCGACACCCCTCCGCGTTTCGATAGCCTGTTCGAGAACTCAAAGCAGAAGGATGTCATCGTGTCGTATTTTAAGTATCAGGAAGAAAGCGGCCACTCCGAGACCATCCCCAACGTGCAGACGATGGTCGAGGCGCGTGAGGTCGCGAAGGAATGGCTGAAAGATGGCGACTGGGGCGTTGAACGCAAGACGCTGTATGCAGAGGCCACGGTGTTCGAGATAGAGGAGGACGAGGATGGTGAGGAAACCACCCTCGATCAGGCGAATGTGCATGGCCGAATCGACCCGGACGAGCCGGATTGCCGGGAGGATGAACACGACTGGCAGAGCCCGCACGAACTGCTCGGCGGGATGGAAGAGAACCCCGGCGTATGGGGCCACGGCGGGGGCGTCACGATCACTGAGGTCTGCGCTCACTGCGGGATGTACCGGGTCACCGACACCTGGGACCAATCGCAGGGTCCGGAGCCGGTGGAAACCATCGAGTACCGGGATGCGGATGACACCTCGCTGGCGTGGTCCGCCGAGCGGGCCATCCTGAAGGCTCCCAGCCTGGATTCACTGGTGGAGGCGCTGTCTGAGCGTTTCGACAGCACCTCCGAGCGGTTTCAGGAGCGTGGCCTTGTGGATCTGCCGAACTATGGCGGGGACGAGCCGGAGGACACCCAAGGGATCTGGAGCTGGGATGAAACCCGCCTGCTGATCGGCGAGGGTGGCCCCGACGAGTGGGAGGTCGTGACCCGCGAGGACTGGGTGAACGGCGAGATCTGATTGCCGCGATCGTTTCGTTGCAACGGTGAATCGCTCGCGCCACCCCCCTGAGCGGCGGATTCCGGCCCGGAGCCGGTGGAACCGCAGATCATGTCGCACGCTTTTGATGACCAGATGATTCTCCCCGGCCTGGGTGACTCCCTGGGCCTGAACCTCCGGGAGCCGCCGCGCTCCACCCACGAACACGGCGTCTTCTTCTCTGCCCCAAGCATCGATCTCGATGGCTACGACCGGATCGTGCTTTGCATGTCCGGCGGCAAGGATTCCATCGCCAGCCTGCTGCACCTGCTGGATGAAGGCGTTGATCCCGCGGCGATCGAGCTGTGGCATCACGATGTGGATGGCCGGGAGGGCAGCACCCTGATGGACTGGCCGTTCATGGCCGACTACAACCGCAAGCTGGCCCAGTCCTTCGATCTCCCGCTGTACTTCTCCTGGCTCGAAGGGGGCTTCGAGGGGGAGATGTGCAAGGAGAATGCGCATGGTCGGCCGCACAAGGTCGAGACCCCCGAGGGCCTGATTACACTGGAGCGCGATACCCGCCGCTCCAAGCCGGGCACCCGGCTGAAATTCCCCCAGGTGTCCGCCAGCCTGCAAACCCGCTGGTGCAGTTCCGCGCTCAAGATCGACGTGGGCCGTCGCGCCCTGAACAACCAGTCGCGCTTCGACGGGAAGCGGGTGCTGTTCGTGACCGGGGAGCGCCGCGAGGAAAGCTCCAACCGGGCGAAGTACAACCAGATGGAGCCGCATGCCTGCGACCGCCGAGCGGGGCTCAAGGCTCGCCATGTGGATGCGTGGCGGCCGGTGCTGCACTGGTCCGAGGAGCAGGTGTGGGATGCCCTGGAGCGTTATGGCGTCACCGCCCCGGTTCCCTATCGACTGGGGTGGGGCCGATCTTCCTGCATGAAGTGCATCTTCAACGACCCGACGATCTGGGCCACGCTGCGCCACCACTTCCCCGGCAGTCTCGACGCCATCGCGGCGTACGAACAGCGTTTCGGCACCACGATCCATCGCAAGAAGATCCCGATCAAGGATCTGTCCCGGCAGGCGGAGCCGATGGCGATCCAGGATGCCGAGGCGCTGGATCAGGCCATGCGGACGGAGTACACCCTCCCGGTTCGTTCTGAACCCGGTGCGTGGGGCCTGCCGAAAGGGGCGTATTCGCGGTCGGGGTGTGGGCCGAGTTGATGGGCGGGCCTCGAAGAACTCGACAGGTCGGGCCTTTTCGGTAGCCTGGAAACGAATCAAGACGAACCGCCCGCGTCTTTTCGGGCGGCGGATACCGGACCGGATCTGGTGGAGTCAATCCATGTTTTCTTGCGACGAATGCGGACGCCCCTACATCATCGACGAGATCGGGGTTTCCACGCACATTGGCACGGATGAAAACTTCGATCACGAAGCGGACGCGGATCACGTTGCCATCGGAGAAACCTCGGTTGGTGTAACCGATTGCCCGCCCACCGAACGTAACAAACTCACCCTGGAGCTTACCCTCACCGTCGAGTACGACCTCAATGGCGAAGACCCCCAGTTCGCCAAGGAACGCCTTGAGGATATGGTTCGTGTGGCAGTTGGAGAGGGCCTATTGACGGGCGATTCATCGATGGAGGTGGATGAATGGCGGGTCCGTGTTCGAGAGATTGAATCGAATTAGTCCCTTCTCCAGTCTTCCAGCAACCCCACACAGGAGGCTTAGTCATGGGCTTCACGCGCTATCTCTGGCAGGACGAACCCTTCACCGACGTGCAGTGGTCACGGATTGTTTCCGCTTTCGGCTTTCTCTACGAGGAAATGCCCGAAACCACCGAACCGTTTGGCGGATTGTCGTTGGAGGTTGAGGACCTGAAGCCACGCCTGCATACCCTCCAGGGGTTCTCCCTGGAACTGTGGATGGAGGCCCGAGAGGCGTCCGCGCATACCGTTCCCCTGATCCCGAACGCGGCAACAGAAAGTGCGATTACGGAACTGGAGGCCGGGGAGGGGGCGCGCTTCGACCCGGTGACGGCGCTGCGACCCGAGGCGGAGGGATGCCCCGCGCCTTTGCGGTGACATCCACCGTGTTTCAAGCGAACGCGTGGCAGTGATCCAGGCGGCTCCCAGAAATAGACAAGCGGGCGCGCTCCGGCATCCTGATACCAACCCAACGAAGGAGGTCTGGTATGCACAGCAACCGGATTCCTGTGACGCTCCAGCGCCTGCTGGACCGGCACGCCGACAAGATCGAATCGTACTGGATGGAATGCGACGACTTCGGAGAGCGCCACCAGGGTCCATGGTCGATCTGGATCCATTTGAAGCACGGGTGGATCAATACACCTGCGGAAAGCGGAACCGTCCACGAGGCAACCGCTCGCGACGTGGTGGAGGCGTTTCGCCACGACGTTCGATGGGTGGGGCTGGAAAAGGCGAACTGGGGCTGACCACCCCTGAAACTCGACAGACGGGGATGCCTTGGCATCCTGGTCCTGCAACACGACGAACCGCCCGCGTCTTTCCGGGTGGCGGACAACCGGCCCGAAGCCGGTGGAGCAATCTCGCAATGGATAACACACAAGATCAATTCGATCATTCGGGTTCGGCTCTCACGCTGGAGTTGACCCTTGTTGCTGAATACGACCTCAACGGAGAGGAACCTCGCGTTCTCAAGGATCGCCTGAATCAAATGGTGACGATGGCCGTTGGCGATGGACTCCTGACGGGTGATACGCCCGCCGAAGTGGATGAGTGGTTTCATCATGTCCGAGAAGTGGAGTCCAGCAGTTCCAGTGTTGGCGTGCTGGTTTCGGCGGACGCTCTCCAGAAGGTCCTCCGCCTGGCGGAACACGGTCTCGATAGCCGTTCCGAGTATCTCGGTTCCGCTTATGGGGAGAATGACTACGGCAAGGACGAGATCGAAGCGGCCCTGAAGGAGTTGGACCAGCAGGGGGAAGCGATGAATCTGCTTTCCGGAATCGTCAGCGCCGCTCTGGAGCGCACTGACGCGGATCTCGATGACGCGGTCGAGGAGGCCTATACCGTGGTGTTGCAGTTGCCGGACTACCTTCCCGGTTGTGGGGGAGACGATCCGGTCATCTGGGTCAGCCATACCCGCGGGCGCTATTGGTCCGACGCCGTCCGAAATGCCGTCTATTCCGCCTGTGACGCTATCGAAGGCATCGAGGACAAGGATGATCTGGCTATTCTTTTGGCCTTCGAGGGCCACCACCAGGACCGGATCGAGGCGAATTCGGCTCTGCACACGGCGGCACCGGAAGACGGTTCTGGATACTGGGACGAAGACCCGGACTTTACGGTCGAGGACTGGCAGTACGAAGTCGGCAATGATGACACCCGCGAAAGTTACTGGAGTTGGGTCGCGAAGCAACGCGAATTCGCCAGGGAAGAAGATGCGAATGAACCCGATGCCCAGGTGAGTCTCGAATAACAAATCGACAGGCCGGGATGCTCTAGCATCCTGGTCCTGCATTACGACGAACCGCCCGCGTCTTTTCGGGCGGCGGACCCGGCCCGAAGCCGGTGGAGAATCAAGATGAGCAATACGACGATTCGCCTGACCTCTGGCGACTGTGACGACCTGGTCTACCTCCTGCGCCTGTCCATCCGTGTCCTCGGTCAAGGGCTGGATCAGGACATCGACGAGAAGGATGACATTCCTTCCGATGTCTTTTCCGATTACTCCGAAACGGAGCACGCTCAGGCCATGCGCATCCTCGACCGATCCGGCGGCATTCTCGAGTCGGTTATGGCCGCGAGGGAGGGCGAGTCGGATGTTTCCGATTCGCAAACCCTGACGATTTCGCCCCGGCAGGCCGAGGCGCTGAAAGGGCTCCTCACGTTCGGGGTCCGCGCGTTCACGGAGGAGGTTGCGGGTGATGACCCGGATCTGGGTCCGTTCGAGGGGATTGGTCAGGGCGACACCCAGGATACTGCGGAGTTCGTGGTTCAGACGGAGTCCGATTTGCAGATCCTTCTCCGGTCTTCCAGCAACCCCACACAGGAGGCTTAGTCATGGGCTTCACGCGCTATCTCTGGCAGGACGAACCCTTCGCCGACGTGCAGTGGTCACGGATTGTTTCCGCTTTCGGCTTTCTCTACGAGGAAATGCCCGAAACCACCGAACCGTTTGGCGGATTTATGAGCGAAGAACCGCTTACTCTGGACGATGGGGATGGTGGCGAGCCTATCTGCGACAACGCTCAGATCGTTTTCAATGGAGCCGATTCGCCTGGTGAGGTCTTTTATCTTGAACGGAGCACCATCGGATTTTTCCACTTTAAGACGGCGCGACGGCCTTATGACTTGATGGTGGGAGCCACGCTTCTGGCCGCCAAGTTCATTGCTCCCGGTGCCATTACCATTGATGCCGATGGCGGCGAGGAAGCTGTGGCGCCTGTCGAGGCCTTCTTTGAGCATGTCTGCCGCCTGCATCCGGAGATTCTGGAGTGGAGGGATTCGTACGCTTAGGCGCGGCCTTCGACCAAAACTCGACAGACCGGGGTGCTCTGGCATTCTGGCCCTGCATTACGACGAACCGCCCGCGTCTTTTCGGGCGGCGGATTCCCGGCCCGAAGCCGGTGGAGAAACACCATGACTTACATGAACGTGGAGCCAATTCTGGAGGCCGTTGACTACACCGTGGTCCTGGGCTTCCCGAAGTCCTTCCGTGACGCGGAGGGTGACGTTCCCTGCTGGGTCGGGTTTGCGTCGGGCACAAGCGCCCTGGAGGCCGCGGGCCGGGTGCAGGAGGCTGCCGCGCAAGCCTACCCCGAGGTGCGTGGTCCCAATTCATTCCCGGTGATGCTGGTCTTCAAGGGTCGCCACTACGATCAACTGCCCTGCAACCCGGTTGCCCACAGTGAAGGTCCGAGTGGAGACGCTTTTACGTCCTGCTGAATCCAGCCGATAAATCGACAGGCCGGGATGCTCTGGCATCCTGGTCCTGCATTACGACGAACCGCCCGCGTCTTTTCGGGCGGCGGACCCGGCCCGAAGCCGTGAGAAGGAGTCACCGATGGAAGCCATCGCGGAAGTCAATGATCTGATCTATGTCCCGCTGGGCCGGCTGACGGTTGAGGCGGACTTTAACCCGCGCCGCTACTTCGATGCCGCGGCCGAAGAAGACATGAAAGCCTCGGTTGCCAAGAAGGGCGTCCTGCAACCGCTGGTGGTGCGCCCCGGTGCCGAGGATGGCACCTACCGCGTGATTGCCGGTGAGCGGCGTCTGCGAGCGGCACAGGCCGCTGCGCTCTCCCAGGTTCCGGTGATCGTGCGCGATGTAGACGACGAGGAAGCCCGTGTGCTGGCGACCATCGAGAACGTCGCCCGTGCCGATATGTCTCCGACCGAGGAAGCTGATGCGGCGCGCAAGGTGGTATCCGCCTGCGGTGGCGACCACAAAGAAGCCTGCAAGGTGCTGGGCTGGTCGCGGTCGAAGCTCGACTCCCGTCTGCTGTTGCTGAACTGCACTGATGCGGTGAAGGATGCGCTGGCGAAGGGCGAGATCAAGACCGGCCATGCCGAACTGCTGGCCTCGGTGCCCACGGCGGTTCAGGACGCCTCGCTGCCGAAGATCGTGGAGGGCGGCGTAACCGTCCAGATGCTCCGCGACCGGATCGGGAGCTATGCCCTGGAACTTTCTTCGGCGGTCTTTGACCGCTCCGGCTGCGTGAACTGCCCGCACAATTCCAGTACGCAGGCCGCGTTGTTCGAAGAACACATTGGCGAGGGTCGCTGCACCCTGCCTTCGTGCTTCAACGAAAAGACCGAGGCGGCGATGCAGGCCCGCAAGGCGGATCTGGTCGAGCAGTTCCCCGCCGTGCGCCTGGATACCGAGGCCGAGCCCAACACCCACACCATCATCCTCGTCAAAGACGTGGGCGAGGCGCAGATGGCCGCGTGCAAGGGCTGCGCAAGCTACGGGGCCATCCTCTCCACCAACCCCGATCGGATCGGGCGCGTGACCGAGGACGTGTGCTTCGACCTGACGTGCCACGGCCAGAAGGTGAAGGCGCACGCCGAGGCGCAGAAAGCGTGGGAGCCGGGGAACGTGGAGGCGAACGCGGGCGTCGAGGGTGCCGCACAGGATTCCGCCAGCGAAACCCCGAGCCCGAATACGCCCAGCGCGGCCCCGGAAAAGCCGAAGAAGGCTTCGAAGGAGTCGAGCAAGGTGCAGCCACGCAAGGTCATCGAGACCGCGCAGAAGATTCGGCGCGAGGTTGCGGCCAAGCGGGTGCAGGACGACCCCGTGCTGCGCCGGGCCATGCTGATCGCCTCCCTGCTGCCGAAGATGCAGGCCCCGGAGGATGCCAGCGACACGCTGAACCGCGTCACCGGCCAGACCGGGACGGCGGGCAAGATCGCCGCGCTGGCAGCACTCGATCAACCCGCGCTGGACACGCTGATGCTGGAGGTCGTGACCCAGTTGACCCGCCAGCCGATGGCCGGGGGCTTTGATGTTGGGGTCAATGCGCCCGAGTGCGTGACCGCCTGCCTGGAGTCCGCCGCGTTCGACTGGAGCCAGCACTACGCTTTGGACGCGGATTTCCTCGACGCCCACACCAAGTCCGGCATTGAGTCGGTGCTGACGCAGACCGGCTTTTCGGGGGCCTTTGATGCCGCCAAGGGCGAGGGGAGCTTCAAGGCGCTCATGGGCAAGAAGAAGCCCGAAATCATCGACGGGGTGATGAACAGTGGGCTCGACCTGTCGCAGTTCATTCCCGACACCATTACCAATGGCCCGAAGGCCACGGGAGGCACGCAATGATCGCAACGATGGCAAACCTGTTGGACCGGGAGGGTGAAGTCTCGGTCGAAATCAAACGCGAGGGCGATGGCTACCGGGCCATAGTCCAGTTCCACGGGTCCGTCGCGACCCAGGACCTCTCCGACGAGGCCCAGGCCCTGCGCCAGAAGGTGGCGGTACCGCTGGTGGTCCGCGCCTCCACGCCCGAGGCGCTGGAGGCAGCACTGGCGGATCTGGCCGACCCGTTCGCGCAGAGCAACCGCGAAATGCGCGACACCGTGAACGACCTGATGGCCGATGCCCGCGAAGCCCGCAAGGCCGCTCAGGCGGCGGGGTCCAAGAAAGGCGACAAGAAGGGCCAGACGACGCAGGCGAGCGGTACGGACACCCCGACCGCGCCGAATGACGCGACCGAAGAACCCAAGGCGGATGCGGACAACCCGCTCGGCCTGTAAGCGAAAAGGATACGACGATGACGGCAACGACTGAAACGCTGAACCGCGTCTTTCGACTGGTCGCGACCGACTTCCCCGACCCTGACCCGCAGATGGCCCCGGAAGATGTGGTCACGCTCCTGCAACGCAACAACCCGGCCATGCCGCCGTGTCAGTTGGGCGAGCGCACCGTCGAAGGGAACGCCCTGGTGTTCACGCTCGACAAGGAACCGGCCAAGACCAAGGGGTAGGGCATGGGCGCTTCTGTTCAAGAGTGTCTCGCCGAATGGCAGGCGATCCCGCTGGTCGGGGGCGATGAGGAGCCGAAGGTGATCCCCTCCGGTAAAGCGGAGGAATCCGTGGACCCTCGCGCTGCCGACCGGGCGCTGCGTTTTGCCCAACGCTGCCAACCCGGTATTCCGGCCCATGTCGCCCCGGCGTACATGGAGCCGGTCTAGGAGATCCCGATGCAGATTCCAATGATGACCGCCGAGGCGTGGACCGAAACCACACGCAACCTCCATTCCGACGCCCTGCAACCGCTGCATAAACGGATCTGCGGGGAGTTCCTGACGATGGGGCTGACGGATGGGGCCGTGGACGAGTCCGCTGTGCAGGACGCGATCCATGCCCTGGATGGGGGCGGTGCCCTGGCCCGACTGGTGGGTGCGTCCGTTCGGGGGCGATTGAGCGCACCCGCGTCCGCGTCTTCGGGGGAAGCGGTGACCTCCCCTCGGTTCTCGCTCCATTCTTCGGTGTCGATGACGGAACACGCCGAAGGCACCGTGGCGGCTATCGAATACCACCCCGGATTTCACCATCGGATCGACATTTGCCTGAGCGCCCTGGAGGCGCACGACCCCCATCTTGCGTCCGATACCCTGCTGATCCTGGCGATCCTGAGCGCATTCTTCCCCGGCATGAACACCGGGGAGGATGCCGCCGCTATGTGCGGCGATATGAACGAGGTCGTGGAGTTTCTGCGGGATGTTTTACGGAAACGGGGGGAGGTCATCAATGAGGCGAACCTGGACGCCGCTCGCGGTGACTGGGAGGAAATCTTCGCGGACCTGTATGGCGGTGATGGGGATGATGAAGCGTTCAAGCATCACAAGGTGCTGGCACTGTCTGCGGAGGGAGCGCTGGATTCGACCCTGCACCGGACCCTGCGCGAAGCCCGGGTCGAGGAGGGCCTGGAGGCCCTGATCGCCGCAAGTCATGCGCGACCGGCCAGCGCCTTCTCCCCGATGGTGGAGCAGGCGGTCGCACTGTGGAACGAGCGACAGTCGGCAGCCGACATGGAGCGGGCGATGCAGGATCTGCACACGTTGCACCATGAACTCCCGATGATGCTTGGAGCCGGGCTTTTCCTGCTGGATGCCGATCTCCCGGCGTCCATTGCCCAGGAGCAGCTTGAGGCCGGAGAGGAACTCTATCGGATGCACATGGATGCTGAAGAAAGCCCCGATGCGGTGCTGATCCCCCTGTTGCCTGGGGCGTGGGGTGAGAGCCTGGATTTCCTGCGGGGGTTGTTCCGTGCGGAAGCACTACTGTTTGATCTGGCGGAGTCGCTCCAAACTTACGAGCCGGTGGTCTAGCCTGACATCACTCCCTCTTGCGGCGGTGGATCGCTTTCCGGTTCCAGGAGCGCTCGGTATTACCTTCAAGGGCGCCCATAGCCCCGACCGGACGGTGGAGTCGA
The DNA here is from genome assembly GCF_000381305.1 of Thioalkalivibrio sp. ALE16. NCBI lineage: Bacteria > Pseudomonadati > Pseudomonadota > Gammaproteobacteria > Chromatiales > Ectothiorhodospiraceae > Thioalkalivibrio > Thioalkalivibrio sp. ALE16. The sequence goes on from NZ_KB906378.1 coordinate 20,526, forward strand.
AAGAAGTCGACAGGGCGGGATGAGGCGGTAGTCTGGGTTCGTTTCCTGATGAAGACCGCCTGCGGGCGGCGGAACCGGCCCGAAGCCGGGACAAGGAGTGCGGGCATGGCCTTGAAGCCGGATACCGCCATTCTGTTTCACCTCGACGATCAGCAACACCCGTTCGAGGCAGAGTTGAGCCGCGAGGGGATTTCGCTCGAAGACGATCCGTATGGGGGGTATTCCCACCCGCGCACGGAGCGCGTGGTGACCCTGCACACAATCCATCCCTCCAGCGACCCTTCGTTGCCGCCCGCGATGGGGTCGGGGCGTGCTCTTTCGCCGGAGGATGCAAAGGATCTCGCCCAGATTCTGACGGGCGCGACCCCCGATAGACTGGACCCCGAAGCCGACTTCATCGATGGCTCGGTGCTGTACGCCAGCGCCCGTCTGCGATCCTGGTTCGTACCGGGGCGGGAACGGACAATGTACATCCAGCAGGGGCGGCGTCGGATTCGCCTGGACGTGACCTGGCCCTCGCTGGTCTTTGCGGCCAATGCCCGCGGCAAGCTGTTCCTTGCGGCCACGAGCGGGGCGCGGCGACCGCATCCCGGCACGCCGCTGTATCACGCCCCCTTGATGAACATCTATGCCTCCACGGCTGTTTGCCAGGGGTCCGTTACGACCCCGGCGGCACCCGCCGAGGCGCGTGCGATGCCGGAATGGGAGGACGCGATCTTTCGGACGTGGTTTACCCATACCAACCACCCGCGCACGTTCGCCGGGGGTGAGTCGGGCTCCACTGCCGAACACATCAAGCGCTGGCGGGAGTTGGCGAAGGCCGGACGAGGCCCGAAGGCTGCTGACATGAATCGCCTCGGTCTGACGCTGGGGGAGTGGATCACGCGGATTGGGGGTGACGCATGACGCAGACGCTGACGTTGCCGAATGGATGGACCGAAGGGCCGATCCCGGTGGATCTGGTCGGTGTCGGTGGCACCGGGTCCGAGGTGTTGGATGGCCTTGTGCGGATGCACCACGGATTGGTGGGGCTCGGGCACCGGGGGCTCCAGGTTCGCGTGTTCGACGGCGACACGGTCAGTGCGTCGAACATCGGTCGCCAGCGCTTCGGACCCCGTGACGTTGGACAGAACAAGGCGGTGACGCTGGTCACCCGCTACAACCTGTTCTTCGGTCTCGACTGGGAGGGGGTGCCGACGATGGCGGAGCCGGAGACCCTGGATTCGTGGCGCACGCCCACCATACCCCTCGTCGTGACCTGCGTGGATCGCGCTTCCTTCCGGGTGGCGCTGGCGGATTACTGGCGGGACACCGGAAACCACTTCGGCGGGCGAGGCACCCGGCTGTGGCTGGACATGGGGAACGGGCAACACCGAGGGCAGGTGGTCCTCGGCCATCTTCTGGGGACCAATGGTTTCGGGGTTCCAGAGCCTGCGCCCACGCTGCCGAATATCGTGGATCTGTACCCCGAAATGCGGGGCCAGCCGGACGACGACGCACCCTCCTGCTCGATGGCCGAGGCGCTGGCCTTCCAGGATCTGTGGGTCAACAAGTACGCCTCGATGGGGCTCTCCCTGATCTGGAACCTGATCCGCGACGGGTCCATCGACACCCACGGTATGTTCTTCGACTCGAAGGCCGGGTCGATGCAGCCGCTCCCGATTAACCCGGCGACCTGGGCCATGTTCGGCTACGCGCCGCAGGACCGAGATGCCGAAGATGCGCTACAGTAAAACCACGACAAGGAGGTCTGCATGAGTGCGATGGATTCGCGGCCCGACACCGGGCATTTCTTCATCCTCGGGGCACCCGACCCCGAAATGGCCCGTATCGAACGTGTTCTGGCGATCGGTTCCCGTCTGGGGCTGGTTGCCGGGTATGGCCGTGCGCTGTGCCAGGGCGACCCGGTGCATCCGAAAACCGCGTACAGCGCCACGGATGTTGCCGGGGGCGTGCCACCGGGCACCCCGATGGTGCTGGTGGAGTGCGGGTTCGACTCCGAGCCCCCCGGCGTGTTCGCGCACCGCATTGACCACCATTCCCCTGGCGATCCCGGCTTTGACCGAGGGCCGGTGGAGTTCTGGCACGGCTCGTCCATCGGTCAGGTCGTGGAGTACCTCTACCGCATGAACGATCCCGAGTCCGAAGTGAACAAGGACTTGGCGGAGGCCCTGTTGCCGTTTGCGGAGGATCTGTTCTATGCGGCGGCTGCGGATCACTGCCTGCGGGATGCCTACCTGGGCGCGTGCCCCGGTATCGACCCGGTTCGTCTGGAACATTGGCGGGCCGAAACGCGGGCGTTCCACCAGAACGTCTCGCCGCAGCAGATCCTTTCCTCGTTCTCTCAGGCCCGCGCCGCTGTTCGGGCGGCCCAGCAGGACCCGGTGCGGTGCCTGCGCCTGGCGGGCAAGCCGATGGTGCGCGTTGAGGGCTCGGTTTCGGACCTGCCGGACGCCGCCTGCCAGATGGGCGTCCCCGTGGAATACACCCATGAGCACCACAAGGAAACGGGCCGCTGCAAGGTGGGCATTCTCGGGGCGGACCCCGACATGATCGCCGCCTGGATGTCCGAGCGGGCGCCCGAACTGGGTCTCGAGGATGTCTATGGTTCGCCGGTTCGGGGGTATGCCGGTGGATATCGCGCCCTGGAGGCCTGAGCGAAAGACCCCGCTTCATGCGAGCGCGTGCGTACATGGATGCACACCGGGTTCTCCCCGGACGACAAAAGGAGCGAACGTGAACATTGATCTGAAAATCCTGGACCCGCGCATCGGGTCCGAATTCCCCCTTCCCGAACCGGCCACGGCCGGGTCGGCGGGTGTCGATCTGCGCGCGATGGATGAGGGCACGATTCACCTGATGCCCGACCAATGCCGACTGATCCCGACCGGAATCTCGATCCATATCGAGGATCCCGGCTATGCCGGGTTGATCCTTCCTCGGTCCGGCCTGGGCCACAAGCACGGGGTTGTGCTGGGCAATTTGGTCGGACTTCTTGATAGCGATTACCAGGGGCCGCTCATGGTGTCCTGCTGGAACCGAGGGTCGGAGCTTTTCACGATCGAGCCCGGCGAACGCATTGCCCAACTGGTGATCGTGCCCATCGTGCAGCCGCAGTTCCGCGTGGTCGAGGCATTCGATTCCAGTGAGCGCGGGGAGGGTGGCTTCGGATCTTCCGGTCGCTCCTGACCGGCGGAGCGATTAAATCGACAGATCGACCGCCTTCGGTAGCCTGATCTCGAACTCAAAAACAGGACGTTTAGATGACGAACGAAGAGAAGAGCCTGTTGCTCTATATGGAGGCACGGGCCGTGGATCATGGCGGCCTGATCGATGCGCGCCGCATGAATGAGGCCGACATGGCGATCGCTCAGCGGTGGAATGAATCCGGATTCATCCGGTTCGGCCGGCTGGCGAGCGAGAGCCTGCCGATGCCGTGTGGGTCCGCGCACTGGTGTTCACTGTCCGACGATGCCTGGTTCCACGCACACGCCGAGCGGCGGGCCCGTCACGCGCGCATCAACGCGCGGCGGACCTGGCGCACACGAAACGAAATGATCGAAGACAAGGAGGTCTCATGCCCCGACTGAGCAAGATCGTCACCCGCAATGGGGATGGCGGCAACACCGGCACTGCGGATCGCCGTGAGATCCGAAAGAGTTCGCAGCGCATCGAGACCATCGGCGCCATCGATGAGTTGAATTCCTTCATCGGGCTGCTCCGTTGCGCCTTGCCACCGGCCGATGATCGGGAGGACAACGACGCTTTTCTGGAGCACACGCAGCATGTGCTGTTCAACCTGGGCGGCGGGCTTGCGATGGGGGATTCCATGCTGGAAGCGGAGGCCGTGGCCGATCTCGAAACCGAGATCGAGGCCCATAACGCCGAACTCCCACCGCTGAAGGAGTTCATCCTTCCGCAGGGTTCGGAGGCGACTGTCCGCGCCCATGTCTGCCGGACGGTGACGCGGCGGGTTGAGCGAGATCTGGTGCGACTGATCGACCAGGAAGATCTCCCGGCGGCGGTCGAGGCGCTGCCGTATATCAATCGCCTGTCGGACTACTTTTTCGTGCTGGGACGCAATCTGGCGCGGGTGTCCGGGGGTGTCGAGACCGAATGGGCGAAACCGGCGCGAGCGGCCCCGGGCCACTGAAAGGAATCCGAATCATGGCCGAGAACACGAAAATCGAGTGGGCGCACCACACCTTCAATCCCTGGATCGGCTGCACCAAGATTGGTCCCGGCTGCGATAACTGCTACGCGGAACGCTGGGCGGAACAGCGCGGCGGGGTTCGGTGGGGTGTTGGTCAGCCCCGGCGTCGTACCGCAACCTCCAACTGGAACCAGATTCGTCGCATCCACCGGCGCAATGCGGAGGCCGGCACCCGCGAGCGGGTGTTTGTCGCATCGCTGGCGGACTGGGCCGACCAGGAGGTGCCGGATGCGTGGCGCAAGGACCTGTTCGACCTGATCGCGGAGTGCCCGTCGCTGGACTTCCTGCTGCTGACCAAGCGCATCGGTGTCGCACGCCGGATGCTGCCCTGGATGCAGCCGGAAGCCGATGGCACGCCTTGGCCGAATGTCTGGCTGGGGGTGACCGTCGCCAATCAGACCGATGCCGACCGCGACATCGATGCGCTGCTGGACACCCCGGCGGCCGTTCGTTTCCTGTCGATGGAGCCGCTGCTGGGTCCGGTGGATCTAGACCGCGCCATGCCGGCGGACGCAGCGCTGGGCTGGATCATCGTTGGCGGAGAGTCCGGCCCTCATGCGCGCCCCTTGCATCCCGCATGGGCTCGTGCCATCCGGGATCAGTGCCACGAACGCGACATCCCGTTTTTGTTCAAGCAGTGGGGCGAGTGGGCGCCACAGGGGCGCATGGTAAACGACCTCCCGGAGCCGCTCGAGGGCGGAGAGGGTGTGATGCTCCTGAATGAGCACGGGGAGTTTTGTCGGCCGGGCTCCGGCACGGGCTTTTCCACCGGACAGGAGCCGGAAATCATGCGCCGAGTGGGCAAGGTCGAGGCGGGACGGGTGCTGGATGGGTGCTTCTGGGATGGCGTGCCCGCGTCGCCGGCGGCGAAGCTCCAGCCGGCGTGAATCATTCCGATCTCACCGCGCTGGCGGTCAAATGGCTGCGGCGGCCCGCCAGCCGGTCGGGGCCGAACTGCCAGCTTGCGCTTTCAGGGGTCGGCGTGCGCACAAGGGGAGTGAATCGATGCCTGGGCTACCGCATGAGGCCGGTTCTGTGCTGGTCAAGGTGGAGGTCACGACGGGCGCCAGCCGAAATGATCGCCCTTCATTAGTATGAAACGAACTGATTTGTGTTCTTAATCGGCAAGAATTAACCACACCAAGGAGTATAAAGTGGCCCGAAATCAACTATTTTCTATACCGAACGTTTTTCTTGTTTTGTTTCTTTCGGTTTTCATAAAAACGGCTTTTGCTTTTGATCTGCCATCACCTCTTTTTCATGCAGCCATCGAAGGAAACGTTTCTGAGATAGCCTCTGCTATTGACGCAGGAGCAAACGTAGATAAAAGAGACAAAGAAGGGAGGACTGCGCTGATGTTCGCCAGTGACCCGCTTGTAATTGAGACATTACTGGACCACGGGGCAAACATCCATGCTCGATCTAACAGCGGTGAAAGCGCTCTCATGATCGCAGCCCAGTGGCGCCGTCCAGTAGAGGTGTTGGAGTCCCTTATAGATCATGGTGTCGACATCGATGCGAGAAACAAAGAAGGATGGACTGCGCTGATGTCCGCCGCTATGGTTCGTGATTTTCAAGGCGGCGAAGGCATAGTTGAAGCTCTGATCCAACATGGCGCCAACATTGGGGCTAGTAGCAATGAAGGATGGACTGCTCCTATGGTTGCCGCTCGATTCAATAAGCCTTTCATGCTCGAAACTCTAATTGACCATGGGGCAGACGCAGGGCATATCCCGCTTCATTTGTTGGAAGACAATCCAAATATAAGCCAGTCCGAAGATATCTATTGGCGAATCCATGACGCACAGTATGATTGATTTATTAACATAATTAGATGGGCCCATTAGCCTGTCGCTAGGCCTTGTGCAAATTATAAGTGATAGGTCCTAACTCTATGGAGTACAGCATTGATTTTTCCGAGAGGCTGATTGAGGCTGCGGACTCCTTTATAGGCAAGACAGAGCCTGAATGTGAGACCAATAGAGCCGTTCTGTACCTGAGTCTTGTTTCTTGCGAAGTCTCACTAAAGTACGCACTAGAGAAAGCGGGATTCGCCGCAAATAGTTTACGAACACGATCGCATAATTTTAGCGCTCTACTTTCTGATTTTTGCAAATGTAAAATATGGAATAGCGATGTAAACAGATGGGAAAGCGCCATCGCTATAGCTAGTGTCGTGGTCGTGTCGGAGGTGCGTGGCGTAGAGATTTGTAACGGAACGATTGGGAGCTTACTGGACCATGACAATGAAAACATTTCCAAATTCCCTAATTCCATTAGGTATGGCGATAAAATAAATCACTATGATCCTCTGGTTATGCTTGATTGCGCAAAAGCTGTTGCCAAGTGGGTAAGGAAAAATGAGAGCGTTATTCACAGGAAGCTATGAATATCCAGTCGCTCAAGTCCATTCATCAAACAGCGGGCCCCGACATCTTCCGTCGCGGATCGGGTTTCCTTATGTGTTATATATGAACCACGCGTATTTAACCGCTCTCGCTATTAGATGGCTCCGCCGGCCGCCCAGCCGGTCGGGGCCGAACTGCCAGCTTGCGCTTTCCGAAGTCGGCGGGGTGCACACGGGCGAGCGGGCCGATGCCTGGGGGTACCGCTATGGGCCCGGCGCGGGCGGTCCCGGCTCGACGCTGGTGGAGGTGAAGGTCAGTCGATCCGATTTTCTGGCCGACCGAAAGAAGCCGCACCGCAATGGTGAGCGCGCCGGCATCGGTCAGTATCGCTACTATCTCTGCCCGGCGGACCTGATTCAGCCCGACGAACTCCCGGCAGGGTGGGGGTTGGTGTATGCGAGCGGGAAGGGGCGCCTCAAGGTGATCCAGGGGCACGCCCTGAGCCCCGCCTGGGGTGCGGACTACACGCCCTGGGTGCACCCGGTGGATGACGCGTGCGAGAAGGAAATCCTGGCGCACCTGCTGGCCCGGTTGGGTCCGGATGTCGATGCCCTGAATGCCCAGTTCCGCCAGCACATGAAACAGGCCGACCGAATGCACGCGGTCGAGATGGAACTGCGACGAGCCAGGCTGGAGTTGGCGCGGCTTCGGCGCCGGGTGGCGAGAGAGGCCCCCGCAGACCCTTCCCCGCAGATGGCGGGCTCTTCGACGGGAGATTCCATTGACGGCGCTTGAAATGCTCGAGGTGCTCCATCGGGAGCATGGTCTATCGGCGTATCGAATCGCGGAAGAGACCGGGCTTAATCAGCCCACCGTGCATCGTGTGCAATCGGGTGAGAGTGCGAACCCGCGAGAGACGACGGTTTCGGCGATTCGGCGGCTCTTTGAGCGATACGCGCCGAGCGAGGGTGTCCCTATGTGGCACCTGTTCGAGGTGACCGCCTGCACCACTGAAGTTCGCACGTACCGAGTCCCCGCACGCTCCGAGGCGGAGGCGCTGTCGAAAGTCGATGGCCAGGAGATTGGCCTGGCGACCACCCAGGAGGCGCTTTCCCGGCACATCGCTCCCGATTCGATCGTGCGGACCACGCGCACGGCCAAGCCACTGGAGGTTCGCTCCGTACCGGGTTCCGTTCCGTCCGTGTCGGTTCCGGTTCCCAGGCAGGCCGAGCCAATGGTGCTGTCGGTCGCTGAGGCCCGCCAGCTCCTTTCGGACTTGGCGGGGAAGCTCGAATAAGGGCAACCTTTGCCCTCGCCCGCAGCACGCGGGTAGGCGGGAAGAGAACTCGACAGGATCAACGATCCTGGCACACTGGAGCCTCAGTTCAACGGAGCCGGCCCGAAGCCGGAACAGGAGCCCCCCCATGAGCCAAATGTCGAACGGCGCCATTGCCCGCACTGCCTTTGAGTCGTCGGTGACCGCCCCCGCTATGGAGGCCGATCCCCCGCACCTCTGGTTCGAGAACTACTATTTCTGTCGGCGCTGCAATCTCGAATGGATCGATGAATGGGACTGCATGTGCGACGACGAATGCCCCGATTGCGGGACACCCCATACGCCGTATCATTCGCGGGATGTTTCGGCTTGACTCGATCCCCCAACCTCGGAAATCTTCGACTTCCTTCTTTTGCGACTTAATTCTATCTTCTATATTTTATTCAAAATTCCAATTTTGTGATTTCTTCCGCGCTAAGGTCGTAATCATACTCTACTGTGGTAGAGCTGCACGATCCCCATGAAGACTGTCGAACTCGACTTACAGAGTAGGAATCGGACAATGGCTGTCCTTCTGGAATTAACGCCCGGTAGGTGGTCGCATAATAGTAGTCGCTAAAGCAGCTCGGAGACCGGGAGCTACCCACCAGGGTGTAATCTACCAACGAGGTCTGAATGCGAATACCCGCATCGTCCCCCCGTCCAAATAAAAACTCCTGATTGAATTCAGAACTTGGAGCCTCTTGATCTGTCGCCGGAATGCAGTAGCTATCGTTATAACTTGCATCCATAAAACCGGACGCGTGCCAAGAGCTTTCATCTTTTGTTCCATGATTCCCACGAATAGTGTATTCGCCATCAAGCTCGTTCCCTGCGGAACAGGTCTCCGCGAATCCATTACTCTGGATTTGACACCCTCCCCACGGCTAAACCCGGGGGATTCCTCCTGCGAGACGCTCGTGCCCGAGCGCGAGAATGTTCCTTGCGGCATTGATGTCGCGGTCATGCGCGATACCGCACGCATGACAGGTCCATTCTCTTATTCCAAGGCCTGCTCTACCTTTCGGACTGTTGGGGCCGATAGCGCCGCAACACGAACAGGCTTGGGTGGTATAGGCTTCGTCGACTTCCTCGAACCAAACCCCATGCGCGATCGCCTTGTACTGGAGTTGGGTTCGGAGCGTGGAC
>NZ_KB906379.1:0-27667 GCF_000381305.1 Thioalkalivibrio sp. ALE16
AGGCCGGCAGCTGGGCGACGAAGTTGCGCAACTGGCTGCGCCGCAGCGCCTTCGAAAACACCTGCCGGCCCTGCGCATCCACACCGTGGACCTGGAACACGTTCTTCGCGAGATCAATACCGAGTGTTGTAACCTGCATGTGGACGCCTCCGTCTTCTTCGAGTGAGAGTGATCACCCCCACTCTGGCACATCGCGATGCCGTAATAGGGCGGGGGCGTCCATCCCATTGAGCGCAGCGAAGCAATCTACCGGGCATAGCCCGGGTCTGGCCGGACCCACATCCCCGATCGCCGCGCTGCCGCAGTGGCCCGCCACATGTCACACCGCTGTCATGCGGCTGTCACGCAACTGCAAGCACGCCTCCCGATAATCCCCCATCAAGGACCGACCGATCGGCTCCGAACAAACCTCAAAGCAAGCACCAGGGAGTACACCCATGCTGTTCAAGCGCACGATTCTCGCCGCCGCCGCGGCCGCCGCCCTCGCCATCACCCCGGCGATGGCCGATGTCGACCCCAACCTGCCGGCCTATCAGGCTGTCAGCGGGATCTCCGGCAACCTGTCCAGCGAAGGCTCGGACACCCTGAACAACCTGATGGCGCTGTGGGCCGAGGAGTTCCAGGACTTCTACCCGAACGTCAACATCCAGATCCAGGGCGCCGGCACCTCCACCGCCCCGCCCGCCCTGACCGAAGGCACCGCAGACTTCGGCCCGATGTCCCGCCAGCCGCGCGACAGCGAGCAGGCCGCGTTCGAAGAGCGTCACGGCTACGAGATGACCCTGGTGCCGGTCGCCATCGACTCCATCGCGGTCTACGTCAACCGTGACAACCCGATCGAGGGCATGTCCATCGCCGACGTGGATGCGGTGTTCTCCTCGACTCGCCGCTGCGGCGGTGCCGAGGACATCACCCGCTGGGGCCAGCTGGGTCTGGAAGGCTCCTGGGCCAACCGCGACATCACCATCTACGGTCGTAACGCGGTCTCCGGTACCTACGGCTACTTCCGTCAGCACGCCCTGTGTGACGGCGACTTCAAGAACGCCGTGAACGAGCAGCCCGGTTCCGCCTCCGTGGTCCAGGGGGTCGCCGAGTCCCTGAACGGCATCGGCTACTCCGGCATCGGCTACCTGACCTCCGGCGTGCGCACCGTTGCCCTGGGCGAGAACGAAGGCGAATACTTCGAGCCGACCGCCGAGAACGCCGCGTCTGGCGACTACCCGCTGTCCCGCTTCCTGTACGTCGCGGTCAACAAGCACCCGGAAGACGGTCTCGCCCCGCGCCAGGCCGAGTTCCTGAAGATGGTGCTGTCCAAGGAAGGCCAGGAAGTGGTCGTGCGTGACGGCTTCGTGCCGCTGCCCGAGACCGTCGCCCAGCGCCAGCGCGAAGCACTCGGCCTCGAGTAAACACTGCCACAGGAGTCTGCCGGCGGGGCTTCACCCCCATGGCCGCTCCAACGCGATCATCGGCCGCGGCCGAGACCGCACAAGGCCCGGACACCGTCCGGGCCTTTTTTTGTGCTGCCAAGCTTTCCCATTGGCGTTCAAACGGCTGTCACGCAGCTGTCACCGTTCTGTCACGAAGCGCCCGTAGCATGCACGCCATCTCAAGCCTTCCGCCTGCCGACCCTCAGGGGAATCCCGAATGTCCGGACCTCATGCGATCTCCACCCTTGGCCGCTTCCAGCGCTGGCGCCGCGCCAAGGACACCTCGGCGCGCTACCTGATCGGCTTTTTCGGCGTCGCGGTGGTCGGTGCGCTGACCCTGATGTTCGTCTACCTGCTGAGCGAGACGCTGCCCATGTTCCTGGGCGCGGAGCTCGAGGAACAGACCCAGTACAGCGCCCCCGGCGGCGCCGACACGGGGACCGTCCACCTGGCCGTCAACCGCCACCGGGAGATGGCCGTGCGCCTGACCGAGGACCGGCGGGCCATCTTCTTCCGCCCGGAAAGCGGCGAGATCGTGCAGGAGCAGTCACTGCCGATCCCCGACGATGCCCGGGTCACCAGCTTCACCGCCGCCGAACCGCGCACCCGTCTGGTCGCGATCGGACTGGACAATGGTCAGGTCCTCGCCATCGAGTACGAGTACAACGAACGCTTCACGCCCGAAGGCCGCGCCTATGATCCCGGCCTGGTCTACCCGCTGGGGGACGAGAGTTCCTCCCTGCTCGATGTCGATGGCGAAGGCCAGGCCATCGAGGTCGTCGGCATTCAGCGCGGCTCCAGCGGCGTCCGCGTCGCCGCGGCCACAGCCGATGGCCGCCTGCGTCTGGTGAACTTCGAGGAACGCACCTCGATGATGACCGGCGAGGTCGAAGTTCGCCGCTCCGCCCACGACCTGCCGTCCCTGCCGGATGGCGCCACCCCGTCGCGCATCCTGCTGGACATCACCGGGCGCAACATGCTGGTGGGTGACAATCAGGGCCGACTCCACTACTACGACATCTCCAACCCCCGCAGTGCCCAGCGTATCGATACCCGTCGCGTGGTCGAGGGCGAGGACGCCGAGGTCACCTCGCTGGAGTATCTGCTGGGTACGGTCTCGGTGATGGTTGGCGGGTCGGACGGCTCCGTGACGCAGTACATGCTGGTGCGCGACGACGACAACGTGAACCGGATTACCCGGGTACGCGAGTTTCCCCGTCACGCGGCTGCCGTGACCAATACCCAACCGGAATATATCCGCAAGGGCTTCGCCACCGCGGACGCCAGTGGCGCCCTGGCCATCCACTACCCCACCTCGCAGCGCACGCTGGTCCAGTATCAGGTCGGCACCAAGCCCCTGCATCGGGTCTACATGGACCCGCGCAACCGGCTCCTGGTCGCGATCGACACCGACGAGACCTGGACGCTGCACCGCCTGTCGAACCCGCACCCGGAGGTCTCGCTCCACGTGCTGTGGCAGAAGGTCTGGTACGAGGGCCGCTCCAGCGGTGACTACGTCTGGCAGTCGTCCTCCGCGACCGACGAGTTTGAACCCAAGTTCTCGCTGGTGCCATTGACCCTCGGAACGGTCAAGGCCGCCTTCTACGCCATGCTGTTCGCCACCCCGCTGGCGATCATGGGGGCGATCTACAGCGCCTACTTCATGTCCAGTCGCATGCGCAGCCTGACCAAGCCCAGCATCGAGTTGATGGAGGCCCTGCCGACCGTCATCCTCGGCTTCCTCGCCGGGCTCTGGCTGGCCCCGTACATCGAGTCCAACCTGCCAGCGGTGGCCAGCATCCTGATCCTGATGCCCCTGATGATGCTGGTGGTCGCCTTCGTCTGGACGCGGCTGCTGCCAGAAGGCGTGCGCCGCGTGATCCCGGCCGGCTGGGAGGCCGCCGTGCTGATCCCGGTGGTGATCCTGGTGGGCTGGTTCTCCGCGTCGATGAGCCCCCTGATCGAGGTCTGGCTGTTCAACGGCGACGCCCGCCAGTGGCTGACCGACGCCGGCTACACCTACGACCAGCGCAACGCCCTGGTCATCGGCATCGCCATGGGCTTCGCGGTGATCCCGACCATCTACTCGATCTCCGAGGACGCGGTCTTCAACGTGCCCAAGCACCTGACCCAGGGCTCGCTGGCGCTGGGCGCTACCCCATGGCAGACCGTGGTACGCGTGGTGCTGCTGACCGCCAGCCCGGGGATCTTCTCCGCGGTGATGATCGGCTTCGGCCGCGCCGTGGGCGAGACCATGATCGTGCTGATGGCCACCGGCAACTCTCCGGTCGTGAACTTCAACATCTTCGAGGGCATGCGCACGCTCTCCGCCAACATCGCGGTGGAGATGCCCGAGACTGCGGTGGGTGGCACGCACTACCGCATCCTGTTCCTCGCCGCACTGGTGCTGTTCGCGCTGACCTTCTTCGTGAACACGGTCGCCGAGATCGTGCGCCAGCGCCTGCGCAACAAGTACAGCTCCCTCTAAACCGCATCGACGACAGGCTCCGATCCGATGAATAAATGGTTCAAAACGGGCACCCCCTGGATCTGGCTCAACGCGGGCGCCGTGGCGGTGTCGCTGACGATGGTCTTCGGGCTGATCATGATGATCGCGGTCAACGGCCTGTCGTTCTTCTGGCCCTCGGACATCATCGAGTTCGAGTACCAGACCACCGAGCAGAGCGAGCCCGTCCGGGTGATGGGCGAGCTGTCGCGCTCCGAGACCATGACCGCCCAGGCCATGCGCGAGACCGGCTTCGATGTCCCGGAAGGCCAGGAGATCGTGGTCCGCCACCTGATCAAGCGCGGCAACCGCGACCTCGATTCGCGCGACTTCCGCTGGTACGTAGAGGACTTCATGTCCGAGTGGGAACGCCCGCGGGACGCCGTGGCCCTGGAACGCCTGCAATGGGGCAACTTCTACGGCTACATCCGCGAGTTCCGGGTGGATGACGAGGTGGTGGCCGAGGGCAGCGCGGCCCGCGAGGCCTTCGAGGCGCGCATCCCGGAAACCCGCTCCCTAGTGCAGAAGATCGAGCGCATCGAGCGCATCGAGATCGGCCGTATCAACCACGCGCTGGAACAGGTCCGCCTGGCCGAACGCGGACTGGAACGCGACACCACGCTTTCCGACGCGGAACGTTCCGAACGCCATGAGGCCCTGCAGGCCGAGCGCGAGGCACTGGATGCGGAGTACAGCGAGCTTGAGGCCGAGCGCAACCGCCTGCGCCAGGAGGTCGCCCGCTACGCGCTCACCCTGCAGACCGCCGATGGCCAGCGCTCCAGCATCAGCCTGTCCCAGATCGTGAACGCCTGGTGGCCGAACGACATGGGCACCGTGCAGAAGCTCGGCCACTACGTGGTCAACTTCTGGGACTTCATGACCGGCTTCCCGCGCGAGGCCAACACCGAGGGCGGCATCCTGCCGGCGATCTTCGGCACCGTACTGATGGTGCTACTGATGTCCATCGTGGTGACCCCGTTCGGCGTGCTGGCCGCCATCTACCTGCGCGAATACGCCAAGCAGGGGCCGCTGGTGCGCACCATCCGCATCTCGGTGAACAACCTCGCCGGGGTCCCCTCCATCGTGTTCGGCGTGTTTGGCCTGGGCTTCTTCGTCTACCTGATCGGCGGCAACATCGACCAGATCTTCTTCCAGGACGCCCTGCCCTCGCCGACCTTCGGCTCGCCGGCAATCATCTGGGCCTCGCTGACCCTGGCATTGCTGACGCTGCCGGTGGTAATCGTCTCGACCGAAGAAGGCCTGACCCGCATCGGCAGCAGCATCCGCCACGGCTCGCTGGCCCTCGGGGCTACCAAGGCCGAGACCCTGTGGCGGCTGATCGTGCCGCTGTCCGCCCCCGCCATGATGACCGGCCTGATCCTGGCGGTGGCGCGTGCCGCCGGCGAGGTGGCCCCTCTGATGCTGGTTGGCGTGGTCAAGCTGGCGCCCAACCTCCCGGTGGACGGCAACTTCCCGTATCTCCACCTGGACCGCGCCTTCATGCACCTCGGCTACCACATCTACGACGTCGGCTTCAAAAGTCCGAATGTCGAGGCCGGCCGGCCGCTGGTCTACGCGACCGCGCTGGTCCTGGTGCTGCTGATCATCGTGCTCAACCTCACGGCGATCTCCATCCGCAACCACCTGCGCGAAAAGTACCGCGCCGACAGCGACTGAGACGCGCCATGTTCAACGTCTCTCTCAGACACCGTCATTGCGAGGCCCCGCAGGGGCCGCGGCAACCTCGCGACGCAACCCCGACGTTCGCTCAAGTCGCCTGCGGCGTCCGCCACAGAGATCGCCACGGCGCTGCGCGCCTCCCCATGACGCCTGGCTTCTCCCGTCATTGCGAGGGTCCGCAGGACCCGTGGCACAAAAGCGCGAAGCGCGTTGAACGGCCGCAGGCCGGCCCGAAGGGCGAGCGCAGCGAGTTATCTCCCGACGTAACCCCGATGCCTGCCCCGAGTCGCGTCGGGGCCGACCACGCCGATCGCCACGCGCCTGCGGCGCTCGCGATGACGGTGCTTTTCCGGACCGGCGCCGCACGCTTCGCGCTGACGCGATGTGTCGAACCCTATTCCCCATGGAGTACCCGAAATGAGTGACACCCAGACCCACGCCGTCAACGTGGCCCAGAACAACCAGGCCTCGCGCGGCCTGAACCTCGACCGCGAGGACATCTGCCTGACCGCGGAGGACCTCAAGCTCTATTACGGCGAGGACCAGGCACTCAAGGGGATCGACATCCGCATCCCGAAGAACCGCATCACCGCGTTCATCGGACCGTCCGGCTGCGGCAAGTCCACGTTCCTGCGCTGCTTCAACCGCATGAACGACCTGATCGACGCAGCCCGCATCGAGGGCACCATCCGGCTCGACGGCGCGGACATCTACGACAAGACCGTGGACATCCCCGAGCTGCGCCGGCGCGTCGGCATGGTGTTCCAGAAGCCGAACCCGTTCCCCAAGTCGATCTACGAGAACGTGGCCTACGGCCTGCGCCTGCAAGGCGTCAAGAACCGGCGCCGGCTGGACGAGGTTGTCGAGAAATCGCTCAAGCGCGCGGCGCTGTGGGACGAGGTCAAGGATCGCCTACACGAGAACGCCTTCGGCCTGTCCGGCGGCCAGCAGCAGCGCCTGGTGATCGCCCGCGCGATCGCGATCGACCCCGAGGTCCTGCTGCTGGACGAGCCCTGCTCCGCGCTGGACCCGCTGGCCACGCTGAAGATCGAGGAGCTGATGATCGAGCTGAAGAAGGACTACACGCTGGTCATCGTCACCCACAACATGCAGCAGGCCGCGCGCGTCTCCGACTACACCGCCTTCATGTATATGGGCGAGCTGATCGAATACGCCGACACCGACACCCTGTTCACCTCGCCCGCGAAAAAGCAGACCGAGGACTACATCACCGGCCGCTTCGGCTGACGTCGCGACCGCAAGGGGATACCACAATGGACAAGAGCTTCTTCAAACAGCACATCTCGCAGCAGTTCAACGCCGAGCTGGAGGACATCATCAAGCAGGTGATGGCCATGGGCGGCCTGGTCGAACAGCAGCTCGCCGATGCTGTCCACGCGATGGTCGAGGGGGATGTCGAACTCGCCGAAAAGGTGATGACCTCGGACTACCAGATCAACGCCAAGGAGGTCGAGATCGACGAGGAATGCACCCACATCCTCGCGCGGCGCCAGCCAACCGCGTCGGACCTGCGCCTGGTGATCGCGGTGATCAAGACCATCACCGACCTGGAACGCATGGGCGACGAGGCCGAGCGCGTCGGCCGCATGGGCCTGCACCTGCTGGACGCGGACCGCAACAGCGCCCCGATGGCGGACATCGCCAGCATGGGCGAACACGCCCGCGAGATGACGCGCGGCGCTCTCGATGCCTTCGCCCGTATGGATGTTGAACAGGCCGTGCGTGTGGCGCAGCAGGACATCCAGATCGACAGCCTGTACGAGATCATCACGCAGAAGCTGATGAAACAGATGACCGCCTCGCCCGATTCGGTCCCGCGCCTGATGGACATCATCTGGGCCACCCGTTCGCTGGAACGCATCGGCGACCGCGCTCGCAACATCTGCGAATACGTCGTCTACTTCGTCAAGGGCAAGGACGTGCGCCACACCAGCTACGACCAGATGGCCGAAGAGGCCACCGGCGACCGCCACTGAGCCAGGTCCCGTCGCACCCGGGACACGGTCGTTTGCGTCCCGGTCCGGTGCCCGCTTCAATGGGGGCATGCGCAGCTACAGCCTCCTCAAGTCGTTCGCGTCCCGCTCCGGGGGGCTTGTCGCCCTGTGCCTTTGCATCCTGAGCGCGATGCCGGCGCTGGCCGCGAACCCGCTCGGCGCACCCGAAGTGGCGCCCGAGGGAGAACCCTCGGCCGCCGTACTCGAGATGCTGGAGCGCGACGAACGCCCCGCCGGCGTGGTCTTCGAGATCATCGAGAATGACCGCGCGGCACTCGCCGCGCTGCTTCCCGAGATCCGCGCGAACATCGCCCGGCTGCGCGAAGACGACCCGGATTTCCCGGTGGCCATCGTCGCCCACGGCGCGGAGCAGTTCACCCTCACCCGCGGCGAGGCCGGCCAGCACCCCGGCCTGCACGCCGAGGTCGAGGCACTGGTGCGCGACGAAGACGTAAGCGTCGCCGTCTGTGGCACCTTCGCAGACTGGCGCGGCATCGAGGCCGACGCCTTCGCCGACTTCGTGGAGGTCGCCGATCTGGCCCCGGATCGCCTCGACGACTACCGCGCGCTCGGCTTCGAGATCATCCGCCTGCGCCCCTCCCTGCTCGACGCCCCCGAACAGGACCCCTGGCAGTTCGACTTCGGCACCCCCTGACCTACTGATTGAAAGACCTTTTTCACCACGAAGGGCACGAAGGCACGAAGGAGGGCCAGGTCAAAGTCAAAGGCGATTCACAGGAAGGCTGGAAGATGCGAAGGATGGATCGGCCAGAACCGGCCGGAACCCGGCAAACGCACCGGGCAACCCCCTGTGGGAGCGGGCTTGCCCGCGAAGCCCCCGCCCGCGCCCACTCAGCCACCGGCCTTCAAAACACCCCTCCCCGCCGGGCCCTGCCAGACCCATTACCCGATCCATATCTCTTCCAATCTTCCCCTCTTCCTGTAAATCGATTCTCCGCCCTTGACCCGCCCCTTCTTCGTGCCTTCGTGCGCTTCGTGGTGAATCCGCCCTTAAACCGCCCTTGAAGCAGCATGACTAACACTCCGGCCGTCGGGATGCTGTAACGCCGTCGGGCTCCTGTGGCATGCTTCCCGCATGCGATTCCTGATCCGAACCTTCTTCCGTGGCGTGCGCCTGATCCTGACCCCGTTCATGCTGATCGGGGAGCGCGTCTCGCGCCCGCGCGGCATCGAGCGCGACCCGACCGAACAGGCCCGGGTCGACGAGCAAACTCGCCATCTGGCCCTCTATCACTTCCCGGCCTGCCCGTTCTGCATCAAGGCCCGACGCGCCATGCAGCGGCTTTCGCTGGACATCGAACTGCGCAACGCCCAGGCCGCCGGGCCCTGGCGCGAGGAGCTGCAGAACGAGGGCGGGCGCCTTCAGGTACCCTGCCTGCGCATCGAGGAAGACGACCACTCGGTGCGCTGGCTGTACGAATCCGACGCGATCATCCGTTACCTGCGCGAGCGCTTCGATCCGCAACAGGCCGCGCCGGCCGCCGCCACCGACGCCCCGCCGCGTTCCTGACCCGGAGCGACAGCCGAAGACCATGTATCACTCCATCCGTCGTTCCCTGCTCGCGCTCCTGCTGACCCTGCCATTCGCGGCGGCCAGCGCCGCTTCGCCGATCTTTGACGCCCACCTGCACTACCGGCCGGCCGAGGCCGCGCACTTCGGCATTAGCGACGTCGCGCGTACCCTGGCCGCCAACCAGGTGCGCAGCGCCATCGTCATGGCCCCCGAAGACGATCTGATCCGCCGCCTCAAGGCCGGGTCCGATACGCGCATCGTGCCGTTCCTGGAGGTTTCGCAGCGGCTGGGCAAGAAGATGGACTGGATGCATGTCGAGGATCTCGGCGACCGCGTCGCCCGCATGCTCGATGAATCCGACGTGAAATGGCGCGGCCTGGGCGAGTTCCATATCCTGGCGGATGACCGCTTCGCCCCCGGTTTCGAGCAGCTGCTGGACCTGGCCGTGGCGCGCGACCTCACCATCATGATCCACGGGGACCCCGCCGTAATCGACCACGCCTACGCGACCCATCCCGAGGTCCGCATCCTCTGGGCCCATGCCGGCAGCTACGCGTACCCGCCGCTGGTGCAGGACTACCTCGAACGCCACCCGCGCATGAACATGGACCTGTCCATGCGCAACCCGCGCATCAATCCCGGCGGCCAGATCGACGACGCCTGGTTCGAGCTCTTCCTGGCCCACCCCGACCGCTTCATGATCGGCGTGGACACCTTCACGCGCACCCGCTGGGAACAGTACACGCGCCTGAAGGACGAGACCCGCGCCTGGCTGGAACAACTCCCCGAGGACGTCGCCCGCGCGATCGCATGGGAGAACGGCGAAAGGCTCTTTCCCGCCCAGTAAGGGCCTGGATTCACCACGAAGCGCACGAAGGCACGAAGAAGGGCCAGGTCAAGGGCGATTCACAGGAAGGCCGAAAGATTCGAAGGATGAATCGGCTAAAACCGCCCGGGGCCTGGCCGACGCCGTGACCCGTCCAGCCCGCCGGCCGAGCCCCCTGTGGGAGCGGGCTCGCCCGCGAAGCCCCCGCCCGCGTCCGCTCGAGCACCAGCCCTCCGACCAACCCTCCCCGTCAGACCGTGCCCGATCCACTACCCCATCAATCTCGCTTCCAATCTTCTCCTCTTCCTGTAGACCGGTTTTCGCCCTCGACCCAGCCCTTCTTCGTGCCTTCGTGCACTTCGTGGTGAACCAAGCCGTTCAACCACACACGCATGAAAAAGCCCGCCACCCCAAAAGGATGGCGGGCTCGGCTCCCGGCACCTGATCGTGATCAGACCTTGAACTGACCCACGCGCTGCTGCTGCTCGGAGGCCAGCTTGGACAGCTCCTCGGACGCATTGCGGATCTGCTCCGAACCCGACGCGGTCTGATCCAGCACCTCGGTGATGTTGGCCACGTTGCGGTTGATCTCCTCGGCCACCGTGGACTGTTCCTCGGCGGCGCTGGCGATCTGCGTGTTCATGTCGCTGATGCGGGTGACGGATTGCGTAATCGCGACCAGCGACTCGCCGGCCAGGTTCACCTGCTCCACGCTCTCGTGGGCCTTGGCACGGCCGTCTTCCATCGCCTGCACCGCCTCGCGCGTGCCGGTCTGGACCCGCTCGATCATCTGCTGGATCTCGTGGGTCGAGTCCTGAGTGCGGCTGGCCAGCGTGCGCACCTCGTCCGCCACCACCGCGAAGCCACGGCCCTGCTCGCCGGCGCGGGCGGCCTCGATCGCCGCGTTCAGCGCCAGCAGGTTGGTCTGATCGGCAATGTCGCCGATCACCTCGAGGACCTTGTTGATCTCCTCGGCGTCCTGCGACAGACGACTGACCACCTCGGCGGCGCTGTCCACCTGAGTGGACAGGCCATTGATCGCGGTGACCGTCTTCTGCACCACCTGCTGGCCGGCGTTCGCATCCTGATCGGTGGTCTGCGCGGCGGCGGCGGCGTCCGCCGCATTCCGGGCCACTTCCTGCACGGTGGCCGTCATCTCGTTCATCGCGGTGGCGACCTGGTCGGTCTCCGCCTTCTGGCGGCGGACCTGCTCGTTGGTCTCCTCGCTGGTCGCGGACAGCTCGTTGGCCGCGGCCGCTACCTGGTCGGAACCGGCCGCCACCTGCTGGATCAGCACCCGGATCTTCTCCACGAAGTTATTGAAAGCGATGGAGAGATCCCCCAGCTCGTTCTTGCCGGATACCTTCAGCTGACGCGTCAGGTCCCCTTCGCCACTAGCGATGTCGTTCAGACGGTCCACGGTCTGGCACAACGGCCGCACGATGCTGCGCGTCAGGAACCAGGCCAGCAGCGCGCCCAGGACCACAGCAATCACGCCGACCATCACCACGGTACCTGTGGCATTGCGCGCCATGTCGACATAGGCACTGCGATCGACCATCAGCTCGAGGACGCCCACCGCGTCCCCGGAGAAGTCCATCACCGGCCGCGCGATCACCGCCATCGGCTTGCCCTGGTAGGTCACGTTGCGCACGTGTCGCTCGCCACCGAGCACCTCGCGCATCTCGGCGGCGCTGAAGGTGGCCTCGCCATCGATGGTGCCGCCAAAGCGGCTGAAACGTCCGTCGTCCCGCAGGTACAGCGCGACCGGCGCCCCCAGCTCCTCGGTAAACTGCTCGAAGAAGGGATCACCGAAGGACAGGCCAAACTCCACCGAGCCCACGTGCTCACCGTTATGGGCGATCGGCACGACACCTCGAATCCCGAGGCCCGCCACACCCTCTTCCAGACCGGAGATCGGCGCCTGGTTATTGTTGGTATCGACCACGGTCTGGCGGAAGCCGGACAGGTCGTCATCGAAGCGGTCCGGACGATGCACGCGCAGGAAGGACGTCGCCGGCGGCGTATGGAACTGGTACTGGCGCACCCCGTAGTCCGTGCTCAGCGACTCGAAGGTCGGCACGGTCATCGCAGCCAGCCGTTCGCGATCGCCCGTGGCCAATGCCTCCTGGATATCCGGGATGCGGGCGACCGTCTCGGCCATCGCCGTGGCTCGCGCCGCCTCCTGGTCCAGCCGATCCAGCAACTGTCCGGCCAGGTCGTTCAGCTCGCGCTGCTCGGCGCGGTCCGCCATCGTGCCCAGGGCGTTCATCACCACCACCAGCGTCAGCACCACGGCGAGCACGACCACGCCGATGATGCCCACCATGAGCCGTACACCAATCCGGATATTCTCAAACATGTCTGCGCGTCCTTTCCTGCACCGGTCACGGCCGGCTCCAGAATCAAGATTCAGGTCAGTCGTCCTTCCTAGCGGCGGCGAATCCTAAAACTTGAATACCAAAGTGCTTTCTTCCCCACAGGTTCTCAGGGGACAAGATTGCTTCGGTGGGCCGCTTCCGAGCTCCGCGCTCAGACGGGCTACAACAACAGAATCTCGGCAAACGCGTAGACCACCAGGCTGATCAGCACCAGCGCCAGCACCGAGAGCAATGCCCCGCCACGCACCATGTCCAGCACCCGCAGCCGGTTGCTGGCGAACACGATGGCGTTGGGTGGCGTCGCCACCGGCAGCATGAAGGCCACCGATGCCGCAAACGCCACCGGCAGGGCCAACAGCAGTACGGGCACCTCCATGCTCAGCGCGAACGCGGTCACCAGCGGCAACAGCGTGGCCGCCGTGGCGGTATTGCTCGTCACATGACTCAGGGTCATGGTCAGGAGCGCCACCCCGGCCATGATCAGGATCAGCGGCCAGGCCTGGGCGATCACCAGGGCATCCGCCGCCAGCTCCGCCAGCCCGCTGGACTCGATCGCCGCACCCAGGCTCAAGCCCCCGCCTACCAGCAACAGCACGCCCCAGGGGAGCTCGCGCGTGTTGTCCCAGCTCAGCAGCCGGCGCTGTTCGCGCGACCCCGACGGCACCAAGAACAGCAACCCGGCCCCGAGGATCGCGATGCCGGCATCGGTCAGCGAGATCGGCAGCCAGCCCTCGAGCAGCGGCCGTGTCAGCCAGGCCAGCGCAACCAGCAGAAACACCCCGGCCACCCGCTTTTCCGCGACCGACCAGGGGCCCACGGTCGCGCGCTGTTCGTCCAGCAGCGCGCGCAGACCGTTCAGCTCCACCCGGTGCACCGGAAACACCCAGCGAGTCAGCGACCACCACGCAAGGGCCAGCAACACCGCCGCCAGCGGCAGCCCCAAGGTCATCCATTCCAGGAACCCGATCTCCATCCCGTGGCGATCGCCGAGGTACGCGGCCGTCAGGGCATTCGGCGGCGAACCGATGATGGTCGCCATGCCCCCGATGTTCGCGGCGAACGCGATGCCCAGCAGGAGCGCCAGGGCCGGGCGTCGCGACTCCATGTCCTGCCCCTGTGGCGGCGCGCCGCGCTCGATCAGCCCCAGCACCGAGAGCGCGATCGGCAGCATCAGGGCCGCCGTCGCGGTATTGCTGACCCACATGGACAACCCCGCCGTGGCCAGCATGAAGGCCCCCACCAGCACATGCAGGCGATTGCCGGCGCGCGCCACGATCGCCAGCGCCATGCGCCGGTGGAGATCCCAGCGCTGCACGGCCAGGGCAATGGCGAAGCCGCCCATGAACAGGAAAATGATCGGATTCGCGTACGGCGCGGTGGCCTCGTCCATGGGCACGATGTCGAGCACCGGCAGGACCGCGATCGGCAGGAGCGCCGTCACCGGCAGCGGCAGGGCCTCGCTGATCCACCAGGTCGCCATGAACAGCGTCAGGCCCAGAACCCGCCAGGCCGCCGGATCGAACCCCGCCGGGGCCGGCACCAGCAGGAAGATGACGAAGATCGCCGGCCCCAGCAACAGACCGATGCGCCCGCGCCAGTTCACCGGAGGGGTCTTTTCCGGTTGGGTGTCGCGTTGCCCTGCCGTGTCCTCGGTCGCTGCCATGGGCCTCTTTCGTCGGTGAAGCATCAGGGTATACGGCCCGGGCCAAAACCAACCCGTACCATCGGAAATTGCATCGTCCGGGCAACGTGACTATCGTTGTCCCGTTATGCGGCGTCCCCGTTTCGGGACGCTGCCACAGCAGTTTCTCACGACACTGTCCAAGGAGTCTTTCATGGCCTACGAACTGCCCGATCTGCCCTACGCCAAGAACGCGCTGGAGCCGCACATCTCCGCCGAGACGCTGGAATACCATCACGACAAGCACCACGCGACCTACGTAACCAAGCTGAACGGCCTGCTGCCGGGCTCCGAGTTCGAAAACGCCACGCTGGAAGACATCATCAAGAAGGCCCCGGCCGGCGGCATCTTCAACAACGGCGCCCAGGTCTGGAACCACACCTTCTACTTCAACTGCATGGCCCCGAACGCCGGCGGCGAGCCCTCGGGCAAGCTGGCCGATGCCATCAACAGCGCCTTCGGCTCCTTCGACGCCTTCAAGGAGAAGTTCAACGAGTCCGCCGTTGGCAACTTCGGCTCCGGCTGGACCTGGCTGGTGCAGAACAATGATGGCTCGGTGGAGATCGTCAACACCTCCAACGCCGCGAACCCGCTGCGCGACGGCAAGACCCCGCTGCTGACCTGCGACGTCTGGGAACACGCCTACTACATCGACTACCGCAACGCCCGCCCGAAGTACCTCGAGAACTTCTGGGCCGTGGTGAACTGGGACTTTGTGGCCCAGCAGATGAAGTAAAGTCCCAAGCGGACTAAACTAGGCGCCTTTGGCCGCATGACGCGGCCGCGCCTTTCATCGAGCCGGCGGCCCTCCGCCGGCTCTTTGGTTTCGGAGAACCCCATGAGCGACGCCCTGCAGAACACCTACAAGCGCCTGCCCGTTGCCTTCGAGCGCGGCGAAGGCGCCTGGCTGTGGGATACCGACGGCAAGCGCTATCTCGACGCCCTGTCGGGGATCGCGGTGTGTGGCCTTGGCCACGCCCATCCCAAGGTCGCCCAGGCCGTCTGCGACCAGGCCAGCACCCTGGTGCACACCTCCAACCTCTACCGCATCCCGCTGCAGGAACAGCTGGCGCGGCGCCTGTGCGCGCTGTCCGGCATGGATCGCGCCTTCTTCTGCAACTCGGGGGCCGAGGCCAACGAGGCGGCGATCAAGCTCGCCCGCCTGCATGGCCGTGCCCGCGGGATCGCAGAGCCGAAGATCGTGGTGATGGAGGGCAGCTTCCATGGCCGCACCATGGCCACCCTGTCCGCCACCGGCAACGCGAAGGTCCGGGCCGGATTCGAGCCGCTGGTATCGGGCTTTGTGCATGTGCCCCACGGCGACGCCGAGGCCGTCGAAGCCCTGGCGGCCGACCCGGACGTCGTCGCGATCCTGGTGGAGCCGGTCACCGGCGAGGGCGGCATCCATGTCCCGCCGCCCGGCTACCTGCGCCGCCTGCGCGAACTGGCCGACCAGCACGGCTGGCTGCTGATGCTGGACGAGATCCAGGCCGGCATCGGCCGTACCGGGCACTGGTTCGCCTTCCAGCACGAGGGCATCACCCCGGATGTGGTCAGCCTGGCCAAGGGTCTCGGCAACGGCATCCCCATTGGCGCCAATCTGGTGGCCGGTGCCGCCCGCGAGCTCTTCTGCCCGGGCATGCACGGCACCACGTTTGGCGGCAACCCGCTGGTGTGCCGGGCGGCGCTGGCCGTACTCGATGTGATGCAGGACGAGGCCCTGTGCGAACAGGCGTCCCGTCAGGGCGAGCTCCTGCTGAAACGGCTGCACGACCGCCTCGCGAACCATGCGGGCGTCGTCGCCGTGCGTGGCCGCGGTCTGATGATCGGGGTCGAACTGGACCGCCCGGCCGGCGAGCTGGTCATGGCGGCGCTGGAGCGGGGGCTGATCCTGAACGTGACCGCGGATCGGGTCATTCGCCTGTTGCCACCGCTGATCATCGACGACGACCAGGTGGAACAGATCGCCGTAACCGTAGCCGACCTGGTGGACGCGTTCCTGGCGTCACCCCAAGCCAACGAGGTCTCCGCATGAACCCACGCCACTACCTCTCGTTCCTGGATCTCTCCGGCGATGAAACCCGGGCCCTGCTGCAGCGCGCCATCGAGCTCAAGCAGCAACTGAAGGCCGACGAGCACCACGACGACCTGCTGCGCGGCAAGACGCTGGGCATGATCTTCGAGAAGTCCTCCACCCGCACCCGCGTGTCGTTCGAAGTGGGCATGCAGCAGCTGGGCGGCAACGCCCTGTTCCTGTCCCCGCGCGACACCCAGCTGGGACGCGGCGAGCCGATCGAGGACACCGCCCGCGTGCTCTCGCGCATGGTCGACTGCGTGATGATCCGCACCTACGAACACGAGAAGATCGAGCTGTTCGCCAAGCACGCCACGGTGCCGGTGGTCAACGGCCTGACCGACCTCGAGCACCCGGCCCAGCTGCTGGCCGACCTGCAGACCTACTTCGAGCATCGCGGCGACATCCGCGGCAAGCGCGTCGCCTGGATCGGCGACGGCAACAACATGTGCCACAGCTACATGTACGCCGCGCGCCTGCTGGACTTCCAGCTGGTGGCCGCCTGCCCCGAGGGCTACGACCCGGAGCCCAGCGTGGTCGATACCACGCGCGAACACTTCCAGCTGACCCGCGATGCCCGCGCCGCCGCCGAGGGTGCGGATCTGGTCGTCACCGACGTCTGGGCCAGCATGGGGCAGGAACAGGAAAAGAGCGCCCGCCGCCGGGCCTTCTCCGGCTTTTTCGTCGATGCCGACCTGATGCGGCTCGCCAATGACGATGCCCTGTTCATGCACTGTCTCCCCGCCCACCGCGAGGAAGAGGTCTCCACCGAGGTCCTGGAAGGCCCGCAGAGCGTCGTCTGGGACGAGGCCGAAAACCGCCTCCACGCCCAGAAGGCCCTGCTCGAATTCCTCATCACCCTCAACGCCGACCAGCGCACGTCGTAAGGGCGAAAAGCGTTAACAGGAAGATGGGAAGTTAGGAAGGGTTATTGGTGAGGTGGCATCCCCGGCGCGGCGGCTAGCATCGCGCGGTGGGCGAAATCTCGGCCCCCACAATCAAAACCTTCCTGTCTTCCCATCTTCCTGTGAAACGCCCTTGACCTGAACCTTCAGGCGGGCGCGCGGCGGCGGGCATGGATGCGCCGGCGGGTCTGCCAGCGGTAGACGACGCGCCAGCCGAGCAGGAAGGCCAGGATCGCCGCGTACAGGGCCACCTCGGCGTAGTCGGCCCGGGCGAGCCAAAGGAAGTGCAGCACCGCCAGCACGCCGGCCACATACACCCCGCGGTGCAGCCAGACCCACCCCTTCCTCAGCCAGCGCTGGGCACCATCGGTGGAGGTGACCGCCAGCGCCAGCAGGATCACCCAGGCGGCGAAGCCGACCATCACGAACGGCCGCTCGGTCAGGTCGTAGAGCACCAGTTCCCAGTCGAAGAACAGGTCCACGCCCAGCCAGATCAGGGCGTGCGCGGTCACGTAACCGAACGCGACCAGCCCCAGCATCCGCCGCAACCGGGTGAGCCACGCCAGGCCCGTCATCTGCCGCAACGGGGTCACCGCCAGCGCCAGCAGCAGCGCGATCATCGCGTGCGTGCCGGATAGCTCCAGCAGCTTCTCGATCGGGTTCACACCCAACCCGCCGAACCAGCCAAGCGTACGCAAGCCGATCCACATGGCCGGCAGAAGCGCCACCAGCAGGACGGCCCACCACACCCCGGTGGACGGACGGGACCGGGCTCGACGGGTTGTGGCGGTCATGCCCCCATCCCGTCAGAAGTGCTCGCGCAGGTCCATGCCCTCGTACAGCGACGCCACCTCGTCCCCGTAACCGTTGAACATCTCCGTGCGCCGGCGCCGGAACTCGCCGATGCGGCGCTCGGTGCGCTGCGACCAGCGCGGATGATCCACGTCCGGATTCACGTTGCTGTAAAAGCCGTACTCGTCGGGCTGCGCCTGGTTCCACAGGGTCGGTGGCTGGTCCTCGACGAAGCGGATGTGCTGAATGGACTTGATGCTCTTGAAGCCGTACTTCCACGGTACCACCAGCCGGATCGGCGCCCCGTTCTGGTTGGGCAGCACCTCGTCGTACAGACCGACCGCGAGGATGGTCAGCGGGTGCATCGCCTCGTCCAGGCGCAGGCCCTCGGTATAGGGCCACTGCAAACCACCGGAACTGGCCCGGCGCCGGGGCCGCTGCCCCCGCAGGTTTTCGGGGTCGTGAATACTCTCGAAGGCCACGTAGCGCGCACCCCCGCGCGGCTGCGCCTGCTCGATGATGCGGTTCAACTCGAAGCCGATCCAGGGGATCACCATCGACCAGCCTTCCACACAGCGCATGCGATAGATGCGCTCCTCCAGCGACCAGGGGCTGATGAAGTCCTCCACCGCGTACTCACCCGGGTTGTCGCACAGCCCGTCCACCGTGATCGTCCAGGGATCGGTCTTCAGCTGATCGGCGTAGGTCTTCGGATCCCCCTTCCCCGGGCCCATCTCGAAGAAGTTGTTGTAACTGGTGATCTCGTCGTACGAGGTCTTCGACTCGTCGGTCGAGAAATCGCTGGGTTCGAATTCCAGCGGATACCCCCGCAGGGCGGCGGAGGCCGGCAGCGCCGCGCCCAGCCCACCGAGCGCCAGACCAGCGCCCAGCCCGATCCCCGTTCGCAGGAAATCGCGCCGCCGCGCGTAGATCTCCGGCGGCGTAATCTCGCTACGGGAACACTCGGAACGACGTCGGGTGCGGATCAGCATGGCCTGCCCTCGCAACTGTTCGGCGGCGACGGGAAACGCCGCCACTCGTGCACCATGGACCAGCAGCGCCCGCTCGAGTTCGGATCGCGTACTCCATAAGGGAAATCGAGGAACAATAAGAATTTTCTGCTTGCGGGCCGGCCGAAACGATATATAAGGCTTTTCTGATACCGCAGTCCGGGGTGGCCCGGCCGGCTTGTCAGGAGACCCGACAATGGACCCGACGATCGATGATGCGGCCGATGGCGCCGACGAGATCGCCAGCCTGTTCGACACTCAGCTCGTGAACGACCGCGGCCCGGCGCGTCACGCCGCCCGCCGCACCCTGGAACGCCTGATGGAAGAACGCGCCCTGCGCGCCCATCTTCAGGACGACTTCGACCTCGACATCCCGCACGAGGCGATGGACTGGTAACCCCGGGGTGGCCTCGCGCCACCCCTCGCCTGCAGGCAGCCCTGTTGCACCACAGAGGGCACAGAGGACACGGAGAGAGGCCGGGTCGAAAGCGATTAACAGGAAGATTGGAAGGTAGGAAGGGTTGTTGTGGGGCGCCCGGGCACCCCCAGCGCGCGAGGGCTGATCCTGCCTCCGACGCAGCACTGCCGGACCCAAAAAACCTTCCGATCTTCCAATCTTCCTGTGAAAGCTTTTCGCTTTTGACCTGGCTGTTCTCTGTGTCCTCTGTGCGCTCTGTGGTCGAAACGCCCTAGTCCTCGTACCCCGTCAGCTCCACAAAGCCTCGCCCGATCGCCTCTCCGTCCGGATCGAGGATATCCACGGCGCCCTCCCAGTAGCGGATCACGGTGTCCATCTCCTGTTCGTCGCGGATGGCGCGCACGGTGAATTCGCGTGACGCCGAGCCGTCCGGCGGCGCGATGCGCATGGCCCACTCCACCGGATAGCGATTGCCGGAGGGCTGTGTGGCCCAGCGCCGGGGCTCCAGTTCGACCTGATCGGGCTCCAGAAGCCGATCTTCGGCGTCCGCCGGCATCCAGCGGCCCTTGGACAGCGGATGCGGCTCGCCTCCCTCCTTGCGCAGCTGGTAGTACATGACGTCCAGCCCGTCGTCGAACTGCAACGCGAACCAGTCCCAGCCCACCTGATCCTCGGACAGCGCACTGGTGCTCCACTCGCGGTCCATCCAGGCCTGACCGGTCACCGCCAGGCGCCCGAGCTCCGCGCGCTCGACCTCCCCGCGCACCGCGATACGGGGCATGGAGTAGTAGTAGGAGGCATTGCCCGGCTCCGGGCCCTTCTGGCTGAGCCCCGCCTCGCCCTGGAGGACCGGGCCGCGCAGGGGCTCCAGTTCCAGCGCCAGCCGGTAGTCGTCCACGCTGAAGTCCAGCGTCCAGCGATCCCGGTCCAGATCGGCCAGCTGCCAGCCCTCGGCCCAGACCCGGCCGACCGGCTCCGTGGCCCCGGCCAGCCCCGCCCCGTCGCGTACGAAACGCTCCTCGGAGGCATGGTGCCCGGCCTCGCGATCGATCACCGCCGTATGCGCCATCCAGATATCCGGGCTGGCCCAGGCCGAGTCGTGCCAGTGCGCATCCCCCGCCAGCTCCGGCGCCAGCCCGACGCGGAAGAAGGTGATGTGAAAGCCCAGCCGCTCGCCCTCCGGCCCGTCGAGATTGCCGGTCACATACCACCACTCGTTGCGAAACCCCGGGTGCGGCCCGTGATCACGCGGAAACTCGAACACCCGCGGCGCATCCGCACGCCGGAACCCGTCCGTCTCCTCCCCGCCCAGGGCCTCGCCCACCCGCAATCCGGTCACCCCCGGAGCATCGGTCTCGGGCGGATCCACACCCCCGCAGGCGCCCAACACCCCCACCATCATCAGCACCATAACCACCCGCAGGCGCAGCCCCAGTGGGAGCCTGCTTGCAGGCGAAGCCCCTGCCCGCGCTGGACCCTGCCAAACCCCATTCGCGGGCAAGCCCGCTCCCACATGTCCCAACCAACGCCTCATCCAGTCCATCACGGCACCTCTCTAAGGGCCGGCACCAGCCGCATGCGCGCCATTCGCCACGCCGGGATGGCCGAGGCCAGAAATGCCGCTCCGATCCCCAGCAGCACGGTCTCGACCACCTCGTCCCAAGGCAGACGCAGGTCCATCCCCCATCCGAAGGCCTCGCGGTTGATCACCTCGATCAGCAGCCAGCCCATGCCCAGCCCCAGCGGGATCGCCGCCAGCGCGGCAAACGTGCCGAGTACCCCGCCCTGCAGCACGACCAGACTACGCACGCCCCCGGGCAACAGCCCGAGGCTGCGCAGCGTGGCGAACTCGCGCGCCCGCTCCATCTGCAATGCCATGAGCGCGCCCAGGATCGCGATGAAGGCCACCACCAGCGTGATCACCCGCAGCAAATGGGTAATGGCAAACGTCCGGTCGAAGATCGCCATCGACTCCTGCTCGATATCGCCCGGGCGCGTCACCAGGGCTGGGCGGTCCTGCTCTGCCAGCCAGGCTTCCAGGCGTTCCACGACCGCTTCCACATCCACTCCCGCCGGCAGCCGCAGCCCGAACGACCCCACTCCATCGGGTGGCATGCCCGCCCGGACAAAGGCCGCCTGGGTCATCAGCACAGTACCGCTCGGGTTGCCGTAATCACGGTAGATCCCGAGGACTTCGAAGGGGCGCTGGCCGCCGGGCACCGCCAGCGACAGCCGATCCCCCGGCCGAACGTCGTGGTGCGCCGCAAACGGCTCGGTCACCAGCACCGCATCCTCCGTCGCGAGCCGCTCCCCCAGCGCTTCACGCGCCACCGTGCTCTCCAAAAGCGGCAGATAATCCAGCCAGTTGGCATGCGGTCGCACCACATAGAGATTGACCAGGCCGCGCTCGCTGACCACCTCCTGACTGGACCCGGTACTGACCGACACGGCCCCCGAGCGCGCCACCAGGTCGGCCGTCCAGTCCTCGGGCAGACGCGCACCACCGCGCGCCGAAGCCGGCGCCGCGGGCACCACGTAAAGATCCGACGTCAGTGCCTGGCCCAGCCACTGCTCCACGCTGCCGCGAAAGCTGCCGACCATCACCGCCACGCCGATCGCTGCCGCCAGCGCCAGGGTCAGCGCCGAGGTAGCAGGCGCGCTGCGCGACAGGCTGCGCTCCAGGCTACGCACCGCGATGCGCGGCAGGGTCACCCCGCGAACCAGCGCCGCCAGCCCGCGCAGCGTCCACACCAGTACCCAGGGCAGCAGCAACACCACTCCGGCAATCAACAGGAACAACGCCACGAAGCCGCCCACCAGCGCTCCCGCGCCAGTGACGATCACCCCCCCCCCCGCGAGCAGCAGCGCGATGGACAGCACAGCCAGCCATGCCGCCCAGCGACGGGCGAGGCCCTCCAGACCCCCGCGCCCCGTGCCGCCCGCACGCGCTGCCTCCCAGGCAGGGGCCAGCGCCGCCAACAGCGAGAGCCCCACTCCCAGCAGGAATACCGCCCCCAGGGCCAACGGGCGTGGCGTCACCCCGGTAACCGCCACCGCGAAGAAGTGATCCGTGACGGTCTGCGCCACCTGCGCGACCAGCACCTGCGCCAGCGCAATGCCCAGTAGCGCGCCCAGCAGCGTCCCGATCACGCCGACCAGCAACGCCTCCAGCAACACCACGCCGAAGATCGCCCGCCGGCCCACACCGACCAGGCGCAGACTCGCGATCACCTCGCGGCGCCGGAGCACAGCAAAGGTCTGCGTGTTGTAGATCAAGAACGCCGCGATCAGCAGTGCCAGCAGGCTCATCGCCGTCAGGTTGGTGCGAAATGCCTGCGCCAGCTCGCGCGCGGCCTGCCCCCGGCTCTCCACCGGCACCAGCTCCAGTTCGGCGGGCAGAGCCTCGGCCAGCATATCGACCTCGGCATCCGTCAGCCGTACATCGATCCGATCCAGCCGCCCCAGCCGGTCGAGCAGACCCTGCGCCGTGGCGATATCCGTCACCCATAGCGAGCCACCACCCTCATCGGTCGCGGCGTCCGCCTGGTCACGCTCGACCGCGCGATCAATGACCGTCACCTCGCGCGCACCCCCCGCCGCCTCCAGCGTCACACGCGACTCGTGAGCCCGGCCCGAATCGCGGAACCACCCCGCCGGCGGCAGAATCGTCCCCGGCTCGGTCACCAGGCGCTGCACCGGGGCATCGCCGATATCGGAAGCCGCGCCGCGAAACGGCCCCTCAGCCAGCGGATCGACGCCCAGCACATAGATCGTGCTGCCGTCCGACAAACGGGCCGGCCCCTCCACGATGGGAGCGGTATCGCGCCACCCGGCCATGCGTAGCTCGCGGTAGAAGGCCTCGTCGAACCCGCTTGCCGGCCCGAGGACCTGGTGCGTCGCAGCTCCCGCAACCTCGTCCATCGAGCGGTCAAACGCCCGCTGGGCCGACTGGTTCGCCAGGTCCACCGCGAGCACCACGGCCACGCCAATGATCACCCCCACCAGCGTCAGCAACCGCTGTAGCGGCCGCCGGCGCCAGTCGCGCAGCCAGGCTCGCAGGACCAGAAGGCTCATGCGGGAGCGGCTTCCGTAGAACCGGCCGACTGCAGGAGCCCGTCGCGCATGGTCAGAACCCGGTCCAGCCGACCCGCCAGTTCATGACTGTGGGTCACCAGCAGCAACGAACAACCGGTGGCCCGAACCTGCTCCAGCAACAGGGCAAACACCGTCTCGCCAGTGCGCGAGTCGAGGTTGCCGGTGGGCTCGTCCGCCAGGATCAGCGCGGGTTCGTGCACCAGCGCCCGCGCGATCGCGACGCGTTGTTGCTCGCCCCCGGACAGGGTCTCCGGATACCGCCCGCTCTTGTCACCCAGCCCCACCGCCTCCAGCTGCACCGCGGCGCGCTCGCGGCGTTCGCCGGCAGACAAGTCTGTCGCCAGCTCCAGTGGCAGCATCACATTCTCCAGCACGGTCAGCGTCGGAATCAGGTGAAACGACTGGAACACGATCCCCACGCGGCCCCGCCGCAGGCGCGTGCGCGCCGCCTCGTCCAGCCCCGCCAGCGCCTGCCCCGTCAGGTACACCTGGCCGCGCGCCGCCGCCTCCAGCCCGGCCGCGAGATGCAGCAGGGTGGACTTGCCGCTGCCGCTTTCGCCGACGATCGCCACCCGCTCCCCGGCGCGAAGCGCGAAATCCACCCCATGCAGCACCTCCCCCTCGCCGGGGTAGGCAAACGCCACATCGGTCAGCGACAGCACCGCGCCTTCTACCGAGCCTTGTTGCTCCATCGCACACCTTCTCAATCACACGAATCTTCGCCTGCGAGCAGGCTCCTACCCGGCAGGGGAAGCCCCCCGTAGGAGCCTGCTCGCAGGCGAACAATCCTCATTGAACACCCCACACCCTCTGCCCCCCTGCAGACCATGAAGAGTAGATGAATGTTTCAAAACCCCGCACAAGCGGTTGATTGAGGCCCGTCATCCGTTAGAATAAGCAGCATCTCCACACGCGGGAACACGCCTTGAAACGTCGATCACGAAGTCGATCTATCCGCGCCTAGCGGCAAGCGCCCGTTCCCCGACCGGTCGCTTCCGTCAGGCCTCTTTGATCAAAGAGCCGGGAGCGGCCGGGCCCAGCCCGACCCGAACCTGGACCATCCACCGCATCCGTGCGGCGCCTCGCCGGTCTGTGCCCGAGCACAGTCCAGTCCGAGCGCCCCGATGCCGCCGGGAGAAGGGCATGGAGCTTCACCTCGAACAGTCCATCATCGAGCTGAAGGAGCTGTTGCGTCTGGACGACCGCGACGGGCTCCACGAACTGCTCGACTACATGCGCGTGCAGGATATCGCCCACGCGCTGATGGAGCTGGGCGATGACGACCTCTGCGCCGTGTTCAACCTGCTCCCGCCCGGGCGCAAGGCGGATGTCTTCGCCTACCTCGACACCGCGCACCAGATCCGCCTGCTGGAGGCCTCCCCGCGCGAGGATGCCCGCTTCATCCTCTCCGAGATGGAGGCGGACGACCTCACCGCCCTGCTGCAGACCCTGGACCCGGACACCCTGCGCAGCTACCTGCGCCTGCTGCCGTTCCGCGCCATCCGCCGGGCGCTCAAGCAGCTCAACTACCCGGAAGACTCGGTCGGCCGCGTGATGTCGCCGGACGTGGTCGCGGTGGACCCGGACTGGACACTCAAGCGCGCACTGGCGTTCATCCGCCGCAATGCCGACGAGCACTCCAACAACGTGATCTTCGTGGTCGACCCGGACCGGGTCCTCCTGGCCGCGGTCCCCATCCGCCACTTCCTGCGCGCCAGTGCCGACAGCCCGGTGCGCGATCTGCTGGACGAGGGCGAGCCGATTACCATCGCGGTCTCCGAAGACGCGGTGGAGGCCGCCCGCCGCATCCAGCACTACGACCTGGAGACCCTTCCCGTCGTCGGCGAGACCGGCGAGCTGCTGGGCGTGGTCACGGTGGACGACGTAATGGACCTGATCGAGGCCGAATCCACCGAGGACTTCCACAAGCTGGGCTCGGTGGGCACCCTGCCCCTGTCGCCGCAGGAGGCGAGCCCGTTCCTGCTCTATCGCAAGCGGATCGGCTGGCTGCTGGGCCTGGTGGCCTTCAATACCATCGGCGCCATGATGATCTCCCAGTACGAAGAGATCATCGAAGCGGTGGTGGTACTCGTGTTCTTCCTCCCGCTGCTGATCGCCTCCGGTGGTAACGCAGGCGCGCAAAGCTCCACGCTGATGGTGCGTGCCATGGCCACCGGCGAGGTCACCGCCCGCGACTGGCTCAAGCTGTGGGCCAAGGAGATGGGCGTCTCCGTGACCCTGGGCGTCAGCATGGGCGTGGCGGTCTCGCTGGTCGGCCTGTGGCGCGGCGGTCCGGAGATCGCACTGCTGGTCGCCCTGGCCATGACCGTCATCGTCACCGTGGCCAGCATCCTCGGCATGCTCCTGCCGGTGGTCCTGAACAAGCTCCGCCTCGATCCGGCCACGGCCAGCGTCCCGCTGGTCACCTCGCTCGCCGACATCGGCGGTATCCTGATCTACTTCTCGCTGGCCGTAGCCCTGCTCGGCCTGGCGACTCCGTAAGAGAACCCGCGCATGAGCGCCACCGAACCCGATCTCGAGACCCTGCCGCAGGTGATCGCCGACGCCCTGGACGAACCGGAGGCGGACGTCCTGCAGGCCATCTGCGGCTCCTACGCCGCGCCGGACCTCTCCGACGCGCTGGAGACCCTGCCAGCCGAGCAGATGGAGGCCTTCTTCCAGCGCCTGGACGTCGAGTGCACGGCGGATATCTACGCCCACCTGGAACCGGACCATCAGTCACGGGTGTTCCAGGCGCTGGACGACGCGCACGCCAGCCGCCTGGTCGCCGCGCTGTCCTACGACGACGCCGTCTCCGTCATCGACGGCCTAGAGGACGACCAGGCCGAATCCCTCCTGGAGACCCTGCCAGACGACGACCAGGAGGCCCTGGAGACCCTGCTCGGCTACCCGGAGGAGAGCGCCGGGCGTCTGATGACGCCCGAGTTCGCGACCGTCCAGCCGGACTGGTCCGTGGCCGAGGCCATGGATCACCTGCGGGAACACAGCGATCTGGCCGAGACCGTCAACACCATCTTCGTGATCACACCCAACGGCGAACTGCTCGGCTGGGTGCGCCTGAAAGAACTGCTGCTGTCGCGTCCCTCCACCAGCGTGCGCGAACGCATGCACACAGATGTCGTCAGCATCGCGGCGGAGGAAGACCGCGAAGAGGCCGCCCACCGCATCTCCCACTACGACCTGGACGTGCTCCCGGTCGTGGACGACGACGGACACCTGCTCGGCATCATCACCGTCGACGACGTAATGGACGTGCTGCGCGCGGAGACCACCGAGGACTTCCACCGCATGGCCGCGGTCGGCGACGTCGTGCTCTCTCTGCGCGACGCCAGCATGCAGCTCCTCTACCGCAAGCGCATCGGCTGGCTGGTGATCCTCGTTGCCGTGAACATCCTCTCCGGCATGGCCATCGCCCACTTCGAGGCCGCCATCGAAACCGTCGTCGCGCTGATCTTCTTCCTGCCCATGGTAATCGCCACCGGGGGCAACGCCGGCGCCCAGGCCTCCACGCTCGTGGTGCGCTCACTCGCCACCAACGACATCAAGCTCCAGGACTGGTGGCGCCTGGGCGGCAAGGAAATCCTCGTCTCCTCCGCCCTGGGTGCCACCCTCGCCGGCGCCATCTGGCTCTCCGGCAACTGGCTCGGCAGCCTCGAGGTCGCCAACGCCATCGCGCTGGGCATGTTCCTGGT
This sequence comes from Thioalkalivibrio sp. ALE16, assembly GCF_000381305.1. Lineage (NCBI taxonomy): Bacteria > Pseudomonadati > Pseudomonadota > Gammaproteobacteria > Chromatiales > Ectothiorhodospiraceae > Thioalkalivibrio > Thioalkalivibrio sp. ALE16. The sequence goes on from NZ_KB906379.1 coordinate 27,058, forward strand.
CGTCCTGTTCGGCTCCATGTTCGGCCTGCTACTCCCCTTCACCCTCACCCGCTTCGGCGTCGACCCGGCCGTCGCCAGCGCCCCGCTGATCACCTCCGTCGTCGACGTCGTCGGCATCACCATCTACTTCGCCACCGCCGTCGCCATCCTCGGCCTCTAGCTCCGCAGCCCCCGTCCTCCCTGTAGGAGCGTGCACGCACGCGAAGCCCCTGCCAACGCCAGGCCGGCACCGAAACACCACCCTCCCCGCGGGCGCCCCCCTTCTGGCAGCGTCCTTCGTGGGAGCGGGCTTGCCCGCGAAGCCCCTGCCAAAAGAAACCCGTCATTGCGTACATGGACGCCCCCGGTTTGCCAAGCGTTTGAGTGATGGTTTCGGGGCGACGATTGCTCCCGTACATTCGGACTGCGTGTGCGGCTTTCATTCGCCACGGTCCCGGATGGATTCCGCGGGTGGAGGGTCCCAGCGAGGTCACGCACTCGAGGTGCTTCGCAATGATCGGACTGGCCCCCACCGGGATCGCTCCCGTTGCCATCATGCTCAATCGCTTGCGCAATCGAGGGTTGGGTACGTAATAACGCGTTCGCTTCTCCGTTTTTGTAGGCTTACGCG
>NZ_KB906380.1:0-20806 GCF_000381305.1 Thioalkalivibrio sp. ALE16
TTCCATCTCGATGATCTCGACATCGTTCTCCGAAGCTACGTCGCGGGCAATGACCTTCAGCCGATCGCTCACCTCGCCGACCAGCACTTTCCGCCGATACTTCGGACAGAAAATGACATGGTACTGGCAGGCAAACACCACGTTGCGGTTGGATCGATACTCCATGGATGCGTATTATCCAGAGTCATACCGATTAGCACAACCCGCGTACGAAAAACCGGCGCTATCCCTCCCCATGGCTAAAGCCAGGGGCTTCTCGCGCCTATTTGGTGATCCGCTAGTCTGAACCCCGAATCAAGGCAAACCGCCTTGGACGCCAGACGGAGAGAATGATGAACAAGACTGCCACCATCAATTTGGAAAAGAATCTGGAAGACGCTCTCACGGTATTTGTGGAGCAGGTGCTGTCCGGCCAGCTTATTCAGGAGGTATGCGGGCCGCTGGCCCAGGCTCTTCCTCCCACGCCACCGGAGAATGCCTCCGAGGACGAGGATGGGGTCACGCTGGCCGCATGGCGCCTGGTTCAGGCGGTCGAGAGCAACGGGGATGTCTGTATCCCGTGGCGAGACCTGTTGGACGAGATGATCAAGTGGTATCGCCTGTCCGACCTGCTGAATCGTAATGCCGAGAAGCACCAGCAGTACCGCAACCGTGCCCAGGATGTTCTAAAGGAACTGCCGCAAGCGACCGGCTTCGCAACGGAAAGTGCGCTCGTGGTGGACTGCACGACGGCCACGGGCGAGAGCCTCGTGTACGTCCCCTTCACGGTATTTGCCGCACCCAACCAGGTAGACCAGGCCGCCAATGGCGATGTCTCCCTGAAGGCCGCGACCCGTGCAAAGCTGGTGGAAAAGGGGATCGAGGTCGAGGAGGTTTCGAGCATTATGGGCCCAGCGACGGCCGGCCAGTACGAGTTTGAGGCCTGGTTGAAGCTCGATGGATGATCCCTTCGCCGGGGTGGGCCAGCACCGGCCACCCCCGGTTGCTTCATCCGCGACGGCCCGGGTGGGTGGGGCTTGTCTCGGCCAAGCCCTTCGGCCGAAGAACTCGACAAGACATCGTGATCCGCTAGTGTGAACCCCGAATCAAGACGAACCGCTCGCGCCACCCCGAGCGGCGGACACCCGGCCCGGAGCCGGAAAGGAGCTTTACATGCAGAACCCAAATTCCCCGATCGAACGCCACCAGGAAGTCGTGGCCGTAGCCTGCCATAACGCCTCCGGTGAGGCGGATGTGTTTGTTGCCTCGGTCAAGGTGGACGCGACCGAGTACGCCGATGGCCTGCACTACGAGCGGGCCAAGGATCAGGCCCGCCAAGCTGGGTACGAGACTCCGATGGTCGCCTTCGACACGTCCGAGCTGCCCGCTCTCGTGAGCGGTTCCGATGAGGCTGTTTCCCAGGCCGCTCGACATAACGGCGAGGCGCCATTTTTCGATGCTTCGTTCGTTTGGCATGAGCATCGACACGGGGCCGATTCCCTTATGATTGTTTCTCGCCGGACGCCGATTGATGCTGAGGTCCTCGTCGCGAATGCCCCCCAGCATTTCGAGATCGACGGCGAGGATGAGTCCATCGAAATGGGGTCGATGCCGGATAGCCTGTATGCGTTGGTGGAGCGGCTTGTTCATCGCGCCGAGATCGGCCATTCCGATTCGATCAAGACGCTGGATCACCTGGAGCGCGTGGGGCTGGGTACCTCGTTGCAGCCTCTTGAAGTGGCTTTTGTTCAGCGATGGAACGAGGCGGATCCGGCAAATCGAATGAACGTCCGCAAGGGGCAATACGAGAAGCGCGGCGACATGGTCAGCCTGGAGGGTGCGCAAGTGATTACTCTCGAGTCGGGGGCTATCACCCTGGTTCGCATCCCTGTTGAGGGCGGTTCGTTCGAGTACGATGTCCTGATGGATGGTGAGACCATCGAAGTCGATGAGTATTACGACGACGCGCGGGCGAAGGCGGACTTGCCCGAATAGGTTCTTGTCGGCTGGGCCGGGGGGCAAAAGGTCGCCCGGCCCAGCCATTGGGGCCACAAGAAATCGACAGTCGCGCGCGGCCCGATACACTAGGGTCTCAATCAGACGGAACCGGCCCGAAGCCGGAAGGAGAATCGACATGACTTACACCGCAACATCCGGCCGCATGGTCCAGATCGCCGTGGACTGGTTTGATCCCGGACGACACCCTGATTTTGTTGAATGGGTTACCCGTCAAAACGGACAGGGTCTCGCGACATGGCTCCCGGCTGGCGAATACCCGGATCTGGGTGGGTACCCCGACGTGTTCGTGGGGGTCGACCCCTCGTTCTCGGGGGAAGGCACCGATTCCGGCATGCCCGATCCGTACTGGTCGGAGGTCGTCCAAGCGGCCCGTGATGGCGTCGGAGATACCAACGGTCTGCATGCGATCGTGTGGATTCGCCCGGACCCGGACCTGTAGTTCCCGACGTTGTTCGCACCCCTTTTGGCGGGCGTTCCCCGTCGCAAGAAATCGACAGGGCACCCGGTCCCGATAGACTGGGCATCTCATCAACGGAACCCGGCCCGAAGCCGGAAGGAGCAGCCCGATGAGCAACGCAGTCCTCAGCAGCACCCAGTCCGACACCATGTGGTTCGTGAACTATTCGGACACCAACCCCGGGCGGACGACCAGCGTGAAGCTATTTCCCTCGCTGGAGGATGCCCGAGCCTTCGCGCACGCCGTTCCGGAGCGGGGCGGTTACATCCTGATGATCGAGGGGGATAGCTCGGTGTTTTCGGTCGCGGAATCCTGCGAGTTCGTGGAGTTTTTCGGGAACTTTGATCCGAGCGCCCAGGAAGGGGCGCGGATTGAGGCGCTGGTGGGTAGTTCGCTCCAGAGCTTCCAGACGGTGGCGGCGTAACCCGGTGGATGGCATGACTCGTGCGCGCTATTACGCCGGAATCGGATCCCGCACGACCCCGATGGAGGTCCTGCCGGTGATGCGGGACGCCGCCCAGGCGCTGGCGGAGCGCGGCTACATCCTGCGCTCCGGCGGCGCTGTGGGAGCGGACAGCGCCTTCGAGGAGGGTGCCGATGCAGCGGGCGGCGGCAAGGAAATCTTCTATGCCGAGAGTTCGATTCCGACATGGGCATTCGACACTGTGGACCGCTACCACCCGGCACCCGGGCGCCTCACGGCGCGGGGGCGGCGTCTGATGGCGCGGAACGCCATGCAGATCATGGGCGAAGGCTGCGGAATCCCGGTGGCATTCGTGCTGTGCTGGACGCCCGGTGGAACCGGGAAGGGCGGTACCGGGCAGGCGCTGCGGATTGCCACGGACTACGGCATCCCGATCTTCGACCTGGCGCTGCCGGAGGTGATGGCGCGGGTGGACCGTTTTCTGGAGAGGGCGCGGCGCTCGGCTTGAGGACATGAAACTCGACGAATGCGCGGATCGCGCTACGATGGGCACTCTCATACGGAACCGGCCCGAAGCCGATCAGGAGACCTGTCATGGACCTCAAATCGTACGATTTCCCGTCGCTGCCGCAACTGGCTGACTACCTGAGCGCGACGCCCCTGTCGCACCGAAACCTTCACCTCTCCGATCGCAGCACCTATATCGGTGATGGACGCCTCGTGGGCAGCTTTGGCTTTGACGCCAGCCTGTATGCGATCACGCACGAGATGGCCCACGTCATCGACTTCTACCGCCGGGGTGAAATGGGTCGGTGCGGGGTCTTCGCCTTCGGGATGCGGTTCCCGGAAGTGGAGATCATGGGGCGCCCCATCGCACAACCCAAAACCACGCGCGGCCTTCGCCGCGAGCTGCGCACCACCGCGATTCAGGCCCACCTCTTGTTTGGGGTGCTGGAATGGCCCACGGACTTTCTGGACTTCATGCTTGATGCGGCGGATACCTTAGCGGTCGGTTCGATCGCCCAGGAAGACGCCATGCTGATCCCCGCGCGCCGGGGCATCACGCGGTTCTGGCGGTCCGAGAGCGATCGGCTTTGGCGCCTGCGTTCGCGCAGTCGGCCGCATTTTCGCAGCGAGGCGGAATCTCACGCGCTGCATCAGTCGGTGGCTACCTACCGCCAGGATCGCCTCGAGTATGCGTTGAAGTTCATGGTCCGTGACTACCTGAACGACGCACCGGAGCGCGTGCTGGCGGACTATCGGGCCGCCATGGAAGATCCGCTGTTCAAGCAGGTTAGGCGGGAGGTCTCGCATGCCGCGGCCTGAGTCCTTCGAGAGCTGGCTGGTGGAGGAGGCCGGGTACCTGCGGGTGCGGGCGCTCCCGGATGGCAGCTATGCGGGGCTGGTCCCTCTGCTGTACACGGTGGGGCTGTGCCTTGGGGTTCAGGAGGGCGGATACACCCATCGATACTGCTATGAGGACCCGGCGCTGGCGCAGAAAGCCTTGGACGCACTGGAGTCGTCCGATGCCGAGCCACTGGATGGATGGGTCGCCCGGCGGGGATGATCTCGCCCCGAAAATCGACAGATCCGCCCGATCCGCTACGCTGTACCCTCAATCAACGGAACCGGCCCGAAGCCGGAAGGAGCACTCTATGAGCGCAAACATGATCGGATACATCCTCGTCGGCCCGGAACACCCGCGCGAGGCGGCCTCCTTCGATACCTACGAAATGGAGGCTATGCGTGAGTTGGTCGATAGCATTCGGACCAATGTGCTGGAGTTCGAGCAGAACCCGGAGTCGGAGCTGACGGAGGATGACTTCCCCGACGAGTGGCACAACCTGGTGGAAGATGCCTCCGAGTGTGAGGGTTCTTTCGGGGGCCTGATCCCGGATCTGTTCCGGCAGGCGTCCGAGCCGACCGACCAGAACATCCGTGACGAGCTGGATCGGGTGGCCGATCTTTGGCGCAGCGCCCGGATGGCCCCGGATTCCATGGTGCGTCCGCTTGATGGCAACACCGTCATCGTGGCGGCCGGTGAGATGTCCTACGGCGATGAACCGGACGGCCCGGGGTACGAGGCCATGCGTGCGGTGGACCAGCACCCGTTGATGTCCTTCCTGGGCATCCGGTAGTGCCCGGGTTTCGGCACGACGGCGGGCAGGCGCGTATCCTGTCCGTCGTTCAACACGACCCGAAGGACCGGGAGGCCATCGATCATGGATGATGTCGTACTCGACCCCCAGCAGGAGACCGCCGCGCAGATCGTGGAGGGGCCAGCACTGATTCTGGCGGGGGCGGGGGCGGGCAAGACCGCGACCCTGACCGAGCGCACCGCGCGCATGCTGGAAAGCGGCCACCACCCCGAAAACCTCCTGATGCTGACCTTCTCGCGTAAGGCGGCGCGGGAGATGTACGCCCGCCTGCGGGACCGGCTGGACACCCAGGACCGCAAGGCCCTGCCGACCATCGAGAACTTCCACTCCTTCGGCTGGAAGCTGCTCCAGTCGAATCCCTCGCGCTGCCAGCGCAAGTCGGGCGTAAGCCTGATGGACGCCAACGACCAGAAAAAGGAGATCCGGCGGCTGCACAAGGAGCTGGCGGACGATGCGTTCCGCGAGGACGTGCCGGTCAAGAAGCTGATGACGGTCCACGATGTACTGTCGAACGAGGGCATCATCCTTGGGGATCAGTACGCCCGCACAGGGGACGAGAACCCCGGGCGTCGCCAGCGGATCATGGACCTGCTGACCATGCAGGGCATCCGGCGCACCCACTGGGCGCGGCTCAACGACATCCTGCGCCGGTACGAAGAGAACAAGCGCACCGCGAACACCGTGGACTTCGGGGATCTGGTCGCGCTCCCGGCGGCGGGTCTTGCGGCTCACCCGGAGTGGGCGGCCAAGCTGGAAGAGCGCTTCACGCACATCGCCGTGGACGAGGCCCAGGACACCAACCGCATCCAGTACGCGATGCTGCGCCTGTTCTCTTCGCACAATAACGTGATGATGGTCGGGGATGACGACCAGTGCATCTACGAGTGGCGTGGGGCCGCTCCGAGCAACCTGCGTACCTTCCGTGACGAGACACAGGCCGCGGTCGTCCGGCTGGAGCGCAACTACCGCTCCACGCCCAGCATCGTCTCGGCCGCGGCGCAGCACATTGCCTGCAACCAGACCCGGATCGAGAAAAGCCCCTACGCCGAAGGCCGCGCGGATGGTGAGGCCCCGGACGGGCAGCAGCACCCGGACGGCGTTGCGATGGCAAATGCGATCTCGCAGGACATCCGCGAGGCCATCGATGCCGGAATCTCCCCCAAGCGCATCGCGATCCTGTACCGCGTGAACAAGATCGCGCGGGTACTGGAACCGGCCCTGATCGCGCGCGGCATCCCGTATCACATCGCCCAGGGGATCGATGTCTTCCAGACCCCGGAGGCGCAGCTTCTGATGGGCGCGGTGCGGCTGGTGCAGAACCCGCAGGACTCGATGGCGGTGACCAAGCTCGCGCAGCTCGTGAAGGGTCTCGGGGAGCGTTCGCTGAACGACCTGATCGGGTACTCGGTGATCCATGACATCCCGATCCTCGAGGCTCGCCACCACGTCAAACTGAGCAAGCCGGCTTTTGCCGCGGCCGAGCGTCTGGCCCAGATGATCGACGGGCTGGCCGAGTGGCCGCCGCTGTATCTGGCCGAGTGGGCGCTGGATCCGGAGATGGGCGGTTTTCAGGACACGCTCAAGGAGCTGTCGAAGACGGCCGACAAGCCGAAGACGATGTACGAACGCCGCCTGACCACGATCATGTCGATCGAGGAAGCCATCCAGGGCCGGTTCGGTACGAGCGATCAGGGCAAGGTGGACGCCGAATACAGCCGGGCCGAGCAGTGGGAGATCGTGCAGGAGATGGCCTTGGCCGCGCCGGACGAGGAAGCCGAGCAGGATGCGGTGACGGTGGCTACGGTCTTCCGCGTGAAGGGCCTCGAGTACCACACGGTGCATATCGCCGGGATGTCGGATGGGCTGATGCCGATGCGGCGCAGCAGCGACAAGCCCTCCATGTTCGACGAAGACGAGGACGAAGCGGCACAGAACATCGAGGAAGAACGGCGCCTGTCCTACGTCGCCGCGACTCGGGCACGGGAGCGGCTGGTGGTGCATCACGCCGATCGGATCCACTGGGGCTACGACGAGGACTTCTTCACGCCTTCGGGCTTCGCGGACGAGATGGGGCTGACCTGGCGGGAAGTCGAACCGGTCGGTGACGCCGGGGCCGGGGTATCCGGCAGCCGGGAGATCGTCATGGAGGCGCTCCAGGAGGCGTCCGAGTCGGAATAGGACCGGGCGCTGGTGGCCGCTCTCGAGACATCGATTCGAGCTTCCGGCCAGCCGCTTCCAGGTCGGGGTCTTCATCTTCCCGCCCAATCCTCTGCATCTGCTTTGCCAGCAGGGAAGCAGCCGGGTCGCCCTTCGATTCGTTTTCGGTCCGTTGCTTCTCTTGCGTTTCCTCGCTGGACATCACCACCTCCCTTCTTCGCTTTTCGGCATCCTTGCCACGCCTGCGTTCAGGCGTGAATTCCAATGTTCGGACGGTGACCACTGATAATGATGGCGGTCCCGTGTTCGCTGCAACCATGCCCTCGTGAGCGTGATTAACATCCTTCGGAGCCACGGAGTGCGTGGTCACCTTGCCGACATCCAACCACCGATCCAGGTGTTCTTGGTCGGCATCACAGGTTCTCTCATCCTAACTGTCTTTCACGACCTCGTTCAGCCCGCTGCGTCACAGACACCAACTCCTAACAGACACCAACTCCTGAGAGCCGGTGATTTCCATGGTCTTGCCTGTTCCATCGGGCCCAGGTCGTGCATGTTGTAGCCGCCACCCCGCGGGTGGCGCTTTCCACTACGAAGCATCGAAAGCCCCAACGCCTTCTTCGGTTCTCTAGCCACGACCCCGCAGGGGCGTACTTTCCACGTATTCCTGATCTTCGATCGGCGCCCCAAACATGCTAGTTCCAACCACGCCCCCGCAGGGGCGTACTTTCCATGCGCCAGTCGATGGCATTGGCTTCACACCAACCGAAGTTCCAACCACGCCCCCGCAGGAGCGTACTTTCCACACCTCAACGTTGTCCCCAACCTCGCCTCTGAGACGCAGTTCCAACCACGCCCCAGCAGGGGCGTACTTTCCACACGGCCGTTTCCATCGGCCTGCTGTGCTCCGCGCATCATTCCAACCACGCCCCAGCAGGAGCGTACTTTCCACCGACCGGCTGCTGATGCAGATGCACGATGTCCGCGATGTTCCAACCACGCCCCCGCAGGGACGTGCTTTTCACTTTACGACGATGAAAACACCACCCGACCAACAAGGAGGGTTCCAACCACGCCCCAGCAGGAGCGTACTTTCCACGTTACCCCAGGTAACAAGCCCCAATGTGACGCTTCCGTTCCAACCACGCCCCAGCAGGAGCATACTTTCCACAGACCGCTCCACAAGCCCGCTCCCGCAAGGCCTGAATGCCCGTTTTGCGAGCGCTCCGGTTCGGATGAATCAAGAACCCCATCGATTGACCCTCGATGCTCCGGAAACCCGCACGGCAACGCCCGCGAGCGCTCCCCGGGTTTGAGGCCACCACCGGAGCGCTCGCAAGGCATCGGTGCACTGGCCTGCTTCAGAGCTGATCCGTGATCGGAGTCCAGATGAGTTGAACCCGATCCTGTCGCCAGTAGGGCGGAGACAGGGCCCCGGTCGAACGCAGGAACCCGCCGGGGTTGTCCGGCAAGGCCCGCTGGCCCCACTGGTTCTCGGCCTCTGGATCGGGCTCCACGGTCCACCCCGAGATCCGCCCGAAGCCCTGTCGGCGCCGAGATCCCAGGCCATGCACCATCCCCAGCAGCTCCTCGATGCGCTCCCGGTCTCCGATGCACCAGGCCGAAACCTCGCTGATCTGCCGATAGGTGCAGTCCAGGACGGCCCCCTTGTACATGCCGGTACCCGTGGCGATCGAGTCTACGCGACCTTCCCAGTGCTCGGCGTTACGCCCGTCGAGCAGGGCCGGTACGTCGGTTTTCTTCGTCTGCTGTCGGGTCTGGAGTGGGCTTTCGTAGCGCCGGAAGACCCAACTGGCCTTCCACACGCCCCGGTCCTTGTCGAACGCCAGCGGCAATGACTCCTGCGCCGCCAGCGGATCCTCCGCCCCCTCCATGCGGGCGCGCTCGACCATCGCCCAAGCCAGAATCCCATCGAGGGCGATCGGTCGCTCGGGCTCAACCATCAGCCCGTGCATCCGCCCGGTAATCCGCAGAGGTTCCATCGTTTTCGCCGCCATCACGCGGCCTTCGCCCATTCCTGGATCTCCGCCGCCGTCAGCGCGTCCGAGTTCGCGTAGGACGCCCAGGCGTCCAGACGCCCGGCCACGGCCGGGTTGTCGCGGTTGAGTCGGAGCTGCCCACCGTCGCGGGTGAACACCAGGCCCGCGTCCTCACCGTCACAGGACATGCGGATCGAGGACAGGTCGTAGCGACCGAAGCCCTTCACCTTCCATCCGCCCAGGTTCGGGAAGCGCTCGACGAAGCGCTCCAGCGCCGCCAGCAAAAGCCCATCCTGCGCTTCGCTGCTGCTGGTGGTGGTCCCGATCCGGAACGAGAATGGCATCCCCGCCAGCACGATCTCCGTGGCGTTCCAGCCCTGGACCCGATCCCCGCGCTCCTCATCGCCGTTGCTACGGGTGCGCTGGCTATCGAGCCATTCCTGAGCGGCCGTCTCGTAGTCCTCGATCCGTTCGGCGGCCTTCGGGTCGGAGAACTGGAGGATGTCGTCCATACGGCGGAAGTAGATCACCTGCGTCAGCGGCAGGCGCTTTTCCCGTCCCATCGGATCCACCACGGCATCCTCGCAGGCCGCCGGCACATCGATGCTTGCGACCGTTTCGGGCACCAGGGCCCAAGCGGTATCGGTGAGAAAGCGGGACTCGACCATTTCGGGGCCGCCGCCGAACAAGCCGATGAACGGGTGTTCGCGGCGCTGGTGCAGCGCGCTCAGGCTGACCGAACTACCCTTGTCCGGGCGACCGTCCGCGGTCCCGGCGCAGACCGTGTGGTAGGCCGGCAGGGTCAGCTTCTCGCCCTTGGCCTTCAGCGCTTCCATCAGGATATCGGCGGCGGCGCGGCGGATGCGCCCCCGGATCGAGTTGCTCGGGATGACCGGGACCCGGCGGGTATGGGTCTCCCCGGAATCCGGGTCACGGCTCACGACCGTCAGTGTTTGCGTGCCGGTGACCGGCATCGTGGAATTCCCGCTCTCGATACGCCGATCCTGGCTGGCATCGGTGATGTGCAGCGGGCTGGTGGTGTACAGCGTTCCTTCGAGTTGAATCATCTCAAGTTCCTTCTTCAGTGGTTTTCAGTCTTTCGGTGGGTTCAGGCGATCGAACTTGAACCGGGGTGGCTCGTCCGGTGCCTGGGTCAGGACGTATTGGGCGAACCACAGCTCGCCGGGTCCCAGTGCCTCATAGGCGCGCACCAGGTCCTCGGGAAGATCGGCGTACCACGCGCGCGGGCCATCGAATCCGCCCATCGAGGCCTGTTCGAGCTGCTGCCCCAGTCGGTAGAGCCGCTTGTCCGCGGCCGTTTTCGGAAACAGTGACTCCAGGCGCTCCTCGGTAGCCGCCTCGCGGTAGCGATCCAGTACCGGGCGCCGGACCAGGAGGGTGTCGCGACCAACACGCAGTTGCAGGACATCCGGTGACAGACTGACCGGCGCTTGCCAGATCAGGTGCTCCCGTTTACGGGTCGCGAGCGCGATCACCAGCGGCCCCTCAAAGTTCTGCTCGAACGCCCAGCGGATGTGCGCCTTGCGCGTCACCCGCCAGGCCTCGCCGGGTTCGCCCTCCGGTTGGTGTACCAATACCCCCTGCATCTGCGTCATCTGGGCGGCTTCGATAAAGGGGCCACACCAGCCACAGATCCAGTTTCCGACCCGGTCCAGGGTCGCGGGGCCATCGTTGAATGTCGCGCCGAACTTCTGCTCGAAGCGGGGTTCTCCGGCGGCCACAGGCCCACCACACAGACGGCAGGTACAGGCCTCGGACGCGGGCGCCCCGATCGGTTCGAGCCCGGTCGCCTCGGCGAGCATCCGCGAGGGGCTGGGTACCGCCCTCATGCCGCCACCTTCCGGTCCTGTGCCCGGCGCGGTTGCAGGATGCGCCCGAAGCCGCGGGCGGCGAGGGATCCCACATGCCACGGGCCCTTGATCTCAAGGGCGGCGTCCATCTCGATCTCGTTCGGACCCACTCCGACCATGCCCCCCGCAATGGGGGTCGCGAAGGTCTTTTCGCTGGGGCGGATGTCGTAGATCGCTTCCTCAATACCCTCCGGCAGCGGCCGGCCGAGCAAGGCGCATTGCGCCTCCAGCCCCGCCAGGATCTTGCGTCGGATCACCTCGGGGTCCGAGGACGCGCCGCGCTCGCGCTGGTGGCGCTCGGCGATCATGTGGTTCACCCGGAAGGTCACCGGGCGCGGAGCGACGCGCAGTTCGCAGTAGCCCGTGTGCGTGCGATCCGCCAGCGGTTGCCCCTTCGATTCACTGAGCAGGTGAGTGATCTTCCAGGTCTCGCGGCGCAGCATCGCAACCGCCTGCGGCCCGATAGCCGAGAGCACCAGTTGGGTCTGGTCGCCGTCGCCGGGTTTTGACGAAAACCGAAATGGCGAGAGCCCCTGAAGCGGCTTTCCATCGGGTCCGTAGTGGAAGATCGCCTGCGGGATCTGAAATTCGCCTTCATCGGGTACGAGTGAGGCGAGGATCCGGCGATAGGCAGCGGGCGGTTTGCCCGGCCAGAGCACGGTGTGTGCGAAGTACATTGGAACCTCCTTGTTGTCAGCGTTTCCTACCGTAGTCCAGAGTCTGTATGCTGTAAAGTAAACATGGTTTAGTTTATGAAGGATGCAAGGATGCAGATTCGCCTCAAGTACAGCCCCGAACGCCTCACCGACATCCCCGCCACCGGGCAGAGCCGCTTCTTTCGGGAGCGCCTTCACGCAGCGGCGCATACGGGCCGGCGCCGGCGGTTGCCGGCCGCGGGCCTTGAATCGATTTCCATCAATCTCGGGGCGCGGGATCTCGCCGTGCTGTCCGGTCTGCGCCAGGGGGATGAGCCGTGGTCCGAGGTCCTGAGTGAACTTCTGCACGGCCATCTGAATGCGCCCGGTGCGGAACCGCGTTCGAAGCGAACAGAGGCCGTGGATCGGGGGTCGGAGGGCCCGGACTGGATGCGCCCGGAGCAGGGGCTTTTCTATTCCCCGCTGACCGAAGGCTTGGCAGACAACAAGATTCTTCTGGCGGAGGCGGCCACCGGTACCGGCAAGGGCCGCGCAGTCGCGCAAGCGGTGGAGGATGCCCTGGCCGCCGGGCGCGAGCGGGTGGTGGTGTGTGGGCCCACGCTGGGCGTACTGGCGGCGCTGGCGCGGGAGTTTGAATCCTGCCCAGGGCTGAATCGCCCCATGCAGTTCTTTCTCGGCGCGGCCCAGTTCTTCCATGCGGGCCGCGCCCGCCAGCTCGCTTCCTTGATGCAGTCGGGTTCCGACCCGGAGATCCAGGCCTCGGGTTCGGCCCTGCTGCAATGGCTGAATGCGGGTGCCCCGGCAGGGCGAACCGACTCGACGGCCGCTTTCGCGTCGGTTGAAGGCCACCCTGTTTCCCACCTGACCGATGATCTCGTCACGCTGCTGCCGGATGGGTACGGGGTGGAGGAGCTGGAGCTGTCGGCGGATGAGATCGGCGACGACGCAGAAGGTGAAACCGATCCGGGGATTCGGGCGTCAATGACGGCACGGGATCTGGAGGGGGATGCGCCGATCGTGTTCTGTACGCACGCGATGTACGCGCTCCACGCTCGAATGATCGGCCTCGAACGCTACCTGTTGCCGCCTCACGAGGTCCTGGTGCTCGACGAGGCCCACCAGTTCGAGGAAAACGCCAACGCTGTCCTGTCCCCGACGGCTTCACTGGACCAGCTTCCGCGCCTTTTGCGCTCGCTCCCCGCGGCGCTGCTCAAAACGGCCAAGCGGGACATCGAGGCGGTCGAAGAGGTCCTGAAGGATCTGCACAACCGGTTTCCCGAGCGGGGCGGGGAAATCCTGCTGTTTCCGGGCGATGATCGCTATGCGGCCGTTCAGGTCCAGGCGGGTCGGCTGCACCAGGCTGTTGACGCCCTCATCGGGCGCGCGGAAAGGGCCCGCCAGCACACGGCCGATCCCGGTCTTCTCGCGTTGCTGAAGCGGACCCGCTCGATTCTCCGGGCGTCCCAGCGCGAACGCGCCCTGCTGCAACTGTCCTCCTCGCCGGTGCGCGGCTACCTGTCGCTGGCGGTGGGTGGTCAGGGACTGCGGCGCCTGTTCGAGCGCATGTGGTCGCAGATCGACGCGGCGGTGCTCATGTCGGCCACGCTCTATGTCCCGACACGGGATTCGCGGCGAGCCGACGTATCCGATACGCAGGGCTGGTATTCGGCGCGTCACCTCACTCAGGTTTTGGCGCTACCGCGTGAGCGCCTGCGCACCCTCAAGCCCGTACGCCCGGACTGGGTTCGGGGCAATGTGATCGCCCATATCGAGGACAACCCCGAGCGTCGACCGCCCAGCACGTCGGAAACGGACCCGGCAATCTACGCCGGACTGGTTCGGCAATGGCTGGACGCTACGGCACGGGATCTGGCGCGGATCACGGAGGGGGCGGAGCAGGGGACATTGGTCCTGCTGACGGCCTACCGGGACATCGAGGGCCTGTCCGAACGTCTGGCCGATACGCTGGGCGAGCGGCTGATCGTCCAGCGCCCCGGTGCGCGGCTGTCCTCCCTGCGTGAGGCCTTCGTCGCGTCGAGTCGAAACGGGGAGCGTCCGGTGTGGCTCGCCACCGGTGCCGCATGGACCGGGATCAACCTGACGTCGGAGGGTTTGAGTCAGGTGTCGGATCTGGTCATCGCCCGTTTGCCGGTGGGGCTCAACCGCTCCATTTCCCAAGCGGCGCGCAATCGGGGGCGGGCGAACTTCGAGTCCAAGGCGGCCGAGACCTACTGGCAGACCGCCCAGGGGATCGGGCGGATGGTCCGTTCAGAACAGGATACGGATCGGCACTTGTGGGTACTGGACCCGCGCGCCGTCATCGAGCCGCTCTATACCCCCGTTCGCTTGCTGCTGGAGTCGTACCGGGTGTCGGACGGACCCCGCGAGATCGGCAGAAATCGACAAGCGGGCGCACCCCGATAGACTGGTCATCCATTCATCGGAACCGGCCCGAAGCCGGCGGAGATCGACCATGAATCACGAACTGGCATTGGAGAGCACCGTCATGGATGACACTGTGGAGCTTCCCGCAGGCTTCAAACACCCCCGCGACTGCACTGTGGATGAGCTGGCGAGCGCCTGTGAGCGGCTGAACGCCGCCTACCGCGCCGGACAACCCCTGGTGCCGGATGCGGTCTACGACCACCTGTTCATCGCCACCCTGTCGGAGAAAGACCCGGAGCATCCGTTCCTCAAGGCGGTGGAGCCGGAAGGGGATGCCTTCGAGGGCGATACCGTCAAGCACGACAGCCCGATGCTCTCGACCGACAAGGCCTACACCGAGGACGAGCTTCGCCGCTTCCTTGGTCGGGTCGAGGCCGCCGCCGAGGCGCTGGGCATCCGCTCGGAAACCCTGACGTTCCGTATGACCCCGAAGCTGGATGGCATTGCCGGAATGCAGCGCCCGGATGGCCGTCTGGTCACGCGCGGCAACGGTTTTGCCGGAACCGACATCACCCACGCCTTTGAGCGCGGTCTGCGCACGCCGGACGGATCGATGGAACCGGGACCGGGCGAGCTGGTGCTGGAGGAGGTGTTCTTTCAGGACGAGATCGAGGCGGTTTACGACATGCCTCACCCGCGCAATTTCGTCGCGGGGTTTGTCGGGGCCGATACGGTGAAACCGCATCACCAGAAGGCGGTGGAGGCGCAGGCCGTCCTCTTCTTCCCCTATCGCCAGCTTCCCGCGTGGCAGGCGTCGGCGGCCGTGGTGATGGCGAGCTGGCAGGCACGCATGGAGGCGCTGCGTCAGGCCGTTCCGTACCGCACGGATGGGGTCGTGCTGGAGGTCACGGATGAGTCGGTGAAGGCCTACATGGGCTCCACGTCCCACCATCATCGCTGGCAGGTCGCGCTCAAGACCAAGGGCGAGGTCGCCCAAACCCGCGTGCGCGACATTCGCCTCCAGACCGGGCGCACCGGGCGCATTACCCCGGTCCTTGAAATCGAACCCGTTCTCCTGACCGGGGCGCGGATCTCGAACGTGACCGCCCACACTGCCGCCAATCTGGCCCAGCAGGGCCTTGGGGTCGGGGCCGAGATCGAGATCATCCGCTCGGGCGACGTGATCCCGAAGCTGGAGCGGGTGCTGGAGCCGGCGGACGAGCCGATGACCGTGACCCATTGCCCGTCCTGCGGGCATGAGGCCGAGGTCGATGGCGAGTACGCGGTGTGCCCGAATACCGTGGGCTGCCCGGCGCAGGCCGAGGCGCGCCTGCGGCACTTCTTCCACATTATGGGCAATGCCGATCTGTTCGGGCCGAAGACCGTCGAAGTGCTGGTGGATCACGGCCACACGGATCTGCGCGGATTGTTCGATCTGAACGCTGTGGCCTTTGTGGGCATGGGGTTCGGCCCCGGTCAGGCTTCCAATCTCGTGCGGGAACTGGCGCGATGCCTCCGAGAGGTTGTGCCGGACTGGCGGTTCCTGGCCGCACTGGGCCTTCGTCACCTCGGGCGCGGCGACTCGCGCAAGCTGCTGGCGGTCTACCCGCTGGAGCAGGTGACGGGGCTCACCGCCGAGGACATTGCCGCCGTCGAGGGTTTTGGTCCGATCACCTCCCGCGCGATCGCCGAACAGTTGCAGGAGCAGCGCGAGGGCATCGAGGCGATGATCCGTCTGGGCTTCAATCTGGAGCGCACGCCGCTGGCCGGGGAGGGCTCCGCGGCGGATGATGGCCCGCTGGCGGGCGAGGCGGTCGTGTTCACCGGCACCCTGACCAGCGGCACGCGCGGCGAACTGGAAGAGCAGGCACGCCGTCTCGGGGCCACCGTCCAGTCTTCGGTCAACAGCAAGACCACCATCCTCGTGTGCGGCGAGAAGGCCGGATCGAAGCGCAAGAAGGCCGAAGGCATCAACGAGAAGGCCGGGCGCGAACAGGTCCGAATCCTCGATGAGGCCGCATGGGTGGACCAAGTAACGGACAACGAGGTGAGCGCATGAGCGCGAAAGTGACCATGAGCGGCGCGGAGTTCAGGGCGTTCTATTCGGACCCGGAATACTGGCCGGACGGTGTCTGGCACGATGATGAGATCATCCTTCTCGACGGGGGCGAGCCCCTGAATCTGGATGATCTGGAGGCGCTTGATGCGAACGTCGCCGTGGAGATTCAGTGCGGCGAGGTTCGCCGGGATACGGAAGGGGAGGTTATAGCCCCTGTGATCGCTTCGCTTCCCGAGTACGCTCGGATGTGGCGGAAGCGGGATCAGGGCGAAACCCGTGTTATCCTTCAGGTGGCGGTGTCCGAAAAGAACCGGGAGGCGGTCGAGGAGGCCGTGAAGACGGCTGGCGGGGCGGTTCTTTAGCCGAATCTGGCGGTCCGCCGTTGCCTTGCGAGCGCTCCGGTGGTGGCCTCAAACCCGGGGAGCGCTCGCGGGCGTTGCCGTGCGGGTTTCCGAGGCATGGAGGGCCAATCGATGGAACACCGGGGCCACTGAGACCGAAGCGCTCGCAAAACGGGCCTTCAGGCCTTGTCGGGGCGGGCCCACGAGAGGGTCTGTGGAAAGCACGTTCCTCCGGGGGCGTGGTTGGAGCTGGTCGTCATTCATACATCACCATACCGTGTGATTGGTGGAAAGCACGTTCCTCCGGGGGCGTGGTTGGAGCGTCGAGGTTTGCGCATGCGATCGCTCAAGCCAGGGTGGTGGAAAGCACGTTCCTCCGGGGGCGTGGTTGGAGCAGCACCAGCCTTGACGGGCTAGATCCGCGAGGTGTCAGTGGAAAGCACGTTCCTCCGGGGGGCGTGGTTGGAACTCGGCGATATAGGCGATCCCGGGTGATTGATCGGAGTGGAAAGCACATCCCTGCGGGGGTGGGGTTGGAACTAAGATCCGCGGGCATATTTGAATCTGCGTCAGTATTGTGGGAAGCACGACCTTGCGGGGTCGTGGTTGTTCTGCACCTGCGGCCTTCGACTGGGTCGAGCAGAAGGCCAAAACTCGACACATCGGCGGCATTCGGTAGCCTATCCCTAAACACCCAACGGCCCGGTATATCGGGCTGCGGACACCCGGCCCGAAGCCGGGAAGGGATAGACTTATGGGCAGCCGCGACCTTCATCGCATTGCCACCGACCCGCAGGCGTACATGCGTTTTCACACCACAGGGGTGGTGCCGCGTCGGCGCCGGGTTCACTCGCCCCTGATCGACCTGTTGCGCCAGATCCCGCCGCAGATACGCGGACGGATGCAGGGCGTTCAACTGGATCGTTCCCTGGGGTATCGCTCCGGTATGCGGTTCCAGACGGCAGAACAGCTTCTGCGCTGGCTCGCGCCGCAGGATGAGATGTACGAAGACGATTCCTGGCCCGCCGAAAGCTATCGGGACCAGCGCTTCCAGCGCCGTCTCACGCTGGAGGACCTGCGTCCGTTCGTCGCGGCCTGGCCGGAATGGCTGGATTCGCGCGACGCCCAGCGCTACGTCCTCTAATCAGAATCCAAGGAAGGAGACCCAGGATGGCCCAGTCCGTCTCAAGCCCCGGCACCCGGGGTCCGCATACCCCATCGCAACTGGACCTGTTCGCAGCCACCGCGCAGGCGTACATGGATCAGTCCGGTGCAAGCAACACCGAGATCTATGAGGCGGTGGCCGATCGCCTTGGGATAGACCCCGGCGCGCATGTTGCCCCGGTGGGAGCGGATGGGGTGCGGTACAACCTGTTCCATCGCAACGTGCGCTGGGTCCAGCAGTCCTTGAAGAAGGATGGTCTGCTGGAGCGTGTTCCGGATGAACGCGGGATCTGGCGCCTGACCGGCAAGGGCCGATTCCGCCTGCAAGAGTGGCAGGCACCGGGCACAGGGCTTGTGGCCTTTTCGACCCGTCTGGGCGTTGCAATCCTGGGCGACTGCCGCGCGGTTTTCCGCCAGGTGGATGCCCCGATTGCCCTGTGCATCACCTCGCCGCCGTATCCGCTGGCCTCCCCACGGGCCTATGGCAACAAGTCCGGGGACGAGTACATCGACTTCATCTGCGAGGCGCTGGAGCCGATCGTGGCCTCGCTGAAGACCGGGGGCAGCCTCGTCCTGAACATCTCCAACGATATCTTCGAGCGTGGCTCGCCGGCCCGTTCGCTGTACCGCGAAAAGCTGGTACTGGCGCTGGCGGAGCGGCTGGGGCTGTTCAAGATGGACGAGATCATCTGGCACAACCGCCAGAAGGCCCCAGGCCCGACGCAATGGGCCTGCAAGACCCGCCAGCAGCTTACCGTCGCCTGGGAGCCCCTGTATTGGTTCACCAACGACCCTCAGCGGTGCGAATCGGATAACCGGCGCGTCCTTCAGCCCCATACGGAGCGTCATGCGCAGATGCTGGCGGAGGGCGGTGAACGCCGGGCGCGGGCCTCAAGCGACGGGGCCCATGCGGTGCGACCGGGCAGCAGCTATGTGAACGCAACACCAGGCCGAATCCCCGGTAATGTGTTCGAGGCCGGGCATACCTGCGCGGGCCGGAATCAGGTGCAACGCTATGCCAAGGCCCACGGGCTTCCACCGCACGGCGCGATGTTCCCCGAACGGCTGGTCGAGTTCTTCGTCGAGTTCCTGACCCAAGCCGATGAACTGGTGGTCGATCCGTTTTCCGGAGGCGGAACCGTGGCCGCGGTTGCAGAGCGACTGGGGCGGGAGTGGATTGCGACGGACCTGATGCTCGAGTACATGCAGGCCGCCGGCGCCGCCCGGTTCTGCCCCGATGACGCCTGGTTCAACCCGGCGCTTTGGCATCGCGAGTCGGATGCGCTGCGCCCGCGACAACTGGCCGCGGCGTGATCGAAAGCGCGTATCTCTAAAAGTCGACGGGGAAGGTCACGCTGGTACATTCTCCCTGAACTCAACCGGACGCGGCCCGAAGCCGCCCACAGGAGAGCACTATGAGTCAAAAAACCGAATCGCCGCGTGTCACTTTTAAGGACGAGGGCACCAGCCGCGAGTGCACCCGATACGATCATCCCGCCTACGGGGCCGTTACGGTCTCCCGGCGCCAGGGCCAATCTCGACTGTTCGGGTCTTCGCTGAACCATCAGCAGACCATTGCCTTATCGATCAGCCGGGCCCATCTGGACCGCCAGCTTTCGAGCGACTTCATCTACCCCGAGCATCGCGAACTGATCGAGATCGAGATGTCCGAAACCCAGTGGGCCAAGGTCGTGGCGAGCGTTGGCCTCGGGTCTGGCACTCCGGTCACGCTGCGACGGGTTCCGGATACGGATAACCCGGCAAAACTGGTTCCCGGTATCGCCGATGACGAGCATCCGGATAGTCTGCACAAGAAGGAACTGAAGGAGGGTACCGAGAAGGCGCTTCGGGAGACGAGGGAAGCCCTGGAAGAGCTGGAGGCGCTGGCCTCGGCACCCGGATCGGTTCCCAAGGGCAAGCTGAAGGCCGCTGTTCGTTCGATGAAAATCCGGCTCGAGAATGCGCCGTCGAACGTGGCGCATGTCCACAGTCAGTTCGTCGAGGCCATGGAGTCCGCCAAGGAATCCGCGAAGACCGAGGTGGAGGGCTACATCCACGGCCTGAGCCTGCAAACCGGTCTCGAATCCCTGCGGGAGCAGGGGCCGCGGTTGCTGGAAAAACCGGACCGCGGGCCGGAAGACGACCAAGGTTCCTAACCCCGGCCGCTGGCCGGGGCTGCGATTCAAAATCCCATGGGGTCGTGGGCGTCGGTCCAGCTTTGCGGCCCTGGCATCTTCCCCGATGGCTCCCACCCCAGGCGCCTGAGCAGCTCGGTCGCCTGGTGATCCGGATTCTCCGGTAGCGCCTCAGCCTCTGACGCTTTCAGCTCAACCGCGCCGCCCGGTGCGGGTGTCAGGCTGTCCGCCCAGATCACCCGGGCGCGAAGACCGCCTCCTTCCAGACTCATGCGCTCGACGCGCAAGAGCACGGCAGGCTGCCCGTTGCGTGCGCACTGGATGGCGCGGGCAGTAATGGTTCGGTTCTGGATCGGCATACACCCTCCCTGGTGTTCAAGTTTTCAGTGTCAGTTGCGGTCTGGGTTAGCCCCGGATTTGCACTCCTCTCGGGGGGCGCACTTCCGCCCCCGCTCCTCGATCAGTTCGAGCATTCCGACTTCGCCACCCTTTCGGTGCGCATCTTCCAGCTCAGCTTCGGAAACAAGATCGCTCACGTTGCATGCTTGCGCGCGATCGTTGGGTCGAAACGTCCCTTTCAGCATTTTCTTCGGCGTCAGGCCGAACACCGCGTCATCCATGTCGCTTTTGAACCTTGTATTCGTGCTGCTCCACTGTGCCACGTCCGCTGGTTATTTCCCATCGTGCATTGCTCTGGTGCATCCATCTTCTTCTGCGCACTACCGCGGCGCGTTACGCACCCCGATGGTGCGTGTTTTGCTTTATTTTTGTGCCATAAATGGTTTTTGGTTCGGTTGTTTTTTTCCGTAACCTGTTTCCAGGGTAATAGGGCGCACCGTTTTCAAGGAGAGAACAGCCATGATGAATTCAACTCGTTGGTCTACCGGGGCGGCTACGCTCGCAGTTTCGATGGCCTTGATGGGAACCGCGGTGGGCGATGACCGCCATGGCTTTTCCATCGAGGAGACGATGCAGAAACACCAGGCGATGGATCGGGAGC
>NZ_KB906381.1:0-17501 GCF_000381305.1 Thioalkalivibrio sp. ALE16
CCCAGTAATGGGCACTCCCGCAGGCCTCCATGCCGATCCGGCAGGCCGGCAGCTGGGCGACGAAGTTGCGCAACTGGCTGCGCCGCAGCGCCTTCGAAAACACCTGCCGGCCCTGCGCATCCACACCGTGGACCTGGAACACGTTCTTCGCGAGATCAATACCGAGTGTTGTAACCTGCATGTGGACGCCTCCGTCTTCTTCGAGTGAGAGTGATCACCCCCACTCTGGCACATCGCGATGCCGTAATAGGGCGGGGGCGTCCATCCCATTGAGACGCGCAGCGCCGTGGCGATCGGTCGGAACCAACCCGGGCGCGCCCCTCGCGATCACGCCCGGGTATCCCCGATCACCCCTCTCGACGTCATCCCGGAAACCGCGCAGCGGTTATCCGGGATCTGACACGCCCGGTCAAAGTAACCACCGCAGATCCCGGCTCTCCGCTTTGCTGCGGCCGGGATGACTCGGGATTCGCAAGGCAATGCCTCGCGTCTTGAAGAACACTGGACGGGACGCGCCGACATGCCCCTCAGGCGTCTTCGGCATCCACCCGCGCCAGCATACGCATCCCGCCAACCATGCAACGCAAGGCCTCCAGGGCCTGCAGATCCAGCTCCGCGCCGGTATCGGCGGGCAAGCGCCAGTATTTCGGGCGGCAGGTCGCGGGCCGATGTTCGGGCATGGCGCGGGCGGCGGCGGTGTCGACCGCCACCAGCAAATCGGCCCAGGCCAGGTCATCATCCGTCAGCGCGCACATCGCGCGCGCCGGACGTACCTCGATCCAGTCCTCGAACTCGGCCGCCGCGGCCAGCTCCGCCACGCGCGCGGCACGCCCGTCCGGGCGTTCCGACGCCACCAGCAGACGTGCCCGGCGCTTAAACATCTCCGCCACCACGCAGGTGCTTTTGAATGGCATCACAGGCCACCCTCAGGCTATAACTCAACTGATGGAAACGGAGAACGGACGCCATGGCCCACCTCGACTGGTCGCAGTACCCGGTAAATGAACTCAAGCTCGTCTACAGCACGCTGCATGCGCAGCTCACCCTGGAGCCCGATCTGATGGATTCCGAACTGATGGCCGACCTGCAGACCCACCTGCAACAGGCCGCGAAGGCCGACGGCGTGGACGTCTCTACCCACTCCCAGTGGGCCGCCTGGCTGAACGACCGCTAACTTCAACTCCACCTGAGTAGACGTGGTGTCAGGACTCGCTCAGCGAGGGGCCGCTCGCTCAGTCGACTTCAATCAGCGATTCGCCGTTCTCCAGCGCCCGGAGCACGCGAGGTAGAAGCGGCTTGAACCATTCGAGCAAGGCCGCTTTCCGGGTATTTCCGATTCGAAGCCAGACGACGGCTGGATAGGCCCCCGAGTCCGCGGAGCGCCACACGGCGAAATCCTCATCCTTGGTCACGATGACGGCCCCCGTTCGGAGAGCTTCCGCCCAGATTTCTTTATCGGAAGCCTCAAGAAGTCCGACATCCGCAACATGCTCGGCCGCAACACCCTGGTCAACGAGCCAACGCGCAAGGGCCGGCGGCAGCTGAGCGTCGACCAGGAAGCGCATTCAGGCGACGTGAAGAACAGGGTGATCCGTTTGACGCGCGGCAAACCGCAACGCCTCGGTAATGTCTTCGCCCGTCAGGTAGGGGTAGTCCTCCAGAATTTCCTCCCGCGAGGCCCCTGCCGCCAGAAGGTCAAGGACATCCCGCACTCGCATCCGGGTGCCGCGGATGCAAGGGCGTCCACCGCAGATTTCCGGATCAAAGGTGATGCGTTGCAACTCGCTCATGATGGCCTCCTGCGCAGACGACCAGAGAATGTATCGACGAAGTGTATCGTTATCGGACCAATGCTGGAGCAAACGGGTCCGCGAATGTCATGTTCGCCAGAGTCGGGCGCGGGCAGGGGCTTCGCCTGCAAGCAGGCTCCTACAAGACACCTCGTCAGGCGTCGCCTTCGGTGGCCTTGCGGTGTTCGGCGGCGAAATCGAGCATGCGCTGCGTGGCCACCAGGGCCTTCTGGCGCGCGGCCTCGTCGACGAAGATCTCGTTCTTCGCCGGCTCCCCGGTGTCTTCCAGCGTCTCGGCCAGCGAGACCAGGTCGTTCATGGCCATCCACGGGCAATGGGCGCAACTGGTGCAGGTGGCGCTGTGGCCGCCGGTGGGGGCCTCGATCAGGGTCTTGCCCGGCGCCGCCTGCTGCATCTTGTAGAAGATGCCCTTGTCGGTCGCCACGATGAATTCCTGTTCCGGGCGCTCCTTCACCGCCGCGATCAACTGGCTGGTAGAGCCGACCACATCGGCCTGGTGGATGACCTCGCGCGGGGACTCCGGATGCACCAGCACCGCGGCACCGGGGTGGCGGCCGCGCAGGTCCTCCAGCGCCCAAGCGCGGAACTCGTCGTGCACCACGCAGGAGCCGTCCCACAGCACCATGTCGGCACCGGTGGTGCGGCGGATGTAGTCGCCAAGGTGTTTGTCCGGGGCCCACAGGACCTTCTTGCCCTGATCGCGCAGGTGCTCGACCAGCGGCACGGCAATGCTCGAGGTGACGACGTAGTCGGCCTGCGCCTTCACGTCCACCGAGGTATTGGAGTACACCACCACCGTGTGGTCCGGGTACTGGGCGCGGAACTTCGCGAACTCGTCGGCCGGGCAGCCGAGATCCAGCGAGCACTCGGCCTCCAGCGTGGGCATCAGCACGCGCTTCTCCGGGCTCAGGATCTTGGCCGTCTCGCCCATGAAGCGCACCCCGGCGACCACCAGCGTCTCGGCCGGGTGCTCCTTGCCGAAACGCGCCATCTCCAGGGAGTCGGCCACACAACCACCGGTCTCGTCCGCCAGCCGCTGCAGCGACTCGTCCACGTAGTAATGGGCCACCAGCACCGCGTTGCGTTCGATCAGCAGGCGCTTGATGCGGCGCACCAGCTCGTCGCGCTGGGCATCGGTCAACGCGTGCAGCGAAGCCGTCACGTGGGCCGTGCTCGGCACGTGGTAAAGCGGCTTGTCGGCTACGGGTGCGTTCATGATCCCTCGCTCTCCGAAGCAGTCGGAGAAGATTATCGTCTGCTTATGGTACGACAGGCCCTGGCGTGCTGTCGTTCCTGCAAATTGTGGGGGCGTGCCCGCGTAACCCAAGCAGCGCGCCTATAATGCCCTCCCGATGGACGAGCTCACCCGCCAATACAAGGCGCTGTCATTCGAAGAGCGCATGGACCTGGCCCTCTCCGGAGCGCTTGACGAGCGCTGGCGACCGTTGCTGGTCCGCGACCAGCACGCCCAGGTGAAGGCGTACTTCTCCCGGCGTATGGACCTGACGCCGGAGGAAGTCGCGCTGCTCCTGGCCGACCCCAACCAGACCGTACGCCTGAACTGCGCCAAACGCCCGGACCTGACCCCGGACCAGGTCGAGGCCTGCGTGAACGACCGCGACCCCAACCTGCGCTACTTCGTCGCGCGTAACCCGCTGCTCACCGAGGTCCAGCGGGAACGACTGATGGACGACGAGGACGAACTGGTACGCATCGCGGTGCGCAAGGGCCCGAAAAAACGCGGCACCCGCGCCCGCCCCGGACAAGCCGAGATGATCCGTTGACCGAGACCCCGCCCGAGAAACCGAAACGCCCGAAGCCCTCCGGCCGCCGCCGCGCGCTGTCTTGGGGCATCCAGATCGGCCTGGCGCTGGTGATCTTCCTGGCCGTGCGCGCCTGGATGGCGCGCGACATGGTCGAGGGCCCGGCCCCCGAATTCGAGGCCCAGCTACTGGATGGCACGCCGGTAACGCTCGCGGATTACGCGGACGAGCCCATGCTGCTCCACTTCTGGGCCACCTGGTGCCCGATCTGCCGCCTGGAAGAAGGCGAGATCGTGCGCCTGTCCCAAAGCCACCCGGTGCTGACGGTCGCTATGCAATCGGGCGTGGAAGAAGAGGTGCTGGACCACCTGAACGAACGCGAGCGGGAACTAGCCGTGATCAACGATCCGGACGGCGCCCTGGCCGCGCGCTACAACGTTCGCGGCGTCCCGGCCACCTTCATCATCAACCCCGACGGCGAGATCGTCTTCCGCAAGCAAGGCTACGCCCCGCCTCTGGAACTGCGCCTGCGCCTGTGGCTCGCCCGCTGGCTGTAAGCCACCCCAGCGCCCAACAGCGCGGCTCGCTGCGCTCAGCGACCCAACACAATCGTGGTCACGCAGCGCGAGGTTCGATCTCGCTGCGCACGCGGTCAGCGAGTTCGATCTGGGCGCGCCTCAGTTCGTATTCAACCTGCAGGTTCAGCCAGAAACGCTCGGAAGTACCGAAATAACGCGCCAGCCTCATGGCCGTGTCGGCAGAGACGCCCCGGCGCTCGCGCACAATGTCATTCATGCGCGTCGTCGGCACGTGCAACGCCCCGGCAAGCGCGTTCACACTGAGCCCTAGCGGAGCAAGAAACTCCTCGCGCAAGATTTCGCCTGGATGGATGGGCCGCATACCGTTTGTAGTCATGCTCTAACCTCCTTCGGGAACCCTTCAGTGGTAATCGACGATCTCCACGTCCTCAGCACCCTCGTCCGTCCACCGGAAACAGATACGCCATTGGGCGTTGATGCGAATGCTGTGCTGTCCCTCGCGATCTCCAGACAGGACCTCCAGCCGATTACCCGGCGGCGAACGCAAATCCTGCAGCGTCTCCGCCGCTTGAAGCTGGACCAACTTGCGCTCCGCAATCGCTCTGATACCGGACCAACGCCGACTCCTTCCGGTTTCGAACAGCGCCCGGGTTTCCCTACACCGAAAGCTTCTGATCATGGGTACAGGATATAACGCTTAACGGTAAGCAGCAAACCAATGGCGCAGCTCGCTTCGCTCAGTGCACCCTACACCCAGGAAGCCCCCCCCGTAGGATGCGGTTGAGCGCAGCGAAACGCATCAAAATGACCGTGGCCAGCAACCCAGCTTGTTGACTCCCAACGCGCACAAGTTACACTTTAAAGTGTAACTAAGGGAGGCCGTCATGGAAGCCACCACCAAGGATATGCGCCTGCACAGCCGCGAACTGCTCGCCGCCGTGGACCGGGGCGAGGAGATCGAAATCACGTATCGAGGTCGCCTGCGCGCCAAATTGGTCCCATACCGAAGCACCTCGGCCCCGCAAACGCGCGCCGACCATAATCCTCTGTTTGGGCTTTGGCGGGACCAGCAAGGCTCGGTCGACGAACACATCCGCCGGATCCGGCAATCCAGGAACTTCAAGTAAGGCTAGGGAAACACTGATCAATGTACACGCTCGCGCTCGAGTCGCTTTTGCGTGTGAACAAGGCGCGGCGACAGCCGTGCAGTTATTCTGCACAAGGAAGCCGCAACGCCGTTCCCACGCAAAAGCGGCCGAGCCCTTCGGGGTTGGCACCCCAGGTTCCCCGATCCTGCGTTGCGCCGCTTGCGGGTAGAACCACTACCCACTGCGCGACGCGCCTTGTCTCGGAGAACCTGGGGTGCCAACGCGAGCGTGTACATTGATCAGTGTTTCCCTAGTGGACACGGATGTCCTGATCTGGAATCTGCGCGGAAATCAGCGAGCCAGCGAATGGCTCGACAGCTCGCCGGGATTCACAGTGTCCGCAGTCACCTACATGGAACTCGTCCAGGGGCTGCGCGACCAGTCCGAATTCCGCGCGCTGCGCCAAGCCGTCCAGTACTGGGATGCCCGCATCCAACCGGTAAGCGAAGCCATCTCGAACCGCGCAACCTTCCTTGTCGAGACCTACGCCCTCAGCCACAACATGCAGATGGCCGATGCGCTGATTGCGGCGACCGCCACACAGCTGGGCTTGCCACTCGTCACGGCCAACGATCGGCACTATCGGCACATCGAGGGCCTGGAGATCCACCTGTTCCGACCGGAACAGGGCAGCGCCCCACTGTAGGAGGCCAGCCCTCTGGCCGATCGGGCCCGGCCTACGCCCCATCGCCCAGAGGGCTGGGCTCCTACACAAGACCCAAGCCTCGCCGCAGCGCCGAACCGTTCCCCGCAGGGGGCGCGCCTTACGCGCGAAGCCCCTGCCACCGCCAGCCCGGGGCCTACGCCTCCAGCTCGCGCAGGACGCGGAAGCCCAGGTTGGTATCCATCTCGTCGATGTTGCGGCGGCGCCGGGCGGCGCTGCGGGTGTTCACGGCGGCATCGAACCAGGAACCGCCCTTGGTGACCACCCACTCGTTGTCCGGATCGCGACGGTAGACGCCATCGCGCGGCAGGCTGGCATGGCTGTCATGCCACGGCGTGGAGGTAAACTCCTGCACATTGCCGTGCATGTCGTACAGCCCCCAGAGGTTGGGCTGAAAGCTGCCCACATCCAGCGGCCGCGACAGCGGGAAACACGCCGGGATGTACCACTTGCGCCGCTGGCGCCGCTCCTCGTAGGGGAACAGCGAATTGAAGTGCACGTCGCGGCACCCCACCACCTCGCCAAAAGCGAACGGCGTGCGGGTGCCCGCCCGGCAGGCGTATTCCCACTCCGCCTCGGTCGGCAGGCGATAACGCTTGCCCGTCTCCTCGCTCAACCAGTCCAGATACTGCTGGATACTATCCGGCTTGATATTGAAGATCGGCATGCGCGGAGTACTCGGCCACACCAGCCACTCCCAGGGCTCCCAGCCCGTCGCCGCCTGGAACGCCTCCCACTCCTCGCGCGTAATCGCGTAGCGCCCCAGAGCGAAGGGCCGCTCCAGCGCCACGTAGCGGCGCGGCCCCTCGTGCGGCTGATGGCCGTACTCCGAGGCATCCGAACCCATCTCGAACTCGCCGGGCGGGATCACCTGCAGCTCCGGCGTCGGCGCCCCGGAGCGGGCCTCGTCGCGAAACGTGACGTCCAGCCTTGCCGCACGCGCCGCCTGCTGCTGCAGATCCAGCAGATCCGCCTGATCCATCCGCTGCACGTCCTTCACCATGAGCCTGCTGACCTCCTGATCTTTCTGCGCCCCGCTCACACCCACAAAACCCGTCATTGCGAGCGAAGCGAAGCAATCGCCTGCCTGAACCCAAGCGCCCCTTCGCCACCCACCTCAACCGGCGGCTCGAACTACCCAGCAGTACAGTCAACACGATAGCGCGCCCTGCCAACGGCGCCGCCATCCTGTAGGCAAGCGCCAACGCCCGAGGTTCGCCCTCGCGCAGTGCCGCTTGCACCGGTTAAACAGGCATTTTACGCTCCACCCGTTATTTGGACTCAGGGAGGAGTCGAACATGCCCTGCTCGCGTGGCTTCACGCTGGTGGAGCTGATGGTCACCCTGCTGGTGGCCTCGATCCTGCTCGGTATCGGGGCACCCGCCTTCGGCAACCTCGTCGAACAGACCCGGCTCACCACCACGACCAACCAGTTCCTGACCACCCTGCACATGACCCGCAGCGAGGCCATCCGCCGCGGCAGCCTGGTCACGCTGTGCACCTCCACGGATGGCGCCACCTGCACAGGCACCCCCTGGGACGCCGGCTGGATCCTCTTCGCCAATCCAGGCCGCACCGACCAGCCAACCGCGCCGGACCATATCCTGCGCGTGGGCAATGCCTGGACCGGCGCGAATGTCACCGTGTCCGGCAACCAGCCCGTCAGCCAACACATCTCCTACAACGCCCTCGGCCAGTCCGAACGCCTGTCGGGTGCCCTTCTGATGGGCACCGTCTCGATCTGCTCCAGCGGAGATGAAGGCCGCGCCATCGTCATCAGTAGCGCCGGCCGCCCCCGAGTCGCCACTACCGACTGCACCTGAGGCCGGGCTCCACCCGGCGGACTTCTGGTTGAGTATCGCGGCGCCGCCAGGGCCGCGAACACCGCTCGTGGCCGCGATTCGACCACTGAACCGGTCGGGGCTTGCAGCACCGCCGGCGCGCGCTTATCACTAGAGTCACGGCAACCCGAACGGCTGACGCCCAATGACCCGACCCCACGGATTCACGCTTGTCGAACTGATGGTCACGATTGCCGTAGCGGCGATCCTGATCACGATCGCGGTGCCGGGATTCCAGGCTTTGGTGCAAAACAACCGCGCCACCGCTCTCGCCAATCAGTTGACTACGGCGATCAACCTGGCGCGCAGCGAGGCGATAAGGCGTGGTGAGGTCGCCTCGGTATGTACAAATGACTGGGAGGACGGCTGGTGGGTCGAGCCCAGCGCTGGCTGCAACGCAGCCGCCGCGGATCGCTTACGTGTCTGGGACGCCCCACCGGCCCGGTCGGTCATCAACGCGGGCGGAGAGACATCGGTGAGTTTTGGCCCCATGGGCACTCGGGAGGACCAGAATGCAATCACCTTTAACGTTCACGCCGAGAATTGCACGGGGGACCGGGCCCGCATCCTGCGCATCTCCCCGGGTGGTCGCGTAGGCGTAGAACGCACTGCCTGCCCCTGAAGCCAACGGGATTACGATCATGCCGAACACTCCATCAACATTGACCAGTGCTCAAGAGCCATTCTCGGGCAATCAACGACGTCACTCCGGCGTGACGCTGATCGAGGTGATGGTCACAGTGCTGGTGCTATCCATTGGGCTCATCGGCCTCGCAAGCCTTCAGGGGAACGCGCTGAAGGCCAATCACAGCGCCTACATGCGCGCCCAAGCCACCATTCTCGCGTATGACATGCTCGACATGATGCGTGTCGACCGGAGTGTCGCTCTGCAACAAGCCTACGACGGGACCTTTACCGCACCCCCCTCCGGTAATGATCTCCCATCGAGCGAACTAAACCGCTGGATCACCGATATCCAGAACACGCTTCCCGCTTCCCAGGCGGCGATAGTGACGGACAGCAGCAACAACATCGTCACAATTTCCGTGACCTGGGATGACACCCGGGGCGAAGAAACGCCCGAAACCTTTTCTCTGCGGACGCGCCTGTAACCATGCCCGATAATCATTCCAGGACAACGAAGATGATCGGGGCGCCGGGTGCCAGAAAGGTGCGCGGTCTCACCCTTGTGGAGCTCATGATCGCCCTGACCCTCGGCATCCTGCTTATCGGTGCGGTTATCAGCGTCTTTATCGGAACCAGCCAGACCTACCGCACCCAGGAGGCAATGAGCAAGGTTCAGGAAACCGGGCGTTTCGCGGTCGAGATCCTTGCCCGTGACATTCGGCAAGTCGGATTTCGCGGCGCCTGTATGCCGGGCACTGAGGTCAATTCCCTTCTCGATCCCAATGGTACCGGCTATGATGATGAGCTCCTTGATTTCGAGACCGGTTCACTCGTTGGATGGCACCAGCAGGCGGGGCCACATGCCGGGTCGATGAACGGTTATGTAGCCGGCACCGATACCCTTCTAATAAAAAAATCTTCGAGCATGGACGCAAACCCCTCTGGCAACACGCCCGAAAACGCGGCGACGGTCAACCTCAATGGCCCTAGCGGAATCGCACGCGAGCAACTCGTCGTCATTAGCGATGCTGATTCCTGCGACATTTTTCAGAACACGGCTAATTCAAACGCCAATACTGTCACTCGGGGCGCCGCGAATATGGCTCCTGGAAATCTTAACCCTGGCCAGAACAACCTGTCCAAAAGTTTCGATGAGACTTCTCAACTGTTCCGTTTCGAACCGCGCCTATACTACGTCGGCGCCAGCACCGCCGACCCGGAACAGAATTCGCTTCGCCGACTGGACTTTGGTCTGGGTTCCGCCAATGACCAGGAGCTGGTCACCGGTGTTGAGGACCTCCGAATCCGCTATGGCGAGGACATCAGCGGGGACGGCCGCATAAACAGCTTCCGCACCGCCGGTGCAGTAGCCGACTGGGAAGCGGTGCGAGCGGTCCGGGTTAGTCTGATCGTCAACAGCACCAACACCGAAAACGTAGTCGACACGCCTCAGCAATTGGCGATCGATGGCGGCACATGGACCGCACCTGATCGCCGACTTTACCAGGTCTTCACATCCACCATTGGCCTGCGCAATCGTCTGGACTGATCAACCATGAACCATCATTTCGGCTCACATTCCACTTGTTCGATTGCTCGCCGGCAAAACGGCTCGGCGCTGATCGTCGGTCTGATTTTGTTGCTGGTCGTGACGATCCTGGCAATTGCCGGCATGCAGGACACGTTGCTTCAGGAACGCATGTCAGGCAACTGGCACGACCGCAACCTCGCCTTTCAGGCCAGCGAAGCCGCGTTGCGCGAAGGCGAGACCTGGCTTGACGCTTCCATCGCCAACCGCCAGGTGGCCGAGGGACACGATCGTTTGCAGGCTCCGAGAGCTTGGGAGGGTGCAAATGCCCATGGCACTTTGGACTTGTCCAACTCCGAAGTTGCGCTAGCGGAGGCGGCCTCTTACTACGTCAATCCACCGTCCTACAGTCGCGTCCCGGGCCAAATGGACATTGCGGAGCCCGAGTGCGACCGCCAGTTTCCCGTTTACAGCCACGGCGTAGGCGGAACCAATAGCGCGCGCGTGACTCTTGAGGCTTCGGTCAGACCCCGAAACAGTGGCTTGATCCTATGTCCGCCGGACTGGGGCGGGTGAGTGATCATCTTTTACTCCATTTCGATTCTGCATGTTGCTTGATAGCCGAGGATACCTCATGACTTCCCTTAGACCAAGCAGTCTTCCGCGATTTCGGCAACCTCTCGCCGCCGCGACGCTGGTCACGTTTGCGGCACTTGCAGGTTACGCGCCTCAGGCCGCAGCCGATCTCGACGTGGCTCAGCAGCCCCTTTTCTCCTTGCAGAACGTCCCAGGCAGCCTGGTTCTCACACCTTCGGTCGAATGGCCGACTATCAACAGTGTTGCAAACCTGGGTGGCTATTCGGAAGCGTCGGAGTATGCAGGATATTTCGATCCCAGCAAGTGCTATCAATACTCATACGATGTAGACGAATCCGAACGCCACTTCTTCCCGGTCAGCCAAACATCGAACCGCCGATGCACGTCATCTGGCGCACCCTGGAGTGGAAACTTCCTCAATTGGGCGGCCACACAAACCGTCGACCCATTCCGATCGGCTCTTACCGGGGGCTACCGAGTTCGTGACACTCCTACCGAAACGTGGCTTGAGAAGGCACGCCACACTGGACAGGGTGGCACTAATATTTTCCCTAATCGGCGGCTTCCGGAAAGCGGGACTGATGACAATGTCCTGGCAGGAGCTACACCTTTCGGCGCATACGGATGGATGCGCATGCGCATTGAGGGGCTTGGCAACCAAATGCGGTTCCGGCTTGAGAACAATGGCGTAAATCATAATGTCACTGCATATAATCCAGGTGAAACCGTGACCGGTGATCATGCTTATGAGGTGAGCGTCAGGGTCCGTGTGTGCGTCTCGGGTTTACTTGAAGGCAATTGTCAGCAATATGCGAACGGCTGGAAGCCTGAAGGCACTTTGCAAGAGTATTCGGACCGGATTCGTTACAGCTTGTTCGGGTATGTAAATGACCATTCCCGGCTGCGCGATGGCGGGGTGTTGCGAGCCAAGCAGAAGTACATCGGGCCAATCAAACCAGACGGCGACGGGGGCATGACAAACAACCCCAGGGCGGAATGGGATGAGAATACGGGAGTGTTGACCCGCAATCCTGATAGTGACTGGGCAAGCGAAACTGGTGCCTCAATACAGGATAGTGGAGTCATCAACTACCTGAACAAGTTCGGGCAGATGACCACCCGCCCCCACAAAAGTACAGACCCGGTGAGCGAACTTTACTACGCGGGACTGAGGTACCTTAAAAACCAAGGGAACGTGAGTTCCTACTCCTCGTTGACATCTCTGGAAGATCCTGGTTGGAGCGCCTATGAAGTCGCTGACGGCTTTCCTGTGATCACGGATTGGGATGATCCCGTTGAACACTGGTGCCAGCCCAATACCATCTTGGGCATCGGCGACATCTACACTCACCGCGACAAGAACCTCCCAGGAAGCTCGTGTTCAAGAGACGAGCCAAGCACTCCGGCGGAAGTTAGTTCCGACAACACCGTGAACGTGGTGACGGAAACTAACCGGGTGGGCCAAATGGAGGGCATAGGGAACATCGGCAACACATGTAATTTTACGGGGCGCGAGAATTCGGCGTACATGGCCGGGCTGGCCTGGCATGCGAATGCGCACGACATCCGCCCGGACCTGGACGGCGGACGTACGAGCGCTTCTACCTACTGGGTGGATGTGCTTGAGGCTCAGTCCCTCGAGGGAATGTCACGTAACCAGTTTGCACTCGCTGCAAAGTACGGTGGCGCTCGCCTGCCACAGGACTTCGATGCGGACGACTGGGGCACTACACCCCTGCCTGAAGACTGGTGGCACAGAAACGGCGAAACGCTCACACCCTTCGGTCGGGGAGGCGGACAGGCCTCTTTCATGAGACCCGACAACTTCTTCACCGCAGGCGAGGCCAACTCGATGGTGGAGAGCCTGGAGCGGGCGTTCGAAGCCATCTCTCTCGAGCTTGCCGACACCAGCACTGCGGCAGCTGCGAGCTCGGCGATTCTGCAACCCGATACCTTGCTATACACGGCGGGATTTCGATCGGAAGACTGGTCCGGCACCCTGACCGGCCGGCCGCTCGATCAAGACGGCAATGTCGCAGCGCCAGGTTGCCCCGAGTGCTGGGATGCAGAGACGGCTCTCGCCAGCCAGGCCGCGGGAGACAACCGCCGCATCTTCACCAGGAGCGCCGCAGAAGGGCAGATATCGGGTGCTGGCGGGGGAGTAGAGTTCCGTGCAAATAACCTCCATGCCGATCAGCGGGAGGCCCTCGACTACAGCTCGGATGGCGACAATGACAATCGCAGCGATGACCGGGTAGCGTGGCTACGCGGTCAGGAGCAAGATGGCCTACGCAGCCGCATAGGCTCTGGCGCACCGCGCCTGCTGGGCGACATTATCAACTCCGACCCGGTCTTCGTAGACGGCGTACTGTTTGTCGGGGCCAACGACGGGATGTTGCACGCCTTCGACGGTGATACGGGCGAAGAACTGTTCGCGTACATCCCGAGCAAGCTCTTGCTTCCTGAAGGGGGCGAGGATTTTGCACCTCTATCGCGACTTACGGCGCTGGATTACAACCGTCACCATCGGTATTTTGTTGACGGAAAGCTGGCCGTCCGCGAGGTCCATGATGGCACCAATCTAAGGACAGTTCTGGTTGGCTCACTCGGCGCCGGCGGACGGCAGGTTTTCGCGCTGGACGTATCCGATCCCGCGAACTTCTCGCCCAGTGACGACGTCCTCTGGGAATTCTCGCATGATGAGCTGGGTACCTCGATTGGAACCCCGCAGATAGCGCGCACGCGCCCGGATGGAGATTGGGCCGTATTCTTTGGCAACGGCTATAACAGCGCGTCTCACGAATCCAGCCTATTCGTGGTCGACCTGTTCGACGGTAGTCTCACAGCGAATGTCTCCACCGGTGAAGGAGACGTTGATGCCCCCAACGGTCTTGCCGCACCGTTTATCACGGACTGGCCGGGGGCGGACTTGCGCGCCAACCGGGCCTACGCAGGAGATCTGCTCGGCAATCTCTGGGTCTTTGACCTTACCAACATCAATAGCCCCTCGGTGCGCTTACTGGCCCGGGCGACCGCCCCGAACGGGACGGCCCAACCCATAACCACACGACCCATCGGCCAGATCCTGGATCAAGGTCGCGCCATGATCTCGTTCGGTACCGGTTCCTATATTTTCGAACCGGATGCCGATGACTCACAGATTCAGAGTCTTTATGGCGTAGTGGACTCGATATCACCCCCGAGCGAGCCGGCTGACCGATCGGACCTGTTTCGGCAACGGATCGAATTTCAAGAGACCGTGCAAACCGCGAGCGGCCCTCAAGAAGTCCGTGTGCTGTCCGATGACCCCGTGGACTTGACCGAGTACAGAGGCTGGATCATTGATCTCGATCGTGACAGTGGAGAACGCGTGATCTCCGGGCCGGTGACACTCGGGCGAGAAGAGCAGCGGGTTCGCTTTTCCACCTTGATCCCGGATGAAGATCCGTGCGGTAGTGGCCGGCGCGGTTTCTTCATGGACTTTGATCTGCGCACTGGCGGCCAACTGCAACAACCCGTGTTCGATCTAGACCGAGACGGCGTGTTCGGCGACTCCGATCGCGTACTCGTCAACGGCGAACTCCAGGCTCCTAGCGGAATTAGTGTGGGTACTGGCGAACGCATCATCACAATACAGCGGCCCGAAACCGTGAGCACCTCCTCCACAGATCGGACGCAATTGGCTTGTGACGGTGAAGGCAACTGCGAAATCGTGAGAGACGATGATCAGCAACTCGGCCGCATGAACTGGCAGCAACTGCGGTAGTCGGGGCGTTCACATGATCCGTGAAACCGAACTGATTGCCGTTGCTGCTTGGTAACTTCCTTTTTCAACTCTTGCGAGGAACAGGGTAATGCGACGTACTAAATGGGCGAAAGTGGGGAGGGTCGGTTGTCGTACTCGCGCGCTGGATCGACCCAAGCCCGAGAGACAGGCTGCCGTGCATGACAAACCGCGATGAAAGGAATGGCGAAATGAACCAATCAAACATTCATCTCGCAGGGACCGGTTTCAAAGGGCAAGGCCACCGGGTAAAAGGCTTCACGCTCATCGAGCTCATGATCGTGGTCGCCATCATCGCCATCATCGCGGCGATTGCCTTTCCCGCCTATGGCCGTTTTGTTGAACGCGCACAAGTCTCCGACGGGAAGGCTGGATTTCCCTGAGCCGCGCGGTGAACGCGTCGTGACGCAACCGGTTCTGATTGACGGGCGGGTAGAGTTCGTCACGCTCATCCCATTCGACGATCCCTGCGCAGGCGGCGGCACATCGGCCCTGTTCTCCTTGAACGCAGCGACGGGAGGCCGACCAAGCAACCCGGTATTTGACCTCAATCGAGACGGCGATTTCGACTCGGGCGATACGATCACCATTAATGGCGAAGAAGTCGCGCCCAGCTCGATTGATCCGGGGCTTGGCATCATCGGCCGTCCAACCCTGATTCGAAACCCAGCCGATGGCCGCCTGTACCGCGTCATTAGCGGGACCGAGGGCGAGGGGATCGAAGAAGCCCCGCTGGCCGTTCAGCTTCAACCGCGCAGCTGGCTGCAGTTGCGCTAACCG
This sequence comes from Thioalkalivibrio sp. ALE16, assembly GCF_000381305.1. Lineage (NCBI taxonomy): Bacteria > Pseudomonadati > Pseudomonadota > Gammaproteobacteria > Chromatiales > Ectothiorhodospiraceae > Thioalkalivibrio > Thioalkalivibrio sp. ALE16. The sequence goes on from NZ_KB906381.1 coordinate 15,083, forward strand.
GAAGGGACCAAGCTCAATGCCGAACATGACCCGTATTCGCAAAAAGCCGCTTCTGATGGGCTCCCTTTTTTTCCTGGCCTTCTCAGCTAGCAATGCTGCGGAGGACTACCAAGGTTTCTTGGTCGGCCAGGTCACGGCCGTGAACCCGACCGCATACACCATCACCATTGATAGAACCACGTACCGTGTACCGCACACCACAGCCTTCTACAAAGATGACGGGAGGAGCGGGTTGCAGGATGTCCAGGAGGGGCTCTGGATTCGCTTCCAACCTGTGGAGGCAGCATCGGGTTTACCCCGGATCGAGAACCCCACGCTGTTTTCCTCCCCGCAGGAGTAGCTAAGAGATGCGAATCACCCAGCCAAAGGGCTTTACCCTGATCGAATTGATGATCGTCGTGGCGGTTATCGCCATACTCGCGGCGATCGCCTATCCCGCATATCAGCAATATGTCATTAACTCGTACCGGGCAACAGCAGGAGGCTGTCTCACGGAGATCGCGCAAACTCTGGAGCGGCGGTTCACGAGCACCATGAGTTACGCAGGCGCCTTACCGAACCGAGGCTGCATGACCGAAGGCGATATGGCCAATCGCTATTCCTTTGGGCCGGACCCTATACCGAACGCCACCGAATTTACACTCATCGCCCAACCACAAGGTGTGCAGGACACCGGCGATAACTACAATTGCGGGGACCTCGAGTTAGATCATCGTGGCGTCCGGGATGCCGACGGCGACGTGGATCGGTGCTGGTAGCAGGCCGTCACTTACCCATCCGCGGAAACGGGGACAGATTTATTTTCCGTCTCCATCCCTCCTGTTTTCCTCGGCCTTACGCGGCTTTCCGATACGTTGGGTCTGGTAGCTGGCGCTCAAGCCTTGTTCGGAGCCTCTCTACAGCCGCGCCTTCCGCGCACGCACCGATAGCCCATGAAGGTCCCGGATAATCGCTTTGCGATTTCCGGGATGACGCCGTTTAGAATCGCGTGGCCCGGGGATCCGAGATCACGAACCCAAAATAACAAACTCCGCTCGCGCCCCAGACAACCGCGCCCGCGCACCTAATCAGCTCGTTTCAAACAGCTGAAGGCCCGCCTCGGGCGTGACGACACGCCCCGGCGCAAATGGCTGTTGGACCAGCAGCTTGTCGCCCGTCACCAGGATGCTGCGCGGGTGACAAGCCAGCAGATCCCACAGGTGAGAATCTCCGGCATCCGGAGCCGAAATTGATGAGGGGCTCGGCTCACGCCAGATCGCATTGGCGACCAGTTCGGTCACCAAATCATCGATATGCGAGTCCGAAAGGCCATGCAGCCGAACCAGCGACGGCCGCAAGAGAACCCTGCGATATTCGGATATCAGGTCAGGCGAAGTCAGGAAAGGAAAATGTCCCGCCAGCATCCCGTCCAGGACACGGCACACGGGTGAGCGTGGCGCACTGGACAGAAGCCCCGCGACCACGACGTTGGTGTCGACCACCAGCGTCCACTGCTTCATCGGCCGCGCTCGGAACGAGTCTCCTCCAGCGCTAGAGCCATGGCATCTTCTTCGCTTAGCGCTGCGCGCTTCCGAGCCGAGGCCACTAATTGCCGCGCTTCGCTACGGGTACGAATCCCGCGATAGACCAGGCTCTCCTCGATAATCGAAGCGATGGAACGCTGCTGCCGCGCCGCCGCCTCTTTCAGGGCCTGATGCAGCTGGTCGTCCAGGGTGATGGTTAATCGGCTCATCGAAGCCCTCCAGACGGGCTGAATCGTGCACACCAAAACACCATAGCACCGGATGAGAGCGGAGGCCAGATCACCTCGTGCAGCACGATCCAGCCGGAGGAGACCCCGGATAACTGGAAGAAAGAGGACACCCGTCTCCTCGAACAGCCCTCCTGGTCACATGCCGCTGCAGCCCTCGTCTCCCGCAGGAGCCCGGCCCTCTGGGCGATGGGGCGCTGGACGCACCTGATCGGCGAGAGGGCTCGCCTCCTACAGCTGGCGGGGAACGGAAGGGGCGCCCATCTGCTTCCAGACGCCGCACCGTCCTCCCGGCTGCAGCGCAGCGATGAGCCGGGATCTCCGGCGCTGGACATACCCCGGGATCCGCGCAATCCCCGGCGCAGGGGAACCCGGATAACCGTTGCGCGGGCTCGGGGATGGCGGCAGAGGGCAGGACGTAAAAAAAGCGCCCGGCGGATGCGATCCGGCCGGGCGCTTTTTGGTTCCGCCTTGGGTCTAGCTTCAGGCGGTTGCGGCGGCGCGGGAGGCCTTCTTGCGTTCGTGCTCGAGCAGGAACTTCTTGCGGATGCGCAGGTTTTCCGGGGTCACCTCGACCAGTTCGTCGTCGTCGATGAACTCGATGGCCTGCTCCAGCGTCATGCGGATCGGCGGGGTCAGCTGGATGTTCTCGTCGGTCCCGGCAGCACG
>NZ_KB906382.1:0-16314 GCF_000381305.1 Thioalkalivibrio sp. ALE16
TCGACGTGCGCGGTCGCAATCGTGATCCCGCGCGCCTTCTCTTCCGGCGCATTGTCGATCTGGTCAAACGCACGGGCTTCGCTCCCGTACTTCTTGCCCAGCACCGCCGTCATCGCCGCCGTCAGCGTCGTTTTCCCATGGTCCACATGACCAATCGTCCCCACATTCACATGCGGCTTCTTACGCTCGAACTTTTCCTTGGACACAGCTCAAACCTCTTGCAGTTCTTTCAAATAACGCGAATTCGGTATCAGGACGCCTTGGCGGCAACCGCCTCGGCGATCTGGGCGGGGGCCTCGGCGTACTTCTCGAATTCCATCGAGTAGGTCGCGCGGCCCTGGCTCATCGAGCGCAGCTGGGTCGAGTAGCCGAACATCTCGGACAGCGGCACCTCGGCCTTCAGCAGCTTCTGGCCGGCCACGTCTTCCATGCCCTTCACCAGACCCCTGCGGCGATTAAGGTCGCCCATCACGTCGCCCATGTACTCCTCGGGCGTCTCGACCTCGACCTTCATCATCGGCTCGAGCAGCACGGCACCCGCCTTCAGGGCGCCTTCCTTGAAGGCCATCGAACCGGCCACCTTGAACGCCATCTCGTTGGAGTCGACGTCATGGTAGGAACCGTCGAACAGGGTGACCTTGACGTCCTCGACCGGATACCCGGCGAGCACACCGTTGGCCATCTGCTCCTCGATGCCCTTGGAGACGGCCGGGATGTAATCCTTCGGCACCACACCACCCACGATGGCGTTCTCGAACTTGTAGCCTTCGCCCGGTTCCAGCGGCTCGATGCGGATCCAGACGTGACCGTACTGGCCGCGACCACCGGACTGACGCACGAACTTGCCTTCCTGTTCGACCGTCTTGCGGATGGTTTCGCGGTAGGCCACCTGGGGCTGACCCACGTTCGCCTCGACCTTGAATTCCCGCTTCATGCGGTCGACCAGCACCTCCAGGTGCAGCTCGCCCATGCCGGAGATGATGGTCTGCCCGGACTCCTCGTCGGTGCGCACGCGGAACGACGGATCTTCCTGCGCCAGCTTGTTCAGCGCGATACCCATCTTTTCCTGGTCGGTCTTGGTCTTCGGCTCGACCGCGATGGAGATCACTGGATCCGGGAACTCCATCCGCTCCAGCTCGACCGGGTCGTTCGGGTCGCACAGCGTGGTCCCGGTGTACAGGTCCTTCAGGCCGACCACGGCGCCGATGTCACCCGCGCGCAGCTCCTTGATCTCCTCGCGGGAGTTCGAGTGCATCTGCAGGATGCGGCCGATGCGCTCGCGTCGATTGTTCTGCGTGTTCAGGACCGAGTCGCCGGCCGACAGCACGCCAGAGTAGACGCGCACGAAGGTCAGCGAGCCGACGTAGGGGTCGGTCATGATCTTGAACGCCAGCGCGGCGAACGGCTCGTCATCGGAGGCGTGCTTCTCGACCGGCTCCTCGGTGCCGGCCTTGACGCCCTTGATGGCCTTGACCTCTTCCGGCGACGGCAGGTACTCGACGACCGCGTCGAGCATCGCCTGCACACCCTTGTTCTTGAACGCGGAGCCGCACAGCATCGGCACGATCTCGAGCTCGATGGTGCGGTGGCGCAGCGCAGACTTGATCTCTTCCTCGCTGAGGGTGCCCTCGTTGAGGTACTTGTCCATCAGCTCTTCGTTGGCCTCGGCGGCCGCCTCGAGCATGTTCTCGCGCCACTTCTCGGCGTCGGCCTTCAGCTCGTCCGGAATATCCTTGTACTCGAAGGAGATCCCGAAGTTGTCCTCGTCCCAGTAGATGGCCTGCATCTTCACCAGGTCGATCACGCCCTTGAACTGGTCCTCCGCGCCGATCGGCAGCTGGATCGGGACCGGGTTCGCCTGCAGGCGCTCCTTCATCTGTTCATAGACGCGCAGGAAGTCGGCGCCGGCGCGGTCCATCTTGTTGACGAACGCCATACGCGGCACGGCGTACTTGGTCGCCTGGCGCCACACGGTCTCGGACTGCGGCTGCACACCACCGACCGCGCAATACACCATGACCGCGCCGTCGAGCACACGCATGGAGCGCTCGACCTCGATGGTGAAGTCCACGTGCCCGGGGGTATCGATGATATTCACCCGGTGCTCGTCGAACTGCTTGGCCATGCCGGACCAGAAGCTGGTGGTCGCCGCGGAGGTGATGGTGATCCCGCGCTCCTGCTCCTGCTCCATCCAGTCCATCACGGCTGCACCGTCATGCACCTCGCCGATCTTGTGCGACAGACCGGTGTAGAACAGGATGCGTTCGGTCGTCGTCGTCTTGCCGGCGTCGATGTGCGCGCTGATCCCGATGTTCCGGTAGCGCTTAAGTGGGGTCTTGCGTGCCACGGTGAGCCTCTCTAAACAGATTTACCAGCGGAAATGGGCGAACGCCTTGTTCGCTTCCGCCATGCGGTGAGTGTCTTCGCGCTTCTTCACGGCCGAGCCCTTGCTGTCGGCGGCGTCCATCAGTTCGCCAGCCAGCTTCAGGGCCATGGTCCGTTCGCCACGCTTGCGGGCGGCCTCGACCACCCAGCGCATCGCCAGCGCGTCCTGACGCACCGAGCGGACTTCCACCGGAACCTGATAGGTCGCGCCACCGACGCGGCGCGACTTGACCTCGACGCGCGGACGGATGTTGTCCAGGGCACGCTCCAGCGCGCCCATCCCGTCGCCCTGCTTGGACTCGATCTGGTCCAGGGCGCCGTACACGACCTGCTCGGCGACGGACTTCTTGCCGTCACGCATGACCGTGTTGATGAACTTGGCCAGGCGCTCGCTTCCGAACTTCGGGTCGGGGAGGATGTGACGCTTGGGGGCAGCTGCTCTTCTAGACATGTTTCAGTTCCCGGACTGGATCTCGGTTAGGATTTCTTGGGACGCTTGGTGCCGTACTTGGACCGGCCCTGGGCACGCTTCTGCACGCCCTGGGTATCCAGGCTGCCGCGCACCGTGTGGTAGCGCACACCCGGGAGGTCCTTCACGCGGCCGCCCCGGATCAGGACCACCGAGTGCTCCTGCAGGTTATGGCCTTCCCCACCGATGTAGCTACTGACTTCGTAGCCATTGGTCAGCCGCACGCGCGCAACCTTGCGCAGCGCCGAGTTCGGCTTTTTCGGGGTGGTCGTGTAGACACGGGTGCAGACCCCGCGCTTCTGCGGGGAACCCTGCAGCGCCGGCACATCGCTCTTTTCGACGGGGCGCTTGCGGGGCTTGCGTACCAACTGGTTGATCGTGGCCATGAAACCCTTTCTCCTAGCCTAAAAATAACGACAGGCCGGCGCCGAGACCGGCCTGTCGAGGGAGCGGAATTCTAATCGCCGCCCCCGTGAGTGTCAAGATGGGACGGGTCACTCGGACCCGTCTTCCGCGGTACCCGGATCGGTGGTGGCGGGCTCGGACTCGGCGGTGGCCGCCTGGGTCTCCTCGACCGCCTCGAACTCGGGCATTTCCAGCGCGCGCTTGCGACGGCGCTCCTTGTGGTAGGCGAGGCCCGTCCCGGCGGGGATCAGGCGCCCGACAATCACGTTCTCCTTCAGACCGCGCAGGTCGTCGCGGGCGCCACGGGTGGACGCCTCGGTCAGCACGCGGGTGGTCTCCTGGAAGGAGGCCGCGGAGATGAACGACTCGGTGACCAGCGAGGCCTTGGTGATCCCGAGCAGCACGCGCTCGTAGGTCGCCGGCTGCTGGTCTGCACCCAGTTGTTCGTTCTCCTCGAGGACACGCACGCGATCGACCTGGTCCCCGGCGAGGAACTTGGTATCGCCGGCGTCCACGATGTTCACCTTGCGCATCATCTGGCGGACGATCACCTCGATGTGCTTGTCGTTGATCTTCACGCCCTGCAGGCGGTAGACGTCCTGGATCTCCTGCACCTGGTACTCGGCCAGGGTGGTGACACCGCGCAGGCGCAGGATGTCGTGCGGATCCAGCTCACCATCGACTACGACCTCGCCACGCTCCACGCGCTCGCCCTCGAAGACGTTCACGGTCCGCAGCTTCGGGATCAGCATCTCGACCGGGTCGCCCTTGTCCGGGGTGATCACCAGGCGCTGCTTGCCCTTGGTCTCCTTGCCGAACGACACGGTACCCGAGATCTCCGCCAGCACCGCCGGCTCCTTCGGACGGCGTGCCTCGAACAGGTCGGCCACGCGGGGCAGACCCCCGGTGATATCACGGGTCTTGGAGGACTCCTGCGGCAGGCGCGCGATGACGTCACCGACCTCGACCCGGGCGTTGTCCTCCAGGTTGAAGATCGCGTTGGCCGGCAGCATGTACTGCGCGGGCATGTCGGTGCCCGGGATGTACACCTCGTTGCCGTCGTCGTCGAGCAGCTTGACCGTCGGGCGCAGGTCCTTGCCGGCCGACGAGCGGCTCTTCGGATCCAGCACCACGTTGGACGACAGCCCGGTGAACTCGTCGGTCTCCTTGGTGACGGTGACGTTCTCGACGAAATCCGCCAGACGGATGTTACCGGCCACCTCGGTGACGATCGGATGGGTATGCGGATCCCAGGTCGCGACCTCCTGGCCGGCCTCGACGGTGTCGCCGTCATGGACCGTGATGGTCGCGCCGTACGGGATCTTGTAACGCTCGCGCTCGCGACCCTGATCGTCGATCACGCCCAGCTCGCCGGAACGCGATACCGCGACCAGGTTACCGGCCTTGTTGGTGACCGTCTTCAGGTTGTGCAGACGCGCGGCCCCGGAGTTCTTCACCTGGATCGCGCTGACCGTCACCGCGCGGCTCGCGGCCCCGCCGATGTGGAAGGTACGCATGGTCAGCTGGGTACCCGGCTCGCCGATCGACTGCGCGGCGATGACGCCCACGGCCTCCCCGGCGTTGACCTCGTGGCCACGGGCCAGATCACGCCCGTAGCACTTGGCGCAGATGCCCTGGCGGGTCTCGCAGGTGATCGCCGAACGCACCAGCACCTCGTCCACCGACGCGCCGTCCAGGGTGTCCACCATGGCCTCGTCCAGCAGGGTGCCCGCGGGCACCAGCACCTCGTCGGTGCCCGGGCGGAGGACGTCCACCGCGGTGGTACGCCCCAGCACGCGATCGCGCAGCGGCTCCACGACGTCGCCACCCTCGATGATCGGCTTCATCAACAGGCCCTGCTCGGTGCCGCAGTCCGGCTCGGTCACCACAACGTCCTGGGAGACATCCACCAGGCGACGGGTCAGGTAGCCCGAGTTCGCGGTCTTCAGCGCGGTATCGGCCAGGCCCTTGCGCGCCCCGTGGGTCGAGATGAAGTACTGCAGGACGTTCAGACCCTCGCGGAAGTTCGCGGTGATCGGCGTCTCGATGATGGAGCCGTCCGGCTTGGCCATCAGGCCGCGCATGCCGGCCAGCTGTCGGATCTGCGCGGCGGAACCACGCGCGCCGGAATCGGCCATCATGAAGATCGAGTTGAACGAGTTCTGCTCGACCGTTTCGCCGTCCTTGTTGGTGACCTGCTCCTTGCCGAGGCGCTCCATCATGGCCTTGGCGACCTGGTCATTGCAGTGCGACCAGATGTCCACGACCTTGTTGTAGCGCTCGCCCTTGGTGACGAGACCCGAGGCGTACTGATCCTCGATCTCCTTCACCTGGTCCTCGGCGCCCTGCAGGATCGGGTGCTTCTCGTCCGGGATCACCATGTCGTCGGCGCAGAAGGACACGCCGGCACGGGTGGAGTAGTAGAAGCCCGCGTACATCAGCTGGTCCGCGAACACGACCGTGTCCTTCAGGCCCAGGCGGCGGTAGCAGGAGTTGATCAGCCCGGAGATCGCCTTCTTGTTCAGCTCGCGATCAATCAGCTCGAACGGCAGACCCTTGGGCATGATGCGCGACAGGATCGCGCGACCGACCGTGGTCTCCACGCGCATGGACGGCAGCGCTTCGCCCTCGGCGACGTCGGCCATGGTGTCCGCGATGCGCACGGTGATGCGCGCATGCAGGTCCACCTGCTTGTGCTCGTAGGCGCGGTGCACCTCGTCCACGTCGGAGAAGGTCATCCCTTCGCCCTTGGCGTTGACCTTCTCGCGCGACAGGTAGTACAGACCCAGCACGATATCCTGCGACGGCACGATGATCGGCTCGCCGTTGGCCGGCGACAGCACGTTGTTGGAGGACAGCATCAGCGTGCGCGCCTCCAGCTGGGCCTCCAGCGACAGCGGCACGTGCACGGCCATCTGGTCACCGTCGAAGTCGGCGTTGAACGCGGCACAGACCAGCGGATGCAGCTGGATCGCCTTGCCCTCGATCAGCACCGGTTCGAAGGCCTGGATGCCCAGGCGGTGCAGGGTCGGGGCACGGTTCAGCATCACCGGGTGCTCGCGGATCACCTCTTCGAGGATGTCCCAGACCTCGGGGCCTTCCTTCTCCACGGCCTTCTTGGCGGCCTTGATGGTCGTGGCCAGGCCACGGCGCTGCAGCTTGCCGAAGATGAACGGCTTGAACAGTTCCAGCGCCATGCGCTTGGGCAGGCCGCACTGGTGCAGGCGCAGAGTCGGACCGACCACGATCACGGAACGACCGGAGTAGTCGACGCGCTTGCCCAGCAGGTTCTGGCGGAAGCGGCCCTGCTTGCCCTTGATCATGTCGGCCAGGGACTTCAGCGGGCGCTTGTTGGTGCCGGTGATGGCACGACCGCGACGGCCGTTGTCCAGCAGCGCGTCCACGGACTCCTGCAGCATGCGCTTTTCGTTGCGCACGATGATGTCCGGGGCGTTCAGCTCCAGCAGGCGGCGCAGACGGTTGTTGCGGTTGATCACCCGGCGATACAGGTCGTTCAGGTCGGAGGTCGCGAAGCGGCCACCGTCCAGCGGCACCAGCGGGCGCAGGTCCGGCGGCAGCACCGGCAGGACCTTCATGATCATCCACTCCGGCTTGTTGCCGGACTCGAGGAAGGACTCGACCAGCTTGAGCCGCTTGCCCAGACGCTTGATCTTGGTCTCGGAGCCGGTCTCGGCCAGCTCCTGGCGCAGCTTGGCAGCCTCGGCCGGCAGATCCATCTCCTTCAGCAGGCTCAGCACGGCCTCGGCGCCCATCAGCGCGGTGAAGTCGTCGCCGTGCTCTTCCATTGCCTCGAGGTATTCCTCGTCGGTCAGGAGCTGGCGCTTCTCGAGCGTGGTGAAGCCCGGATCGGTCACGATGAAGGACTCGAAGTAGAGCACCTTCTCGATGTCCTTCAGGGTCATGTCCAGCAGCAGGCCGATGCGGGACGGTAGGCTCTTCAGGTACCAGATGTGGGCGACCGGCGAGGCCAGGTCGATATGCCCCATGCGCTCGCGGCGCACCTTGGTCTGGGTGACCTCGACGCCGCACTTCTCGCAGACCACGCCGCGATGCTTCAGGCGCTTGTACTTGCCGCACAGGCACTCGTAGTCCTTCACCGGCCCGAAGATCTTCGCGCAGAACAGGCCGTCACGCTCCGGCTTGAAGGTCCGGTAGTTGATGGTCTCCGGCTTCTTCACCTCGCCAAAGGACCAGGAACGGATCTGGTCCGAGGACGCCAGTCCGATGCGGATCGCATCGAACTCTTCCGGCTGGGTCTGCTGCTTGAACAGATTCAGGAGGTCTTTCATTCGCTTGCCTCACAAACTTGGTTTCGAGGGGCGCGCACGCCCCGTCGGATCACAATCGGATCGGAGAAGATCAGTCCTGCTCGAGCTCGATATTGATGCCGAGCGCCTTGATCTCCTTCATGAGCACGTTGAACGACTCGGGGACGTTGGCCTCCATGTGGTGCTCACCGTCAACGATGTTCTTGTACATCTTGTTACGGCCCTGCACGTCGTCCGCCTTCACCGTCAGCATCTCCTGCAGGGTGTAGGCGGCGCCGTAGGCCTCCAGTGCCCAGACCTCCATTTCGCCGAAGCGCTGACCGCCGAACTGCGCCTTGCCGCCCAGCGGCTGCTGGGTGACCAGCGAGTACGGGCCGGTGGAACGCGCATGCATCTTGTCGTCCACCAGGTGGTTCAGCTTCAGCATGTGCATGTAGCCCACGGTAACCGGGCGATCGAATTCGTCGCCGGTGCGGCCATCGTAGAGCTGGGCCTGCCCGGTCTCGGGCAGGTCCGCCAGCCGCAGCATCTCCTTGATCTCGGCCTCTTCGGCACCGTCGAATACCGGCGTCGCCATCGGCACGCCACCGCGCAGGTTCTTGCACAGGGTGATGATCTCGGCATCCGACATGGAGTCGAGGTCCACCTTGCGCTCGCGGTGGTTGTAGATCTTGTCGAGGAACTCGCGCAGCTTCGCGATCTCGGCCTGCGCCTCGAGCATGCGGTTGATCTTGTCGCCCAGGCCCTTGGCGGCCCACCCGAGGTGAACCTCCAGCACCTGCCCGACGTTCATGCGCGAGGGCACGCCCAGCGGGTTCAGCACCACGTCGACCGGGGTCCCGTCCTCGAGGAACGGCATGTCCTCTTCCGGCACGATCATCGAGATCACGCCCTTGTTGCCGTGGCGACCGGCCATCTTGTCGCCCGGCTGCAGGCGACGCTTCACGGCCACGTACACCTTGACCATCTTCTGCACGCCCGGCGGCAGGTCGTCGCCCGCGGCCAGCTTGGCCTTCTGGTGCTCGAACTTCTTCTCGAACGCCTCGTGCTGGTCCTGGATCTGACGACCAAGGTCCTCCAGCTGGGAGTTGACCGCGTCGTCCTTCAGCCGCACCTCGAACCACTTGTCGCGGGACAGGCCCTGCAGGTACTTCTTGGTGACCTTGGAGCCGTCACCCAGGCCGTCCGGCCCGCCGGCGGCGGTCTTGTTGACCAGCAGCTTCTCCACGCGGGCGTAGATATCGTCCTCGTAGATGCGCAGCTGGTCCTTCAGGTCCTTCTGCACGGCGGCGAGATCGTCGGCCTCGATCGACTTGGCGCGGGCGTCCTTCTCCACACCGTCGCGGGTGAACACGCGCACGTCGATCACCGTACCCTCGATGCCGGACGGCACACGCAGGGAGGTGTCCTTCACGTCGGAGGCCTTCTCGCCGAAGATCGCCCTCAGGAGCTTCTCTTCCGGCGTCAGCTGGGTCTCGCCCTTCGGCGTGACCTTGCCCACCAGGATGTCACCCGGATTCACCTCGGCGCCGACATACACGACGCCGGACTCGTCCAGCTTGTTCAGCAGGGACTCGGAGACGTTCGGGATATCCGCGGTGATCTCTTCCTGGCCCAGCTTGGTGTCGCGGGCGACACAGTTGAGCTCCTCGATATGGATGGTGGTGTAGCGGTCCTCCTGCACCACGCGCTCCGAGATCAGGATCGAGTCCTCGAAGTTGTAGCCGTTCCACGGCATGAACGCGACCATCATGTTCTGGCCCAGCGCCAGCTCGCCCATGTCGGTGGAGGAGCCGTCCGCGATCGCGTCGCCCCGGGCGATCTCGTCGCCCACCGCGACCAGCGGCCGCTGGTTGATGGAGGTGTTCTGGTTGGAACGCGAGTACTTGGTCAGGTTGTAGATGTCCACGCCCGGCTCGCCGGCGACGGTCTCGTCGTCGTTGACCCGGACCACCACGCGACCGGCATCGACCGAGTCCACAGTCCCGCCGCGCTTGGCGACGATCGCGGAGCCTGAGTCGATGGCGACGGCGCGCTCGATGCCGGTGCCCACCAGCGGCTTGTCGGCACGCAGGCACGGCACGGCCTGACGCTGCATGTTCGCACCCATCAGGGCGCGGTTCGCGTCATCGTGCTCCAGGAACGGCAGCAGCGCGGCCGCCACCGACACGATCTGCTTCGGCGAGATATCCATGTACTGGATCCTGTCCGGAGTCGAGATCGTGAACTCTTCCTGGTGGCGGCAGGAGACGAGGTCGTCGCTCAGACGGCCTTCGTCGTCCATGGCCGCGTTCGCCTGGGCGATCACGTACTGGCTCTCCTCGATCGCGGAGAGGTAAACGATCTCCTCGGTGACCTTGCCGTCCTCGACCTTGCGGTACGGCGTCTCCAGGAAGCCGTAGCGGTTGGTGCGGGCGTACACCGCCAGCGAATTGATCAGGCCGATGTTCGGGCCTTCCGGGGTCTCGATCGGGCAGACGCGACCGTAGTGCGTCGGATGCACGTCGCGCACCTCGAAGCCGGCACGCTCGCGGGTCAGGCCGCCCGGGCCCAGCGCGGAGATGCGGCGCTTGTGGGTGACCTCGGACAGCGGGTTGTTCTGGTCCATGAACTGCGACAGCTGGCTGGACCCGAAGAACTCCTTGACCGCGGCCGCCACCGGCTTGGCGTTGATCAGCTCCTGCGGCATCAGGCCCTCGCTCTCGGCGACGGTCAGACGTTCCTTGACCGCGCGCTCGACCCGCACCAGGCCCAGACGGAACTGGTTCTCGGCCATCTCGCCCACGCTGCGGATGCGGCGGTTGCCCAGGTGGTCGATGTCGTCGGTGCGACCGTTGCCGTTGCGCAGGTCGATCAGGACCTTTAGCACATCCAGGATGTCCTCCGGCGACAGCACGCCCTCGCCCTCGTCGGTCTCGCGACCCACGCGACGGTTGAACTTCATGCGGCCTACGGCGGAGAGGTCGTAGCGATCCTCCGAGAAGAACAGGTTGGAGAACAGGTTCTCCGCGGCGTCCTTGGTCGGCGGCTCGCCCGGGCGCATCACGCGGTAGATCTCGACCTGCGCCTCCAGCTGCGTCTTGGTCGGGTCCAGACGCAGGGTGTCCGACATGTACGGACCATGGTCGTAGTCGTTGGTGTAGATCGTCTGCAGGGTCTTCACACCCTCGGCGCGCAGCTTGTCCAGCAGTTCCTGGGTCAGGGCGTCGTTGGCGCCGGCGATCAGTTCGCCGGTGGACTCGTCCACCACGCCCTTGGCCAGCACCCGGCCCAGCAGGTATTCGTCCGGCACCCGCAGGGTGTTGATGCCGGCCTTCTCGATCTCCCGGATGTGACGGGGGGTGATGCGGCGACCCGCCTCGACGATGACCTTGTCACCGTCGGTGATATCCACCACGGCAGTCTCGCCGCGCATGCGCTCGGGGATCAGGTCCAGCTCGCCACCATCCTCGTCGAGGGTGAGCTGGTTGAATTCGAAAAAGGTGGCCAGGATCTCTTCGGTATCCATGCCCAGTGCGCGCAGCAGGATCGACGCCGGCAGCTTGCGGCGACGGTCGATGCGTACGTATACCCCGTCCTTGGCGTCGAACTCGAAGTCCAGCCAGGAACCGCGGTACGGAATGATGCGGGCGTTATAGAGCAGCTTCTGCGCGCTGCCCTGCGTCTTGCCCTTGTCGCTGTCGAAGAACACACCGGGGGAGCGGTGCAGCTGCGACACGATCACGCGTTCGGTGCCATTGATGACGAAGGTGCCGTTCTCGGTCATGAGCGGCATTTCGCCCATGTAGACCTCCTGCTCCTTGACCTCCTTGACCACGGTGGAGCCCGCCGGGGCTTCCTTGTCGTGGATCACGAGGCGCAGCAGCACGCGCAGCGGGGCCGCATAGGTCACGCCACGGATCTGGCATTCCTTCACGTCGAACATCGGTTCGCCCAGGCGGTAGCTCACGTACTCGAGCTGGACATGACCGGAATAGCTGACGATGGGGAAGACCGACTGAAACGCCGCATGCAGGCCGAGGGAATCACGCCCGTCCGGCGCTTGATCCGCCTGCAGGAAATCCCGATAGGAGGTCAACTGGGTCTCGAGCAGGTACGGGACGTCGAGGATCTGGGGACGCTTCCCGAAGTCCTTGCGGATACGTTTCTTTTCGGTATAACTGAGGGCCATGGCTTACCTCGGAGGCTAGCTGAACAACGCGGAACAAAACCCGCGCCACCACGGGCTGAGGCTGACGACCAAACGGCCGCCAGCCTCAGGGCTTCGTGATGTACACGAAAACAACAGGCGCAAGCGCCTTCTTACTTCAGTTCGACGGTGGCGCCCGCTTCTTCCAGTTCCGTCTTCATCTTCTCGGCCTCTTCCTTCGGCGCGCCTTCCTTCACGGTCGCCGGCACGCCTTCGACCATTTCCTTGGCTTCCTTCAGACCCAGCCCGGTCAGGCCGCGCACGACCTTGATCACGCCGACCTTGTTGTCGCCGAAGCTGGACATCACGACGTCGAACTCGTCCTTGGCTTCGGCGGCGGCGGCTTCACCACCACCGGCAGCGGCCGGGGCGGCCGCGACGGCGGCAGCGGCGGACACGCCGAACTTCTCTTCCATCTCGCTGATCAGGTCCACGATCTCGAGGACCGTCATGTTGCCGATGGCTTCCAGGATATCTTCTTTCGAAACGGCCATTTCTAACTCTCCTAACGGGTCGTACCCGAATTCATTCAGTACTTGCTGCAGAAAAAGGCGGTAAGGGTTCAGGCTGCCTGTTTCTGGTCACGGATTGCTGCAACGGTACGCACCAGCTTGCCGGGGACTTCGTTCACCGTACGGGCGAACTTGTCGAGCGGCGCCTTCATGGTGGCGAGAAGCTGCGCAAGGGCCTCTTCACGCGTCGGCAGGCTCGCGAGGCGATCGAGATCGTTCGCCCCCATGAGCTGCCCACCAAAGGACACCAGCCGGACCTTCAGCTGATCGTTCTCCTTGGCGAAGTCCTTCACCAGGCGCGCGGCGGAGCTGGGCTCCTCTTCACTGAAGGCCAGGATCAGCGGGCCATGCAGCTCGGGCTGCATGCACTCGAAATCCGTACCCTCAATGGCACGCTTGGCGAGGTTGTTCTTCACCACTCGCAGATAGACACCGGAGGACCGTGCCTGCCGACGCAGGTCGGTCATCTGCGCTACCGAGAGACCCCGATATTCCGCGGCGACCGCGGAATGTGCCGAGGCAGCAACCGTAGCCAGTTCCGAGACAATCACCTTCTTGTCATCGAGATTCAAAGCCACGTTGACTCTCCTCTAGTAAGACCACCCGGAGGCGGTCGTGAAACCGGGCGAACCCGGTACTGCGGTGCTCCCGTCGCAGGTACTTCCTGAATCGGGTGACACCATCTGCGCAGGCTGAGGTATTAAGCCGGGCCCGAAGGCCCCGCGCCTGCGGTCTTGGATGGCGTGCCGCTTGCGCGACAGCCGACCAAAAACCGAATGTTGTTGCTCAGAGGCTCAGCGAGCCCTGATCGACCTTGACGCCCGGACCCATGGTGGTCGACACCACCACGCCCTTGACGTACTGACCCTTGGAGGTCGCCGGCTTCATCTTGACCAGATCGGCCAGCAGGGCGTTCAGGTTCTCGGCAAGCGCACTGGATTCGAAATCCGCCGCGCCGATCGTGCAGTGCACGATGCCGCCCTTGTCGGTGCGATAGCGCACCTGGCCGCCCTTGGCGTTGGTCACCGCGGTGGCCACATCGGGGGTCACGGTGCCGACCTTCGGGTTCGGCATCAGGCCGCGCGGGCCGAGGATCTGGCCCAGCTGACCGACCACGCGCATCGCGTCCGGGGAGGCGATCACCACGTCGAAGTCCATCTGACCGGCCTTCACCTGTTCGGCGAGGTCGTCCATACCGACCACGTCCGCGCCGGCTTCCTTCGCCGCATCGGCGTTGGCACCCTGGGTGAACACGGCCACGCGAACGGTCTTGCCGTTGCCGTGCGGCAGCACGGTGGAACCACGCACCACCTGATCGGACTTGCGCGGATCAACGCCGAGGTTCACGGCGACATCGACCGACTCGCGGAACTTGGCCTTGGGCAGGTCACGCAGGAGATCAAAGGCCTCGGTCACCGGATACAGACGGGTCGGTTCGACCTTCTCGCGGATGGCCTGCATACGCTTGGAAAGCTTTGCCATGTCAGAGACCCTCCACTTCGAGGCCCATACTGCGGGCACTACCGGCAATGGTACGGACCGCGGCATCCAGATCCGCCGCCGTCAGGTCGGGTTCCTTGGTCTTCGCGATCTCTTCCAGCTGGGCACGGGTGACCGTACCCACCTTGTTGGTATTCGGCTGACCGGACCCGGACTGGATGCCCGCGGCCTTCTTCAGCAGGATCGCCGCCGGCGGCGTCTTGGTGATGAACGTGAAGCTGCGATCGGCGTACACGGTGATAACCACCGGGATCGGCAGACCGGGCTCCATTTCCTGGGTCTGCGCGTTGAACGCCTTGCAGAACTCCATGATGTTCACACCGCGCTGACCCAGCGCGGGGCCCACGGGCGGGCTCGGGTTGGCCTTGCCGGCCGGGACCTGAAGCTTGATATACGCTTCGATTTTCTTTGCCATGAGAACTCCCTCGGGTGCGAACGCCTCGCGGCTCCCCGATCAGCAGGTAACGACGCTTGCGCGTCGGTCAGGTTTTCTCGACTTGGTGGAACTCCAGTTCCACGGGCGTCGAGCGGCCGAAAATCTGGACGGCCACCAGCAGGCGGCTCTTGTCGTAGTTGACCTCTTCGACCACGCCGTTGAAGTCGTTGAACGGCCCATCGATCACGCGAACCATCTCGCCCACCTCGAACAGGACCTTCGGGCGCGGCTTCTCGGCGCCTTCCTGCATGCGCTGCAGGATGGCGTCGGCTTCCTTGTCGCTAATCGGGGCCGGGCGATCGGCCGTCCCGCCGATAAAGCCGAGCACGCGCGGCACGGCCTTCACCAGGTGCCAGGCCTCGTCGTTCAGGTCCATCTGCACCAGCACGTAGCCGGGGAAGAACTTGCGTTCGCTCTTGCGCTTCTGGCCGTCCTTCATCTCGACGACCTCCTCGGTGGGGACGAGGATCTCGCCAAAGTGATCCTGCATGCCGAAGCGCTCGATGCGCTCCTCCAGGGACCGCTTCACCTGCGCCTCGAAACCCGAGAATGCCTGTACGACGTACCAGCGTAGTGCCATGGTCGAGAATCCTGATGCTTATCCGATGAACCGACTGATGCCCCAGCCCAGGAACATGTCCAGGAGCCAGAGGAAGATCCCCACCAGGATCACGACAGCAATGACGATCAGCGTGGTCTGGGTCGTCTCGACGCGGGTGGGCCACACCATCTTGCGCACCTCGGTGCGCGCGTTGCCCATGAAGCCGGCGAGCTGGCTGCCCTTGGCGGTCGTCATCCCGATGCCGATGGCGACCCCCACAACGGCGAGCAGCCCGAGGACGCGAATCAGAGTGGATTCGTCCTGGAACCAATAGAAGCCCATGACGCCGGCAATCAGCAGCGCCACGGCCACCGCGAGCTTGACGGTATCAAGCACGCCGGTCTGTTCCGATTGTTCACTCATGAATACGTATCACCCGGTGCTGCCGCCATCCGGAAGATGGCAGGCCAGGAGGGACTCGAACCCCCAACCTGCGGTTTTGGAGACCGCTGCTCTGCCAATTGAGCTACTGGCCTATAAATCGAATCGACAAGAAACAAACGCGAGAGACGACGCACCCGGCGCCGCCTCTCGCGGTGGATCTGTCAACTTGTCTACTGTATCACTCGATGATCTTGGAGACGACGCCGGCGCCGACGGTGCGGCCACCTTCGCGGATCGCAAAGCGCAGCCCGTCTTCCATCGCGATCGGGTTGATCAGGGACACCGTCATCTTGACGTTGTCGCCCGGCATCACCATCTCGGTGCCCTCCGGCAGCTCCACCGAACCCGTCACGTCGGTCGTACGGAAGTAGAACTGCGGACGATACCCATTGAAGAACGGCGTATGACGACCGCCCTCGTCCTTGCCCAGGATGTACACCTCGGCCTCGAAATGCGTGTGCGGGGTGATCGAACCCGGCTTGCACAGCACCTGACCGCGCTGCACGTCGTCACGCTTGGTGCCGCGCAGCAGGATACCGACGTTGTCGCCCGCCTCGCCCTGGTCCAGCAGCTTGCGGAACATCTCGACACCGGTGACGGTGGTCTTCTGGGTGTCGCGAATACCGACGATCTCGATTTCTTCGCCGACCTTCACCACGCCGCGCTCGACGCGACCGGTCACCACGGTGCCACGACCGGAGATCGAGAAGACATCTTCCACCGGCATCAGGAACGCGCCGTCCACGGCACGCTCGGGCTCCGGAATCCAGCTGTCCATCGCCTCCACCAGCTTGTAGATCGCCGGGGCGCCCACTTCGCTCTCGTCACCTTCCAGCGCCTTCAGCGCGGAACCGGTGATCACCGGGGTGTCGTCACCCGGGAAGTCGTAGGAGGACAGCAGGTCGCGAACTTCCATCTCGACCAGCTCCAGCAGCTCCGGATCGTCGACCATGTCGGCCTTGTTCAGGAACACCACGATGTACGGCACACCCACCTGACGCGCCAGCAGGATGTGCTCGCGGGTCTGCGGCATCGGGCCATCGGCCGCCGACACCACCAGGATCGCGCCGTCCATCTGCGCCGCACCCGTGATCATGTTCTTCACATAGTCCGCGTGCCCGGGGCAGTCGACGTGCGCATAGTG
>NZ_KB906383.1:0-11074 GCF_000381305.1 Thioalkalivibrio sp. ALE16
CCAAGAAACACGCCCGACTGCCGCGACCCCGGCCCGCTGTGCGGGCCGGGGTTTCCCTCGCTCCGAGGCTTTTCGCGGGCGGCGCTGAACTCGCTACGCTGCGCTTCGCTCAGACATCCAGCGCCTCTGATCCCGCGAAAACCCTCTCCGCTCGGCGCGACGACAACGGGGGTTCAAAGTCAAGACAACGGCCGTCCTAGCAATCGTGCCTGTGGATGAAGGCTGGGTCTTCGGACATCCTGGGCACGCTCGGCCTGCGGCCGTTGCGTGCCGCGCCCGCGTAGCGGGCGCCGGGGGCTTTCGGATGGCAATAACTATTGTTGTGTCGTGGGGCTGGAATACCTTCTGTCTTGACCTTCCCCTCCCGTATGGAGCCCCTCGCGGAGGGCGTGATGGGCCGGGAGAAGGCGCTGGATGTCTGAGCGGAGCCGCAGGCGCAGCGAGTTCAGCGCCGCCGGCCCGAGAGCCCTGGAGCAAGGTTCCCGGGCGAAATCCGGGTGCCCTTCTTTGGGTCCTTTCTTGGGCAAGCAAGAAAGGACCTCGGGGCGCGCTGGCGAGTCAGCGCCGGGCAGGTTGCGGACCGAAGGCACGTAAACACCGGAGGACGAACCAGGCCTAGCCACAACAGGGCAGGCGGCCGAGCGAAGGCACCAGAAGGCCGGAAAAGCTCCGCCGCCGGACGACGGAATCAGGCGTTGGCGCGCCAGCGGCAGGTGCCGCCGGCTGCCTCGTCGAGGGTCTGCAGGAGCGCCTCGTGCGCCGCCTGCTCCTCCGGCGTCGGCTCGATCACCGGAAGCGGCTTGCCCGAACGGCGCGCCTGGACGGGCCCGGCCGCGGCGTCGCCGTCACCCCCGGCATCCAGCGTCAGCGCCACCTGCCCCCCGGTCATCGCCAGATAGACATCCGCCAGCAACTCGGCATCGAGCAGCGCGCCGTGCAGCGTACGCTCGGAACCGTCCACCTCGTAGCGCTTGCATAGCGCATCCAGGGAGTTGCGCGCCCCGGGATGCATGCGCCGCGCCATCACCAGCGAATCCAGCACGGTGCAGACCTCGGCCACCTCGGTCGCCGGCGCCGCATCGCCCAGCAGACGCAGTTCATGGTTGATGAAGCCGACATCGAACGGCGCGTTGTGGATGATCAGCTCCGCACCACGGATGAAATCGACGAACTCACCGGCCACGTCAGCAAAGCGTGGCTTGTCGGCGAGGAATTCGTTGGTGATCCCGTGGACCTCGACAGCGCCGGCGTCGATCTCGCGGTCCGGCTGCAGGTACTCGTGGAGCTTGCGCCCGGTGGGACGGCGGTTGTCCAGCTCCAGACAGCCGATCTCGATGATGCGGTGGCCGTCGCCGGGCTCCAGGCCCGTGGTCTCGGTATCCAGCACGATCTGGCGCATCGCGTTACCCCTCAGTTCTCGATCGGTTCACCGGCCAGCAGGGCGTCGATGCCCGCATTGGCCAGTTCATCGGCACGTTCGTTCTCCGGATGGCCGCTGTGGCCGCGCACCCAGTACCACTCGATATCGTGACGCTGGGCCTGCGCGTCCAGCGCCTCCCACAGGTCGCGGTTCTTGACCGGGGATCCGCTGGCGGACTTCCAGTTGCGCCGTTTCCAGCCGGGCAGCCACTCGGTCACGCCCTGCTTCACATACTTGGAATCCGTGACCAGTTCCACCTTGCAGGAGCGTTTCAGGGCCTCCAGCGCGCGGATGGCGGCGGTCAGTTCCATGCGGTTGTTGGTGGTCTCCGCCTCGGCGCCGTAGAGCTCGCGCTCGCGCCCGCCGAAGCGCAGGATCGCGCCCCAGCCGCCGGGACCGGGATTGCCGCGGCAGGCCCCGTCGGTATAGATGTACACGCGTTCGTCAGCCATGCGTTCGGCGGGCTCCGGAATGATCGGTGCGCGAGGATACCAGCCCCGGCCGCATCGCGGGGTTGGGCATCGCGAAGCGGAACCGCTGTGCCGGGCGCAGGGGCATGTCCACACGTTTGTGGGCGACGGTCAGGATCATGCTGGCCAGCGGTGGCAGGCCGCGCAGGGTCCAGGCGTCCATGGTCGCCAGGCGCTTTTGCCAGGCGGCGGGCAGCCCCGGCGGGAGCAGGCTCAGGCTCCACTGATCGAGGACCTCCAGATCCGCCGCCTCCAGTAGCTCGCGATACTGGCGCCGGCGCAGTCCCTCGGGCACCGGTGAGGCGCGCACGCCGTTGCGCCCAACGTGCTGCAGGCGGTTGCCCTCCAGCAGAAACACGCGCCCCTCGGGTTCCAGCACGCGGGCCGCCTCGGCCACCACCGCCTCCGGATGGTCGCTCTGCGCGCAGGGATGGGCCAGCACGATGCGCCGGGCGCAGTCGGACTCCAGCGGCCAGGCCTCCGGGTCCATGCGCAACACCGGATGCGTCGAGGCAATGCGGACCAGCGGCGCCTGCAGGGCGTCGCTGTCCTCCAGGATCGGCACCGGGGCCAGCTCCACGGCCAGGTCGCCGGGGCCCGGGTCACCGTAGCGACGAATGCGTTCCAGAAAGCGCTCGCGGACCCTGCGCCCCTGGGGCTGGGCGTACCAGTGCGCCAACCAGTTCAGGAACGGGTCTTGGTGATCCCCCATCTCTGGTTTATCCTCCAGCGCCATGAAACTACGCCTCCACTCGCGGCTGACCACCGCCATGACCCTGGGCCTGACGGCACTCTTCGCCTCTGCCTGTAGCCTACACGACTCCGAGCGCACGCTGGATACCTCGGCGGCGGATCAGCCCATCGTGGAACCGCGCACCACCGAGGATGTGCAGGCCGCGATGGAACGCCAGAGCCGCGACGCCGCACAGCGCGCCGCCGAGACGGATGACCTGTGGGAGCGCGCGCGCCTGGGCTTCGGCTTCAACGATGCGCTGGACCACGAACGCGTGGAGCGCTACATCCAGCACTACCGCGACCACCCGCGCATTATCGAACACAGCACCCGGCGGGCGGAGCCCTTCGCCTAC
This sequence comes from Thioalkalivibrio sp. ALE16, assembly GCF_000381305.1. NCBI lineage: Bacteria > Pseudomonadati > Pseudomonadota > Gammaproteobacteria > Chromatiales > Ectothiorhodospiraceae > Thioalkalivibrio > Thioalkalivibrio sp. ALE16. Next base: position 2,979 of record NZ_KB906383.1, read on the forward strand.
TTCATCCTGTCGGAGATCGAGGCGCGCGACATGCCTGCCGAGCTCCTGCTGTTGCCGATCGTCGAGAGCGGCTTCGTCGCTCAGGCGACCTCGCGCAGCCGCGCGGCCGGGATCTGGCAGTTCATGCCGGCCACCGGCGACTACTTCGACCTCGCGCGCGACCACTGGTACGACGGGCGCCGCGATGTCTACAAGTCCACGCTGGCCGCGCTGGACTACCTCCAGGCCCTGCACCGCCGGTTCGACGACTGGTACCTGGCGCTGGCCGCCTACAACTACGGCCAGGGCAACATCCAGCGCGCGATCGACCGCAACGCCGCACGCGGCGAGCCCACCGACTACTGGAGCCTGGACCTGCCCGCCGAGCCCACCGCGTACATCCCGCGGCTGCTGGCCCTGCGCCACCTGTTCCTGGACCCGGACAGCCACGACATCGCCATCATGCCCATCGCCAACGAGCCGGCCCTGGAGATGATCGAACCCGGCCGCCAGGCGGACTTCTCGCTGATCGCGGAACTCGCCGATCTGGACACCGAGACCCTGAAGCAGCTCAACCCGGGCTATCACCGGCACGCCACCCACCCCGGCGGCGCGCAGCACCTGTTCGTCCCGCGCGAGGCCCTTCCGGTCCTCGAGACGGCACTGGAGACACGCGATGACGAACCCCTGATCCGGTTCCGGGAGTACACCGTGCGCATGGGCGACAACCTGGGCCGGATTGCCGAACGCACCGGCACCCGGGTGGCGGTGCTGCGCGACATGAACAACCTGAACGGCGACCTGATCCGCGCCGGGCAGACGCTGCGCCTGCCAGCCAGCGCCTCCGGCGAGGACACCCCGGTACAAGTTGCCGGCGACAACGGCCAGCCCGCCGAGGATTACGAGGTCCAGCCGGGTGACAGCCTGTGGCACATCAGCCAGCGGACCGGCATGTCCATCGGGGCCCTGCGCTCCGCCAACGGTCTGGAGCCAGACGCGATCCTGCGCCCGGGCGACACCCTGAAGGTCGTGCGCGCCGATCCCGAGCGTGGCCCCGATGGCCGGCGCGTCGAATACGAGGTCCGCCCCGGCGATTCCCTGTCGACCATCGCCCGTCGCCACCAGGTCAGCATCGGGGATCTGCGCCGCTGGAACGGGCTGAACGGCGACGGCATCCGCGCCGGCGAGACCCTGACCCTGTACCTGGCCAGCGCCGACCGGGAGACCCTGGCCCAGGGCGACGCCTGAAACAAGGCGCCCCACGAAAAAGCCCCGGGCAGGACCCGGGGCTTTTTCGTGGGGAAGCGGGCGGCGCCTGCCGCCCGCGCGACACCGGAGATCAGGCGGCCCGGCGATCGCCCTCGCCGCTGGCATCCACTCGGTCCCAGGCCTGCATGCCACCCACCACGTTGTACACCTGGTGGTAACCCAGGCGCTGGAGGATGGATCCCGCCACGGTGGAGCGGTAGCCACTGCCGCAGACCACCGCCACCGGCTCGGCCTTGTCGATCCCGGGGATGCCGGTGCGGGTATCGGCCACCGGCTGATTGACCGCGGCCTCCGCATGGCCGGCCTCGAACTCGGAGACGGCCCGAACATCGACCAGGCGCAGGCGCCCGTCGGCGATCGCGGTCCGCGCCGCCGGGGCATCCAGCTGGGCAAGCGTGGCCAGGGGCAGGCCGGCACTGGCGTATGCCGCCATGCCGCCGCGGACAAAGCCCTCGATATAGTCACGGCCGGTGCGTACCAGCTGGCGCACGGCCTGCTCGATCACCGCGGGATCCCCGTTCCGGTCCACCAGCACGATCGGGGTATCGTCCGGCGTGACCCAGCCGGCCCAGTTGGCGAAACCACCGTCGATGCCGATGCCCAGGGCCCCGGGGATATGACCGCCGCCAAAGGCCAGCGGATCGCGCAGGTCGATCACCGTCACCTCGCCGGCGGCGGCACGGCTCGAAACCGCGTCCGGGTCCAGGGCCGTCATGCCAGGCAGCGGGATCACCGCCTTCGGCCCCTCGGAGTTGATCCGCTTGTTGCGCGGATAGAAATCGGGGATCGGCGGCAGCCCGTTCAACAGCTGGTGCACAAAGGCGTCCTCGTCCAGCGACGGATCCAGGTACGGGTTGGTCCGACGCTCGTAGCCGAGCGTGGAGACCGGCCGACCGGCCATCCCGGCGCCACAGGCGGAGCCGGCACCGTGGCCCGGATGCACCTCGACCCCGTCAGGCAGATCCGCCAGCTTCTCGCGCACGCTGTGGAACATCTGCCGCGCCAGCGCCTGCTTGGCCTCCTCGCCGAGCAGGTCCGGCCGACCCAGGGAGCCCACGAACAGGAAGTCACCGGTGATGATCGCGATCGGGTCCTCGCCGGAGCGGGCCCCGTCATAGACCACGAACATCAGGTGTTCCGGGGTGTGCCCCGGTACATGGCGGGTCTCGATGCGCACATTGCCGAGCTGGATCCCATCCCCCTCGACCAGGTCCTCGTGCGGGAACTGCACCTGGAAATGCTCGCCCGCATCGTGCCCGGACAGCAGCAGACGGGCGCCGGTCTTGTCCGCGAGTTCGCGGGCGCCGGAGGCGAAATCGGCGTGGATGTGGGTATCCATCACGCGGGTGATGCGATAGCCGTTGCGTTCGGCATAATCCAGGTACACGTCGACGTCGCGCTGCGGATCGATCACGGCGATCTCGCCGCTGCCCTGGCAGCCGACCACGAAGGAATGCTGGGACAGGCCGGGATCGACAAAGCGTTCAAATATCATGCGGAACTCCTCGCGTTGGCTTTTGCATGAATGTCCGACTATTTTGGTCAGGTATTAGCGCAAAAGTTCCTGGCCACGCGACCCCGCACACCGGGAGCGCCCTCGATCCGCCGGCTGTATCCACCACGAAGCTCACGAAGGCACGAAGGAGGTCAAGGTCAAAAGCGTATTAACCACAGAGGACGCGGAGTTCACGGAGAAAATCGAAAGATCTTCAGCCGATTAGATGGGAGCCGGTGTGTTCAACCCCGCTCGGGTGAGCGGCGAAGCCCCTGAGTCATGCTTGACCAGAATGGCCCCTTCTCTGTGTCCTCCGTGCCCTCCGTGGTGCAATCGCCCTTGACCTTCTTCGTGCCTTCGTGAGCTTCGTGGTCACTCTTGCTGATCGACAGAAGAGGAAGCGCTTGGCGATGGCGATCGGCGCGGAGGGCCGCGACGGGATTACGCGGGGGTATCGGATGCCCGGGGTTCCAGGCGGGCCGCCTCGGGGTCGAGGCCGGCGGTGCGGAAGAGCTGCTCGAAGCGGCGCTGCGGCAGGTGCAGGCGGAGCTGGATCGCCCCGTCCGGCGTGGTCTGTTCGGCCTCTACGGCCTTTTCCTCGTAGAGCTGGGCACGCAGCCGACCGGCCGCGGCCGGCAGCTCGAACCAGCCCTGGGTCATGGACTCGGTGAAGGTCTCGGCCAGGCGCTGTTCCAGGCGCGCCACTCCCTCGCCGGTACGGGCCGACAGCCAGAAGGCGTCATCCGCCAGGCCGAAGCGCTCGTCCGGATCCTCGGCCGGGTTCTCCAGCTGGTCGATCTTGTTGTAGACCCGCCAGCAGGGCACGTCCTCGGCACCGATCTCCGCGAGGACCTCCTCGACCTGACGGATGCGCGCCTCGCGCTCCGGGTCGGCGGCGTCGATCACGTGCAGCAGCAGGGCCGCCTCGCGGGTCTCGGTCAGGGTGGCCTTGAAGGCGGCGACCAGCTCGTGCGGCAGGTCGCGCACGAAGCCCACGGTGTCGGCCAGGATCAGTGACTGGTGCGGCGCCAGGTCCAGGCGACGCAGGGTCGGGTCCAGGGTCGCGAACAGCTGGTCCGCCTGATAGACGTCGGAATGCGTCAGACGATTGAACAGGGTGGACTTGCCGGCGTTGGTGTAGCCCACCAGCGAGACCGTGGGGATCTCGTTGCGCAGGCGCGCCTGGCGGCCCTGTTCACGGGTGCGCTCCACCTTTTCCAGGCGCCGCTCGATATGCTTGATGCGCCCGGCCAGCAGACGCCGGTCAGTCTCCAGCTGGGTTTCCCCCGGCCCGCGCAGGCCGATCCCGCCCTTTTGCCGCTCCAGGTGGGTCCAGCCACGCACCAGGCGCGTGGACATGTGGCGCAACTGCGCCAGCTCCACCTGGAGCTTGCCCTCGTGGGAACGGGCACGCTGGGCGAAGATGTCGAGGATCAGCCCCGAGCGGTCCAGCACCCGGCACTTCAGGTGGGCCTCGAGGTTGCGTTCCTGGCTGGGCGACAGGGCGTGGTTGAAGATCACCACGTCGGCGCCGGTGGCCTCCACCGCCTCGCGGATCTCGTCGGCCTTGCCGGCCCCGACAAACAGTTTCGGGTGCGGCCGGTCGCGGGAACCCCGCACCACCGCCTGGATCTCGGCCCCGGCGGAACGCACGAGCTCGTCGAACTCCTGGACCTGGGCCTCGATATCGGGGTTGTCCCCGATGTTCAGCGCGACCAGGACGGCCGCGTTGCCAACGGCGGCCTCGCCACCGCTCTCCGGACGCTCAAACAAGCCGGGGACCCGTCCTCATCAGGACTCGGCCTCCGCGGAGGCGGCCGCCTCGCCCTCGAGATTCATGTTCACCTGCCGGGCCGGGACGATCGTGGAGATGGCGTGCTTGTACACCATCTGCGAGACCGTACTGCGCAGCAACACCACGAACTGGTCGAAGGATTCGATCTGCCCCTGAAGCTTGATCCCGTTCACCAGGTAGATGGAGACCGGGATGCGGTCCCGGCGCAGCGCATTCAGGAAGGGTTCCTGCAACATTTGCCCTTTGGCCATCGGTGCGTTCCTTGATCGTTATTATTGGTTCGCGAGCCGTGCGAACGACTCTTTGCCGGCCCGCCGGTCGGCTTACCTGAAGCGTAGCATACCGGCTGCGGGTCGCCGTTCAACGCCCGGTCCGGCGTTATCCGGACGTCACCGCCGTCGCCGGCGCAGTACGAGCCGCGTCGATCGCCTCCAGAGCCTGCGACAGATCCGCGTGCTCCGCGTTCAGCCGCGCATGCAGCGGAAAGCGCCGCAAGCCGGTGAGCTGGCGCTTGGCCAGTTGCCGGGTCGCGGCGACGGCGCGTTCGCGAAAGGTCGCAAAGTCGTACTCCCCCGCCAGCCACTGCCAGCCCTGGCGATAGCCCACGGCCCGCTGCGACGGGTGCTCTGCGGTCAGTCCGGGCCGCCGGGTCAGGGCCATCAGCTCGTCGACGAATCCCGCCTCCAGCATCGCGTCGAAGCGCTGGGCGATCCGCGCCCGCAGGCGCTCCCGGTCCTCCGGCCACAGCGCCAGCGAAACCCAGCCGGACGGGACCTGCGCCGCCGCCCCCTGCTGGAAGCTCGACAGCGCACACCCGGTCGCCGCGTAGACCTCCAGCGCGCGCAGGATGCGTTGCGGATCGTTCGGGTGGATGCGCGCGGCGGCGGCCGGGTCCACGACCTTCAGCTCGGCGTGCAGGGCCGCGGCACCCTCGTGTTCCAGACGCGCTCGCACCGAGGTGCGCACCATCTCCGGCACCGGCGGGATCGCATCGAAGCCGTCCAGCAACGCGCGCAGGTACAGCAGCGTCCCGCCCGCCAGCAGGGCGATCCGGCCGCGCGCATGGATCGCATCGATCGCGGCGCGGGCATCGCGGGCGAAATCGGAGGCGTTGTAGGTGTCCTCCGGGTCGCGGATATCCAGCAAGTGGTGCGGAGCCCGGGTCCGCTCGGCCGCATCGGGCTTCGCCGTGCCGATATCCATGCCGCGGTAGACCAGCGCGGAATCCACGCTGACGATCTCCGCGTCCAGGGCCTCGGCCAGCGCCAGCGACAGCGCGGTCTTGCCGCTCGCGGTGGGGCCGGCCAGCAGCACGACTGGCGGCCGGCCCGCTTCCAGTTCGGCCATCAGCGCCCTCGCAGGAACAGGCGATCCAGCGCCGAGTGGTCCAGCTCCACCCAGGTCGGGCGACCGTGATTGCACTGGCCGGAGCGCTCGGTGGCCTCCATGTCGCGCAGCAGCTGGTTCATCTCGGGCAGGGTCAGGCGCCGTCCCGAGCGCACGGAACCGTGGCAGGCAATGGTGCCCAGCACCGCGTTCATCGCGCCCTCGGCCCGATGGCTGTAGCCCACCGCGGCCAGGTCGGCCAGCACGTCGCGCACCAGCTGGGCGGTGTCCTGTCCGCGCAGCAGGGCCGGCGCCGCACGCAGGGTCAAGGCCTCCGGACCGGCCCGGTCCAGCTCGAAGCCAAGCCCGGCCAGGAGGTCGGCGCGTTCCTCGGCCAGTTCCGCCTCGGCCGGGGTGACCTCCAGGGTCTCCGGTACCAGCAGCGGCTGCGAGGTCACTCGCGCCCCCTCCCACTCGCGCTTGAGGCGCTCGTAGGTGATGCGCTCGTGGGCCGCGTGCATGTCCACCACGATCAGGCCACGGGCGTTCTCGGCCAGGATGAAGGTCTCGGCCACCTGGCCCAGCGCGAACCCGAGCGGCGGCATGGAGTCGGCATCCGGGTCCGTCGCGGATGCCGTCGGCGCGGCGGCCGACGGCTGTTCGTAGGCGGCTGGTCGGGCCTCGGCCACCGCCGACGCCCCGCGGAACTCGGCCCAGGCCGCACCGAAGCCCGGATCGCGCCCGGATGGCTCCGGTCGCGCTTCGCGGGGCGGCGCGTACCCGCCATACCCGCCACCGGCGCCCGGCACGCCGAGCCCGGACAACGGGCGGTCCGTCGGTACCGGGCGGGACGCCTCCTGGCCCGCGAAGGCCGGCGCACCCCGCGACTCGGGCACCGCGGCGGCATGCCCGGCGTCTCCCGGGCGCAGGGCCGCCAGCGCCTTGTGCAGGCTGTGGAAGATGAAGTCGTGGACCATGCGCGATTCGCGAAAGCGCACCTCCTGCTTGGTCGGGTGCGCGTTCACGTCCACCTGGGTCGGATCCAGCTCCAGGTCCAGCACGAACATCGGATGGCGGCCATGGTAGAGCACATCCTGATACGCCTTGCGCACGGCCGCGGCCAGCACGCGATCGCGGATCGCACGGCCATTGACGAAGAAGAACTGCTGGTCGGGCTGGGCCCGCGACTGGGTCGGCGAGCCGAGCCAGCCGGACAGCGCCAGCCCGGCGCGCTGCTCGTCCACCGGCGTCGCATGCTCCAGAAAGGCATCGCCCAGCAGGGCGCGCACCCGTTCGCCCGGGTCTTCGGTGGCCGGCAGGTCCAGGGTCACGCGATCATTGTGGCGCAGGGTGAAGGCCACCTCGGGGCAGGCGACGGCCTGGGTGCGGATCACGTTCTCGCAGTGGTTGTATTCGGTGCGTTCGGTGCGCACGAATTTGCGCCGCGCCGGGACGTTGAAGAACAGGTCGCGGACCTCCACCGTCGTGCCCACTGGGTGCGCCGCCGGTGCGGCCTCGCGAAAGACGTCGGAGCCGTCCCCGGTCAGGCGCCAGCCATTGCGCTCGCCGTCGACCATGGAGGTCAGCGAGAGCCTGGATACGGAGGCAATGGACGGCAGGGCCTCGCCGCGGAACCCCAGGGTGTGCAGGGCCTCGAGGTCGTCCATGCAGGCGATCTTGCTGGTGGCGTGGCGCGACAGGGCCAGCGGCATCTCGTCGCGATAGACCCCGCTGCCGTTGTCGCTGATCTGGATCAGCCGGACACCACCCTGCTCCAGGCGCACGTCCACTCGCGTCGCGCCGGCGTCCAGGGCGTTCTCGAGCAGTTCCTTGACCACCGAGGCCGGGCGCTCGATCACCTCGCCGGCCGCGATCTGGTTGATCAGTTGTTCGGAGAGCTTTGCGATCGCCACGGGCGACACCTGGGGACAGAAAACCGGGTGCCTAGCCTAACCGGGGCGGCGCCGGAGTGCCTAGGGAGACGCTGATTGAATCGCACGTCCGCGTTGGTGCCCCCTGTTTTCCGAGACAAGGCGCGTCGTGCAGCGGGTAGTGGTTCTACCCGCAAGCGGCGCAACGCAGGATCGGGGAACAGGGGGCACCAACCCCACAAGCCATTGAAAGCAGGGGCTCGGCCGCTTTTGCATGCGCACGGCGTTGCGGCTCCCTTGTGCAGAATGACTGCACGGCAGTCACCGCGCCTTGTTCGCACGCAAAAGCGACTCGAGCGCG
>NZ_KB906384.1:0-10786 GCF_000381305.1 Thioalkalivibrio sp. ALE16
TGCCTAGCCTAACCGGGGCGGCGCCGGAGTGCCTAGGGAGACGCTGATTGAATCGCACGTCCGCGTTGGTGCCCCCTGTTTTCCGAGACAAGGCGCGTCGTGCAGCGGGTAGTGGTTCTACCCGCAAGCGGCGCAACGCAGGATCGGGGAACAGGGGGCACCAACCCCACAAGCCATTGAAAGCAGGGGCTCGGCCGCTTTTGCATGCGCACGGCGTTGCGGCTCCCTTGTGCAGAATGACTGCACGGCAGTCACCGCGCCTTGTTCGCACGCAAAAGCGACTCGAGCGCGGACGTGCGATTCAATCAGCGTCTCCCTAGCCGGCGACTGGCCGATACCCGCAAGACGTGACAGGTTGCCCGGGGAGGGGCTTACGAGTCGCGCGGGATCTGCAGGATCTGCCCAGCGTAGATGCGGTCGTCGCGCACGTTGTTGGCCGATCGCAGATCCGCCAGCGACAGGCTGTAGCGATCCGCGATCCCGGAGAGGGTCTCGCCCGGGCGGATGATGTGCTGGTCCGGCTGGCCGTCGGCGATCAGGGTGCCCGGGCGGGCATGGGTGGAGAAGTACGAACGCAGGCCGGTCAGCAGGGCATCCGCCAGCGAGTTCTGGAAGCTGGCGCTGCGCAGCTTGCGCTCCTCGGAGGGGTTGGAGATGAATGCCGCCTCGACCAGGATCGACGGCACATCCGGCGAGCGCAGCACCGCGAAGTTGGCGCGTTCCACTTCCGGCTTGCGCACCTTGCCCACGCGGTGCAGCTCCGCAATCATCCGCTCGGCCAGGGTGTTGCTGGCCTCCAGGCTGCCGCTCTGGGCCAGGTCCAGCAGGACATTGGCCAGGGAATCGTCCTTGCCGTTGATCGGCACGCCGCCCAGGCTCAGGTCCGCCTGGTTCTCGCGCTGGGCGAGGAAGCGCGCCGCCTCGCTGGAGGCCCCGCGCTCGGACAGCATGTACACCGAGGAACCCTGCACGCTGCGATTGGCGATGGCATCGGCGTGGATGGAGACGAAGACGTCCGCGTCTGCCTTGCGCGCCCGCTCGATGCGTTCGCGCAGGGGCAGGAAGTAGTCACCGCTGCGGATCATCACCGCCTGCATGCCGCGCTCGTTGTCCACGCGCTCGGCCAGGCGCTTGGAGATCTGCAGCACCACATCCTTCTCGCGGGTGCCGGCCGGGCCGATCGCGCCCGGGTCGTGCCCGCCATGGCCGGCGTCGATCGCCACCACGACATCGCGCAGGTTCTCCTGTGAGCGCCCGCGGCGGGAGGACCCGTTGTTCTCGGCCGCACGCGGGGCCGCGGGGGCATCCCCGGCCGTCAGGTCCAGCACCAGGCGGTGCGGGGCCCCCTGCGCCGGCATCAGCACGAAGCTGCGCGGCTCCACCGGCTTGCGCAGGTCGAAGACCACGCGCAGGTCGGAGCCGTTGCGCGCGGCATGGCGTACCGCCTTGATCGCCGAGCGCGGGTTGTCGCTGACCGCCAGATCCTCCACCGCCCGCGCGTTTTCGAGGTCCACCACCAGGCGGTCGGGGGACTGCAGGCGGAACATGGAGTACTCGGCCTCGCCATCCATGTCGAACACCAGGCGCGTGGTGTCGCCATCCACCGACATGCGGACCCGCTGCACGCCGGTACGGGCCAGGGCAGGCAACGGCATCCCGACCAGCCCCAGGGCAGTCATGGCGCGCAGCAGCTGGCGGCGGCGCAGATCCGGCAATGTTGGTTGGCCCACGGCGATTCCCTTTGTAATCAGGGGTTCTGACTACATTGTGGACGCTTTTTCTGGAAAAGCAATAGCGATTTTCGTTCTTTATGAGCGAGATATCGCTCGTTTTGCGCGTGGAGGGCCAACTCTGGAGCCCGCTCCCCCTGGGTGCGATCTCTCAACAGGCGGTTTACGAGGCAACGCCCTGGTCGCGCAGGGCCTGGCGATAGGCCTCGGCGAGCGGGCCCTCCAGGCGGAGTTCGCGCCCTTCCTCCCCGGCCGTGCGGTGCGCCAGACGCACGACCAGATCCGGCGCCGGCAGCCAGCCGGCACCGCGTTCCGGCCACTCGACCAGCCACAGGCCCTCGCCCCCGAAGGCCTCGCGCACGCCCAGGTATTCCAGTTCCTCGGGGTCGCCCAGGCGGTAGAGATCGAAGTGCAGGACCTCGCGATCCGCCAGCCGGTACGGCTCCACCAGGGTGTAGGTAGGGCTACGCACAGCACCCGCATGCCCCAGCCGGTGCAGCAGTCCGCGTACCCAGGTGGTCTTGCCCGCGCCAAGATCCCCCTCGAGAAACACGATGTTCGGTTGATCCAGCGCCGCCAGGGCCGCCAGGGCCGCCCCGGCCGCCTCGGTGGCCTCCAGGTGCGGCAGTACCAGCGGGTCGGATGCCGCGTTCATTGCCCACCCCCGGCAGCGGCCGGCAGGGCATCGGCCAGGTCCCCGGCCAGCATGCCGCGGGCCCCGCCCAGACGATCGCGCGCCACCCGGGCGGCGGCACAGTGCCAGGCCGCCCCGGTCTCGGCCGCGCCGCGCGCATCCGCGCCCTGCGCCCGCAGCGCCGCGATGATACCGGTCAGGACATCGCCGCTGCCGGCGGTGGCCATGCCCGGATGCCCCCCGGTCACGCAGGCCAGCGGCCCGGCATCCGACGCGGCCGCCACCAGCGTGCCGGCCCCTTTCAGCAGCACCACGCCGCCCAGGCGTTCGGCCAGGGCCCGGACCTGCCCCGGCCGATCGGCCTCGATCGCCGCGCGGTCCGCCCCCTGCAGGCGGGCCGCCTCGCCCGGGTGCGGCGTCAGCACCCAGTCCGCGGCCCGACGCGGCGCCTCGGCCAGGAGATTCAGGGCATCGGCATCCACCACCCAGGGCATCTCGGCATCGGCCACGGCCAGCCACAGGCCCCGGCCCCAGGCGTCCAGCCCCAGTCCCGGACCCACGGCGACCACATCGACCCGGCGCATCAGCGCCTGCAGTTCGCCCGCATCGCGGACGCCCTGCACCATCAGTTCGGGGCGCTCCAGATTGGCCCAGGCCGCGTGTTCCGGGTGAGTGGCCAGGGTCACTCGCCCGGCGCCGGCGCGCAATGCCGCGGTCGCGGTCAGCCGGGCCGCGCCGGAATACCCCGGCGCGCCGCCCACGACCAGCACATGCCCACAATCCCCCTTGTGCGCCCCCGGGCGTCGGGGTGGCAGCCCCCGGGACCAGTCCGAGGGGCCGACACGGCGCGCCACCGGGGCCACGCCGTCGAAGATCGCAGGGGGCAGGTCCAGCGGCGCGACCTCCACGGCGCCGACCACGTCCACCGCGGGGCCCGTATGCAGCCCCAGCTTGTCCGCGATCATGGTGAGGGTGCGCTCGGCCCGCACCGCGCGTCCCAGCACCCGGCCGCTGTCGATGTCCACGCCCGAGGGCGCATCGGCCGCCAGGATCGGGGCGCCGTTCGTGTTCAGCCGCTCGATCAGCTCGCCGTAGGCATCCGTCAGCGGGCGCTCCAGGCCGATCCCGAACAGGCAGTCCACCCAGACCTCCGCGGCCGCCGGGTCGAACGATTCCAGCGTGTGGACTTCGCCCCCGCCATCACGCCAGCGGGCGTGGGCACGGCGGCCATCGGAATCGGGGCGGGCCCGCGACGGCCCGCCATGGACCCGGACCTCCAGCCCCGCCTCGGCCGCCAGCCGGGCCAGGACGTAGCCATCGCCCCCGTTGTTGCCGGGCCCGCAGACAATGCCGATACGACGGGCCTGCGGCCAGTGACGGCGCAGGGTGTCCAGCAGGGCCTGGCCGGCCCGCTCCATCAGCTCGCCCGGCGCCATCCCGGGCAGGGCCAAACCGGCGGCATCCAGGGCGCGCATGCCCGCGTTGTCGAACAATGCGCTGGTCAATGCTTGTGGGTCGGGTTCATGATTCACGCCATTACCTCCGTCGCGGAAGCCAAATCGTGCCTCAGCGCCTCGATCCACGCCAATGCACCGAACTGGCCGAACGTATCCGTACGTGGGGCGGCGAGTTGGGCTTTCAGGCCGTGCGCATCGCCCCCGCCGAGGTCCCCGCGGAGGATCGCCGGCACCTGGATAAATGGCTCGCGCAGGGTTCGCACGGCGAGATGGGCTGGATGGCCGAGCGGGCGGCCCTGCGCCACGCCCCGGATGCCCTGGTCCCGGGCGTACAGCGCATCATCAGTGTCCGCATGGACTACTTCCCGCCGGCCAGCCGGCGTCCGGCCATCCAGCTGGCCGGGCAGGACCGCGCCTATATCTCCCGCTACGCCCTGGGACGCGACTATCACAAGCTGCTGCGCAAGCGCCTGACCGTCCTCGCGCGCCGGATCGAGGCCGAGGTGGGCCCGTTTGGCTACCGCGCCTTCACCGACAGTGCCCCGATCCTCGAAAAAGCCCTGGCCGCCCGGGCCGGGCTCGGCTGGATCGGCAAGAACACCAATCTGCTCGCGCGCGAGAGCGGTTCCTGGTTCTTTCTCGGGGAGCTGTTCACCGACCTGCCGCTGCCGGTGGACGAGCCGGCGGGCGAGCACTGCGGCCAGTGCACCGCCTGTCTGGAGGTCTGTCCCACGCAGGCCTTCCGCGGCCCGTATGACCTGGACGCCCGGCGCTGCATCTCCTACCTGACCATCGAGCTGAAGGGTTCCATCCCCGAGGATCTGCGCCCGCTGATCGGCAACCGCATCTACGGCTGCGACGACTGCCAGCTGGTCTGTCCGTGGAACCGCTTTGCCGAGGTCTCGGCGGAACCCGACTTCATCGCCCGCCACGGTCTCGACAGCGCCAGCCTGGTCGAGCTGTTCGCCTGGGACGAGGCGACCTTTCTCGCCCGCACCGAGGGCATGGCGATCCGCCGCATCGGCCATCCGCAGTGGCTGCGCAATCTCGCGGTGGCCCTGGGCAACGGCCCGGCAACCCCGGAGGCGGAGGCCGCCCTCGCCGCCCGTACGGACCACCCGTCGGAACTCGTGCGCGAACACGTGGCCTGGGCCCGGGAACAGCTGCGCGCGCGCCGCGGCGCGGTGCCCCCGTCGCCGGAGACCCTGTCCCGGCTGACCCGCGCACCCCGGTAGCCCAGTACTCCGGTAGTCCGGTCGGCGCAGGTTGCCAGCATCGGCGCGACCGGCGACACTCGGGGGCCAAACGCAGCGTCCCCCCGGGCCCCGCCCACCACGAAAGGCTCCGTTCCTCGCCATGCCCGACCACCCGGACACCACGCGCTACCAGCGGATCTTCGAACAGGCGCCCGAGGCCCATCTGGTCCTGGACCGGCGCGGCGGGATCGTCGCGGGCAACCAGGCCGCCTGCGAGCAGCTGGGCTACACCCGGGCCGAACTGACCGGCGGCGTGCACATCACCGACCTGGACCTGCAGGCCACCCAGGACGATGTGGACGCCGCCCATTCGGACCCGGACAACCGCCTTCCCGCCCACTTCGAGAGCCGCTACCGGCGGCGCGACGGCAGCGAATTCCCGGCCGAGGTTCACATCAATGCGATCCGCACCGACGGCGAGATCGAGGTCTTCACGACCTTCCGCGACATCACTCGCGAACGTCAGTCGGAACAGAACCTCCGGCGCCTCGAGACCCAGCTCGGGGCCACCGTGCGGCATGCCCCGCTGATCCTGTTCGCGCTGGACGCCGACGGCCGATTCACCCTCTCGGAGGGGGCCGGCCTGCACGCCCTGGGCCTGAGCCCCGGCGAGGTCGTCGGTCGCAACGTCCGCGAGGTCTATGCCGATCACCCCGACACCCTCGCGGCCGCCGAGCGGGCCCTGGCGGGCGAGGCCTTCCAGTTCGAGGACTCGGTCAACGGGACCCACCTGAGCGTTTCCTGGATCCCGCTGAAAGACAGCGACGGCGTACTCGGCGTCGCCTGGGACATCACCTCGCTGCGCGCCGCCGAGGCGGCTACCGGGGCCGAGCGCGACCGCCTGCTGACCACCCTGCAGTCGATCAGCGACGGCGTCATCACCACCGATACCGCCGGACGCCTGACCTACCTCAATCCCGCGGCCCAGGCCCTGCTGGGGGTCGACGCGACCGCCGCCCAGGGCCAGCGCGTGGACGAACTCCTGGATCTCGAGGACACCCGCACCGGGGCGAGCGTGCACCACCCGGTGGAACAGTGCCTGAAGCTCGGCGCGAGTACGGAGTCGCCCGAGCGCATCCTGCACCGGGCCGACGGCGCGATCCGCGTGGTGCGCATGCTGGCGTCTCCCTTGCAGCGACCGGACCGGGCCTCCCAGGGCGTCGTGATCGTGCTCCACGACCACACCGAACTGTGGCAGATGACCCAGCAGCTCAATCACCAGGCGAGCCACGACGACCTGACCGGCCTGTGCAACCGGCGCGAATTCGAGCGACGTCTGGAGGAGGCCCTGCGCACCCTGCAGGGGGACCAGACCCCGCACGTGGTGTTCTACATGGACCTCGACCAGTTCAAGATCATCAACGACACCTGCGGGCACCAGGCCGGCGACGAGCTCCTGCGCGAGCTGTCCGAACGCCTGCTGCACCTGATCCGCGAGAACGACACCCTGGCCCGCCTCGGCGGCGACGAGTTTGGCCTGCTGCTGTGTCACTGTCCGCTGGAGCGCGCGGAGGCGATCGCCCAGCGAATACTGGAGACCGTCCAGGCCCTGCGCTTCCAGTGGGAGGGCCGGCGCTTCGATGTCGGGGTCAGCATCGGCCTGGTCCCGGTCGGCGGCCCGGAACAGACCCTGCCCGAGGTCCTCAGCCAGGCGGATTCCGCCTGCTATGCCGCCAAGGAGAATGGCCGCAACCGGATCTACGTCTGGCAGCCCACCGACCAGGCCCTGCGCCGGCGGCGCGGGGAGATGGAATGGGTTGGCCGCATCCGCGCGGCGCTGGACGAAGGGCGCTTCGAGTTGTTCGGCCAGGCGGTGCATCCGCTGGGGCCCACCGATCCGGACCTGGCCCATGTCGAGGTGCTGATGCGCCTGCGCGACGAGGAGGACCGGTTGATCCCGCCGGGCACCTTCATCCCCGCCGCCGAGCGCTATCACCTGATGCCGGACATCGACCGCCACGTAATCGACAGCGCCTTCGCGATGCTGTCGCGGCATCGCGCGGCGCACGCTGACGGCCCCCGCTGCGACCCGACCGTCGCGATCAACCTCTCGGGCCAGTCGCTGGCCCAGGAGAGCATGCTCGAGTTCGTCACGGAGCGCCTGCAGCACTACGCGATCCCGCCTCAGTGCATCATCTTCGAGATCACCGAGACCGCGGCGATCAGCCACCACGAGCGGGCCCAGAGCCTGATCCGCACCCTGCGCTACATGGGCTGCCGCTTCTCCCTGGACGACTTCGGCAGCGGGCTGTCGTCCTTCGGCTACCTGAAAAACCTGCCGGTGGACTTCATCAAGATCGATGGCAGCTTCGTGCGCGACATCGCCCACAACGCGGTGGACTCGGCCATGGTCACGGCCATCCACCGTGTCGGCCACGTCCTCGGTCTGCGCACCATCGCCGAATGCGTGGAGTCCGAGGCCACCATGGAACGCCTGCGCGAGATCGGCCTGGACTTCGTGCAGGGCTTCTACCTGTCGCAACCCACGCCCCTGGAGCAGCACCTGGAACCCGCGGACAACGCCAGCCACTGACCCCTTATTTCTGAGTGTTTTCCTTGGTTTTTGCCGGCGCTTTCGCGGCCGCGGCCGCGACTTGCTAGCGTATCGACAAACCAGAAACGGAAAGCCACGCACCCATGCCGTACTCGGAAGAACGCATTACCTCCACGCACCGCTGGTCGGACAAGACCTTCAGCTTCACCACCACGCGACCGGAGGGGCTGGAGTTCAAGAACGGGCAGTTCGTGACCCTGGGCCTGCGCCCCGAGGGCAAGTTGATCCCGCGTGCCTACTCGATCGTCTCCGAGCCCGAGGCCGAGGAACTGGAGTTCCTGAGCATCCATGTGCCGGATGGCGCGCTGACCAGTCGCCTGGCCGAGGCCGGCCCGGGCGACTCGATCTGGATCAACACCAAGGTCACCGGCTCGCTCACCTTCGACTACGTGCAGCCAGGCCGCACCCTGTACATGCTGGCCACCGGCACCGGTCTGGCCCCGTTCATCTCGCTGATCCGCAGCCCGGAGCTGTTCGAACACTTCGAGAACGCGGTGCTGGTGCACAGCGTGCGCACGGTGGAAGAACTGGCCTACCGCCAGGAGATCGAGTCGCGCATCAGCGACCGCCTGCGCTACGTGCCCACCGTGACCCGCGAAAACCACGACTTCGCCTGCCCGATCGCGCAGCAGCCGTACGACAACAACCAGCGCGGGGCCGACATGTTCCGCTCCGGCGAACTGAGCCGTATCCTCGACCTGCCCCCGGCCGATCCGGAGCAGGACCGCGTGATGCTGTGCGGCAACCCGGCCATGAACCGCGAGATGAGCGAATGGCTCACCGAGCACGGCTGGACCCAGACCAACTACAAGGGCGTCGGGACCTTCACCGTCGAGCAGGCCTTCGTGACCACCATGTCCGACTCGGACGACTGAGTCCGCGACGGGCGGCGCTCAGGCCCCCGCCAGCAGGATCCAGCGCGCCTCGTTGATCCGCTGCAGGGTTGCCGTGTCGCCTCCGCGATCCGGGTGGTGGCGCTGCGCCATGCGGCGGTACTGATGGCGGACCGTGTCGGCGTCCACGGGGTCGGCCAGCTCCAGCACCGCCAGCGCCTGGTCGCGCCGCTCATCCCGCCCCATGCGGGCCCAGAACTCGCCCAGCAGCGCCTCCACCGCGGCCGCATCCATCCGCTCCAGCTGGGTCAGGTCCAGATAGTAGGCCCGCAGCGGATCGCGGAGCACCGGCAGGCCCGCCGCCCCCGGTCGTGACCCGCCCTCCGCCGGTTCGATCCCGATATCCAGACAGTGGATGCGCACCCACTCGCCTTGCGGCAGCAGCCCGTCGCGCAGCCGGTACAGGCAGTGAAACAGCAGGAAGTGGGTCTGGAACAGGCTCAACGGTTCGCGCAGCCGCGCGGCGGCAAAAGGTGCCACCCCCGCGTCGCGCAACTGCGCGATCAGGGCATGCTCGGTCAGCCCGGACGGCCGCGCCCGCAGGCACTCCAGTACCGGTTCCAGCAGCGCCGCCGCCACCGGCGCCCCGGTCGTCTCATCCGCCTCGATCATGCGCCCGGAAACTCGCCGTCGACATACACCCAGCGCCCATCCTCGCGGCGAAAGCGGCTGCGTTCGTGCAGGCGCACCCCCTGGCCACGCACCCGCGAGCGGGCAACGAACTCGACCCAGCCCTCCCGGTCCTCCGGCCCCCCGGCCCCGGTCGCGCGGATCGTCAGCCCCAGCCAGCGCTGGTCCGGCTCCAGCATCAGGGATTCCGGTCGCGTCTCCGGGGCCCAGGTGGCCAGAAGATAGTCCTCGCGCCCCTCCACGAAGGCGGCATAGCGCGAACGCATCAGCGCCTCCGCCGTTGGGGCCGCGGCCGCACCGTCCAGAAACGCCCCGCAGCAGGCCGGCCGGTCCCGCCCGGACCCACAGGCGCATGTACCCCCCTTCCTGCGGCTGGCCTTGCCCAAGCGATACCCCCCCTCATCGAAGTCCCCGCCAGCATGCCCGAGCCATCGCCCGGGGTCGAACCCTCACATTGGGGCTGGTCTTTCACCTGTGGAAACGTTAAGTTGCGAAAGCACTCAAGGGAACGCTGATTCATGGCCAACATCCTGATCATGGGCTGCGGCGATCTCGGCTGCGGCGTCGGAGAACAGCTCGCCGCGGCCGGCCACACGGTCTGGGGCCTGCGCCGCCAGCCGGAGCGCATCCCGAAACCGATCCAGCCGCTGGCCGGCGACTTCGCCCGCGCGGACGCGCTGCCGCCGCTGCCCCCGGCGCTGGATACCGTCTATTTCATCGCCACCCCGGGCGAGTTCACCGAGGCCGCGTACCGCCGCGCCTATGTCGACGGCCTGCGCAACACCCTGGCCGCGCTGGAGCAGGCCCGCCAGCATCCGCGCCGCATCGTGTTCGTCTCCAGCACCTCGGTCTTTGGCGCCGACGACGGGCGCTGGGTGGACGAGACCACCCCGGCCGAGCCCACCCGCTTCTCCGGGCGCTGCCTGCTGGAGGCCGAGCAATTGCTGGCCGACAGTCCGTTGGCCGGTGTGGTCGTGCGCTTTGGCGGCATCTACGGGCCGGGGCGCGAATATCACCTGCGCAAAGTGCGCGAGGGCATTCGCGGCCAGCACGAGGCGCCGGTCTGGACCAACCGCATCCACCGCGACGACTGCGTGGGGCTGCTGACCCACCTCTTCCACCTGGACGACCCCGAGCCGCTTTATCTGGGGGTCGATGACGAGCCGGCGTTGCGCCACGAGCTGCTCGGCTGGCTGGCGCAGGAGATGGAGCTCGATCCGCCGGGGACGCCGCCGATGCCGGCCGGCGAGGTCTGCGGCAAGCGCTGCCGCAACGAGCGGCTGCGTGCCAGCGGGTATCGCCTGCGCTATCCCGACTACCGCACCGGCTATCGCGCCCTGCTCGACCAGATCGCCACCACCTGAGCCAAGCCCTCACGCCTTGCAGGCTGAGCCCCGTCGTCCCTTGATGTTTAGTGCTTCGTCTGGCCGCCTGCCCTGTTGTGGCTAGGCCTGGTTCGTCCTCCGGTGTTTACGTGCCTTCGGTCCGCATACTGCCGTGCGCTGACTCGCCAGCGCGCCCCGAGGTCCTTTCTTGCTTGCCCAAGAAAGTACCCAAAGAAGGGCACCCGGATTTCGCCCGGGAACCTCGCTCCGGACGTGCTGGGCCGGCGGCGCTGAACTCGCTGCGCCT
>NZ_KB906385.1:0-4615 GCF_000381305.1 Thioalkalivibrio sp. ALE16
CGTCCGGAGCGAGGTTCCCGGGCGAAATCCGGGTGCCCTTCTTTGGGTCCTTTCTTGGGCAAGCAAGAAAGGACCTCGCGGCGCGCTGGCGAGTCAGCGCCGGGCAGTATGCGGACCGAAGGCACGTAAACACCGGATGCAGAACCAGGACCAGCCACCACAGGGCAGGCGGCCGGACGAAGGCACCTTAAACTCCGGAGGCCGAACCAGGGCCAGCCACAAAAAGGCAAGCAGCCGAATCGGAAGCTACTGCACACCCGCGGCGGAACCGGTGCCAGCCGGTCCGCGGTGAGTAAAACCCCGATAGCGGTCAGGCCGGGCGGTGGGGACAGGCGTGGTCGTTACAGTCGCCGTACAGGACCAGGGCATGATCCTTGATGGAAAAACCGTGGTGCTGGGCCACCTCGCGCTGGCGCCGCTCGATCGTCTCGTCGAAAAACTCCTCGACCCGCCCGCACTGGTTGCAAACGATATGATCATGGTGGCCACCACGCTCCAGCTCGAACACCGCCTGATTGCCCTCCAGGTGCAGACGACAGACCAGCCCGGCCGCCTCGAACTGGGTCAGCACGCGATACACCGTGGCCAGGCCGATCTCCTCGCCGGATTCGAGCAGCTCGCGATAGATCGCCTCGGCCGTCAGATGCCGGGTCTCCGAGGTCTCGAGGATCTCGAGGATCTTCATCCGCGGCAGCGTGACCTTGAGTCCCGCCTTCTTGAGATTACTGGTTTCCATTGCCTGTTTTCCCGGTCCGATCCGCTTGAGAGCGGCGGGACGCTTTGGTGTACCATGCGCGTTCACGGCCCACCAGACGCCGAGGACCGCCCGCTCAGATGATCAAGATTCTCATTTCTATCGCCGTGGCCGCAAGCCTGCTGAGCGCCTGCGGCGGCCTCAACCAGTTCCGTCTGGATGTACAACAGGGCAATGTGATTGACCCCGTCCAGGTGGCGCAGATCCAGCCCGGCATGACGCCGCAGCAGGTCCGTTTCCTGATGGGGTCGCCCCAGCTGGAGCCCGCCTTCCGCGCCGATGAGCGCTGGGACTACGTCTACTACCGCCGCCCGGGCTTCGGGGCGACCGAGCGCCAGCGGGTCACAGTGCATTTTGCGAACGGCGTGGTCAGCCACGTGGATGCCGACATCCCGCAGCCGGTCGCGCTGGACGAGCACCCGGTGGACATGGACAACGACTGACGCTCGCCCGCATCCCCGAAGTGCCGCGGGCTCACAGGGCTCTCGCTATTCCTCCGCGTTCTCCGGCCCTGCGTCCTTCTTCGATTCGCCCCCGGCGTCCGCATCGCCCTTGCCCGGCTTCTTCTTGCGCCCCTTCCCGGCGCGCTGGCGGCGCACCTCCTTCGGGTCCGCGATCAGCGGACGGTAGATCTCGATGCGGTCACGCGGCCGCAGCACGGTGTCGCGCCGGGTAATCTTGCCGAAGATCCCGACCTTCGCATTCTCCAGGTCGATCTCCGGAAACTGCAGCTCGATCTCGGACTGGCGCAGCGCGGTATCCACCGTGGTGCCCTCGGGCACCACCAGCGGCAGGATCACCTGGCGGTCGGGGCGCGCATAGGCCACCTCCACGCGGATCATGCCGTCCGCGGCGGCCGGGGCCACGGGACTATCCGGCACCGTGGACCTCGCGCGCGCGCTGGACAAAGGCATCGACCAGCGAATTGGCAATCTGGTTGAACACCGGCCCGATCGCGAAGGCCATGATGCGGTTGGCGAACTCGAATTCCAGCTCCAGGGCGATACGGGTCTTGCCGCCCTCCACCTGGCTGAAGGTCCAGGTCCCGTGCAGTCGCCGGAACGGTCCGGAGACCAGGCGCATGTCGATGCTCTCCGGGCGTTTCAGGGTATTGCGGGTAGTAAACGACTTGTGCAACGCGCCCTTGGCCAGTTCGATCGTGCCTTCCACCTCGTGCTCGCCGCGCGGGCGCGCCGACGCACTGCGACAACCCGGCAGGAATTCCGGATAGGCATCGACGTCGTTCACGAGATTGAACATCTGCTCCTGGGTGTAGGGCACATCCGCGTAGCGGCGAATCTTCGAGGCCATCAAATCAACTCCACCGCACGCAGGAAGACAAACAGGATCGCGACCGGAGCAACGAAGCGCACCAGGAAGTACCAGACCTGATACAGCGCCGGGTGCTTCATACGCAGCTCGGACTGCACCGAGCGCTCGGTCATCCGCCAGCCCACGAAGATCGCGATCAGGAAGCCGCCCAGCGGCAGCAGGATGTTGGCCGTCACGTAGTCCAGCAGGTCCAGGATGCCCATGTCGAACAGGGTGTAGTCGGACCAGACGTTCAGCGACAGCAGCGCGCCAATCCCCAGGAACCAGGCCCCGATGGCGATCATCGCGGTCGCCATCACCCGGGTCAGACCCATGTTCTCGACCAGGAAGGCGACCGCCGGCTCGATGATGGAGATCGCCGAGGTCCAGGCCGCAAACACCAGCAGCACGAAGAACATGGTGCCGAAGTACAGTCCACCCGGCATATCGGCGAACGCCAGCGGCAGGGTCACGAAGATCAGCCCCGGCCCCTGCTCGGCCGACAGCCCGGCCCCGAGCACGATGGGGAAGATCGCCAGCCCGGCCATGATCGCCACCAGGGTATCCGCCCCGACCACCGCCGCCGAGGTGCGCGCAATGGACGCCTCGCTCTGCAGGTAGCTGCCGTAGATCATGATCGCGCCCATCCCGAGACTGAGCGTGAAGAAGGCCTGGCCCATCGCCAGCAGCACCGCGTTCGCCGACAGCGCGGAGAAATCGGGATACAGCAGGAACTGCAGGCCGGCGAAGAACTGCCCCTCGACCATTGCATAGCCGACCATCACCACCAGCATCACGAACAGCAGTGGCATCAGGATCGTCACCGCCTTCTCCAGGCCCGACTGCACCCCGCGCGCGACCACCATCGCCGTCATCACCATGAAGATGGTGTGCCAGGCCAGCAGCGCCTCCGGGTCCGCCAGCATGTTGCCGAACATCGATTCGGAACCGTCCGCGTCCAGCCCGAGGAAGCCGCCCGTGCCCGATTTGAAGACGTACGACAGCGACCAGCCGGCCACCACGCTGTAGAAGGACAGGATCAGGAACCCGGCGAGGACCCCGATCCAGCCGATCATCCCCCAGGCGCGCGTGAGCCCCTCCTCGCGCGCCAGGGCGGACATCGTGTTGATCGGGCTCTGGCGCCCGCGCCGCCCCAGCAGGATCTCCGCCATCATCACCGGCAGGCCGATCAGCAGGATGCAGCCCAGATACACCAGCACGAAGGCCCCGCCGCCGTTCTCGCCGGCGATATAGGGGAAGCGCCAGATATTGCCGAGGCCGACGGCCGAACCGGTGGCCGCCAGGATGAAGGCCAGGCGGGTCGTCCATTGCCCGTGGATCGAGGTCGTGGCAGGCATCAGTGGCTCCTTTGTGAGCGGAGACGGAAGGCGTGTGCGCGGCCATCGCGCCCGGGCAGCGCCCGGGCCCGGGCGCACAGCGCGTCGCCGAGTCCGCCGGAATTGTGGGGCAGCGGGTCCTCAGGCTCAACTTTCACCACGGATGCAGGCCCATGCCGACTGCTTCGCCGCGCCGCCTGCAGTACACTGCGCGGGTTATGGGAAAGAAGAAGAAACAAGGCGGCGACAACTCCAGCACCATCGCGCTCAACCGCAAGGCGCGCCACGATTTCTTTATCGAGGACCGCCTGGAGGCGGGGCTGGAGCTGGAGGGCTGGGAGGTCAAGTCCATGCGCGCCGGGCGCGCGCAGCTGAGCGAGGCCTACGTGCTGCTGCGCAACGGCGAGGCCTTCCTGTTCGGGGCCCACGTCACCCCGCTGCCCACCGCCTCCACCCATATCAACCCCGACCCCAGCCGCACGCGCAAGCTGCTGCTCCACCGCTCCGAGATCAACCGCCTGGTCGGCGCGGTGGAACGCAAGGGCTACACCCTGGTACCGATGGCCCTGTACTGGAAGCGTGGCCGCGCCAAGCTCGAGATCGGGCTGGCCAAGGGCAAGAAGGAATTCGACAAGCGCGCCGCCAAGAAGGACAAGGACTGGGAGCGCGAGCGGGCGCGGATTTTGAAGCACAACTAACGCCGCGGCACCCCGCCCGCCGTCCCCGTTCCGGCTCGCGCCGGTCGCCCCGGCCCCATCCCTCGCCGTTTACGGTCCCTTCGTCCGGCCGCCTGCCTCGTGGTGGCTGGCCCTGGTTCGTCCTCCGGTGTTTACGTGCCTTCGGTCCGTCGCCTGCCATGTGGTGGCTGGTCCTGGTTCGCCGCTCGGTGTTTACGGTGGCTTCTGTCCGCAACCTGCCCGGCGCTGACTCGCCAGCGCGCCCTGAACCGTACCGACTTTTCCGGAGGCTCTGATCCTTGGGAGGATAGAGCGATGAGTGAGACGACACGGTATAGCCCGGAGGTCCGGGAACGGGCGGTGCGACTGGTGTGGGAACATCAGGAGGAGTATTCGTCGCAGCATGCGGCGATCCAGTCGATTGCACCGAAGATTGGCTGCACGGGCGAGACGCTGCGGCTGTGGGTCCGCCGCGCGGAGCGCGAGCGGGACGATGCCTCGGCGTTGTCGGATAACGAACGGGCACGCCTGAAGGC
>NZ_KB906386.1:0-2766 GCF_000381305.1 Thioalkalivibrio sp. ALE16
CGGTCGATGCAACAGCAGCCATGAGTTTATCCGCCGGGGTGGCATAGCCCAAGGTTTTACGGGGTCGCTGATTCAGTCGAAGGGCGACCTCATTGAGGTCGGCCTGAGAGAAGCTGGCCAGCTCGGTGCCTTTGGGGAAGTACTGACGCAGTAGGCGGTTGGTATTCTCATTGGTGCCGCGCTGCCAGGGACTCTGCGGATCACAGAAGTAGACCTTCACATCGGTGGCCGCCGTGAACGCCTTATGTCTTGCCATCTCGGTGCCACGATCCCAAGTCAGGGAGTGCCACAGTTCCCGCGGGAGCGTGTGGACCTCGCGGCTAAGCGCATCCAAGACGCTCTCCGCATCCTTTCCCTGGACCTTCACTAACATCGTATAGCGGGAATGGCGCTCGACGAGCGTGGCGATGTGGCTATTCTTCGCCCCCGAGATCAGATCCCCCTCCCAGTGGCCGGGGATCGCGCGATCTTCTACTTCCGGTGGGCGTTCGCGGATCGAAATGGCGTCGATGATCTGGCCGCGCGGTTGCCCTTCTGTGCTCGCCAGGCGTGAGCGGCGCATCATGCGTCTCGAACGCAAGTGCTTCACCAGCTCTTTCTTGAGAACGCCACGGGCCTGAATGAAAAGGCTGCGGTAGATCGTCTCGTGGGAGATGTGCATATCGGGCGTGCCTGGATACTGAACCCGTAGCCATCCTGCGATTTGCTGGGGCGACCAGTCCACTGCAAGCTTCTCAGCCACGATCTGCTGCAGAGGAACATGCGTTGCGAGCCGGCATGGCTTAGGCCGCCGCGCTCGATCCCAGGCCCGTTCATTGGCCACGGTGGCGCGGTAGGTATTCCGGGTGCCGTGGCGCGCGAGTTCGCGGCTGATGGTGGAAGGCGCGCGGTCGAGGGTCTTCGCAATCTGACGGATCGATACCCCGGCGGCCAGCCCGCGAGAGATCTCCTCACGCTCGGAAGGCGTCAATGCCAGACGGGACCTGCGGCGCTCGGCAGGGGCAATTCCTCCGCACGCGGCGACAACGCCATGGATGGAGCCGGCATGCTTGCCCAATGCTCGGCCAATGTCACTCAGCGACTCGCCGGCTTTCCACCGCGCCCATAGCTGCGCTTTCTCTCCAGCCGAGAATCCCACCCTGCGCACTTGCACCATCTGCACCACCCCCAAAACCAGTATTAGGACCGAAGGTGTTGCATCGATCAATTGAACTCACCACACCCATCTTCGGGTCAGACCCGGCGCCGCCAATGCGCCCGGTCAGCTCTCGGGGAAGACATAACGGGGTCGGACCACGATAACTTGCTGTAGCAGAAGGACTTTCGTGCGCTCAAGGATGATTTCTGAGCCTTAGCGAGGGCATTTCGCCCCCGAAATGGTGCCTTCCCGGCACGAACGGGGCTCGGGGTCAGACCATGATGCCCCGAGCGAGGGGCAACATGGGCTCGGGTCACAACGTGTCGTAATGGCCGCCGATCGCGAAGACGTAGATGGCTTGATCGTCGAAGCGGTAGATCAGGCGATCCCGGGAGGAGAGACGTCGGGACCAGAAGCCCGACAGCGAATGCCGAAGGGGCTCCGGCTTACCCGTTCCCGTAGCTGGATCGTTCCGGAGCATTTCCTTGAGGATCCGGCGCAGGGCTCGATGCAGCTTTGGGTCACGCTCACGGAGCGTTTCGTACGCCGCCCAGGTATTACCCTCGAATACCAGTGATCTCATCCATCTCCCCTTCCGTGGGACGGTAGCCTTCTCCCTTCCGATGGGTAGCGGCCGAATCGGCGATCTGCTGCATCAGGCTGGAGTTCTGGAGGACGTAGAGCGTTTCCTGCTCCCGCTCCCAGTCATCCGCACTCATCACCACAAAGGCCTCACCCGCTCGGCGCGTGACCTTGAGCGGCGTGTGCGTAGTGACGGCCTCTTCCACGAAGGCCTTCAGGTTCTCGCGAAACCGGTTCACGCTGACTGTTTCCATGCCGGACCTCAAACGTACGGAAGTACCGTACAACTATAGACATCCTTCAGGTTCGGTTCAATTGCGTCTTCCGGCGCACCGTTCCCACATGACGTACCGGAGGAAGAGGACATCGAGGAACTCGGGGGTCAGACCTTGCCTTTTGACCCCCCATCAAGGGAGAGGCAAAAGGCAACGAGAAAAACGGGGACAGATTTATTTTTCCGCGGCCAAAACGTCATCCCGGCCGGAGCGAGGCGGAGAATCGAGATCGCTGACGCTAACGCCTGCACCGCCGGCCGAGATTGCGGATAACCGGTTTGCGGTTTCCGGGATGGCGTTCAAACGCCACAAACCGTGAGCGGAGGTCTGGTGGCGGCCTAGTTCTTCTTCGACGCTCCACCAGGGAGGTGCAGCAGGCGTTCGCTTCGCCAGACCCGGACAACCCTTACCCGGTCGGGATCACGCCGGTACACGATGCGGAACGGTGCATGGACGAGCTCTCGCAGAAACGGCTGGTCAAATTCAGGCACTACCCTGCCGATGTCGGGGTGGTCGTTCAGGGCCTGAACTCGTTGGAAAATCTCTTGCACCAATCTCTGTCCGACCTCCGGCACACCTTGCTCCGAGTACCACTCCTGCATCTGCTTGAGATCGCGCAGGGCGGATTCGGCAAACGTGATCGTAATGCCGGGCATATTGCTAGGAAACACTGATTAATGTACACGCTCGCGCTCGAGTCGCTTTTGCGTGCGAACAAGGCGCGGTGACTGCCGTGCAGTCATTCTGCACAAGGGAGCCGCAACGCCGTTC
>NZ_KB906387.1:0-2114 GCF_000381305.1 Thioalkalivibrio sp. ALE16
TCCAGGCCGTGGAAGCCCATGATCTGCAGCATGCGCCCATTGCGCACCCCACCCTCACGATCCACCACCTTGACCGGGGTGTTCGGCTTGATGCGGCCACGTTTCACACGGCCGATGCCGATCAGGCCCTGGAAAGCCTTCGGGGTCAAACCTTGCCTTTTGCGCCGGGCCTGGCGGAGACCCAATCGACGGAATGACCCGCTGAAACGATTGATTGATGCAACGCCGGCATATAGGCTTAGTCATAGGACTTAGTCAGATTAGGCGAACTCATGAGCACGACAGTCAACGTACACGAAGCAAAGACGCACCTGTCGCGACTGCTGAAGCGCGCGCATGACGGCGAGGAGATCATCCTGGCGAAGTCCGGGCGGCCGTATGCGCGGCTGGTGCCGCTGGAGTCCCCTCCGGTGCAGCGCCAACCCGGGCGTGTAAAGGGCCAGGTCGAAGACGCATTCTTTGATCCCTTGCCGGAGGATGAACTCGCCGGCTGGGAGCAATAGCGTGCGAATCCTGCTCGACACTCATGCGCTGCTATGGTGGTTCACTGACGATGTTCGGCTTTCAGCACGCGCACGAGAAGTCATTGGAGACCCGGAGTGCACCGCCCTGGTAAGCGCTGCCAGCGCATGGGAGATCGCGACCAAGCATCGCCTGGGCAAACTGCAGATTGGCGGTGTGGTCATCCAGCGCTTTGATGAACTGGTCACCGCAGATGGCTTTACGCATCTGGCCGTGAACTACTCGCAAGCGATCCACGCTGGGACGTATTCTGTCGACCATCGCGACCCGTTCGATCGCATCCTGGCTGCCCAGGCGGAACTCGAGCAGATCCCTTTGCTGACCACCGACCCGGCCTTGCGCGACTTCCCGATACGCTGCATCTGGTAATACAGGAACCGGGGAAAGGTTTGTTTTCCGTCTACATTCCTGCTGGTGTTCTGGACCCTCGAACGGCGCACCCCTGCCCGTACCGCTCCGGAGGGTGTACCCCCTCTCAGCGGGCCAGCCGGAGCATCAATCGATGCATAGCCTTCTGGCTGCGCTCCCGGCGTGACTGTCGTATCGTATGTTGGCAGGAGGCCCAGGCATGCATCCTTTGATTCAACAACATCGCAACGCGCTCGAATCGGTATGCCGTCACTTCGGTGTGTCACGGCTGGACGTTTTCGGGTCTGCGGCTCGCGGGGAAGATTTCGACCCTGAACGTTCGGACGTGGATTTCCTCGTGGAATTCGGGCCGGATCAGACCGGATTGTCCCTCGAGCAATTCCTCGGTCTGCGCAGAGAGTTGAGCGACATTCTTGGACGGCCCGTGGACTTGGTGACGCCGCAAAGTGTGACCAACCCGTATGTCCTCGCGGATATCGAGCGAACCCGGGAAGCAGTCCATGCGGCGTGATCCGCGGGCGTACCTTTGGGACGCACGTGAGGCCGCGCGACGCGTGGCGGAATTCGTGAAGGACACAGACGAAGAGGACTACATAGCCAGCGATCTGATGCGCTCCGCCGTTGAGCGGCAGCTGGAGATTCTGGGCGAGGCTCTGGGCCAGCTCGAAAAGGCGGATCCCAACATGGCCCGACAGATTCCACAATTGAGGGCGGCTGTGGATCTGCGAAACCTGCTGATCCATGGTTATGCCAAGATCGACAGCCGCATTGTCTGGAACACTGCCACGACTGACGTCCCGGTTATGGTCCGGGAACTGGACGGTTTACTGCAGCAACTGGATGGGTGATGCCTGCAATGGCGGCTGTCAGGTTCAAGCGCGAGCTGCAGGCGCAAACTTTGCCTGTTTTACCCCCTCGGCGAAGTACACATACCGATCCCGACCAAACGCTTTGCAACTCCCTGGTTGAAGAAGGACCTGGTTCCAGCGGACAAGACACAAAAAAACGCCCGGCGGATGATCCGACCGGGCGCTTCTCTTTGCCTTGCCCACTGGCGGGGCGTTGGCGGCGGCCTTACGCCGAGGCGGCGCGGGAGGCCTTCTTGCGTTCGTGCTCCAGCAGGAACTTCTTGCGGATACGCAGGTTTTCCGGGGTCACCTCGACCAGTTCGTCGTCGTCGATGAACTCGATGGCCTGCTCCAGCGTCATGCGGATCGGCGGGG
>NZ_KB906388.1:0-2027 GCF_000381305.1 Thioalkalivibrio sp. ALE16
CCCCCGGATCGGGCAGGGGTGCGCCGGCTCACCGGTCGATCCATTCACTTCACCCACCACGGGGACACCGTCCCCCGTGGGGGCGGTCTGTCCCCTCCATGCAGGAGATAGACCCATGGCAACGACAGTGATTTACACGACCCTGGGCGAACGCAAGGGGACCAAGCGGCTATGGCTGGAAGGCCGCCGTCTGGCCCGGGCCGGAATCAGTCCCGGCCAGCATTTCGAGCTTACAAGTCTCGATAACGTGGAGGGCTCGCATGACGGCCTCACCCTTCGATTCACCCCAACGGGTGATCGGAGGGTGTCCCGTCGCAAACGCGGCGACCAGGAATTGCCCGTTATCGACGTGTCGGGCGAAACACTGGTGACCGCTTTTGGCGAAGCGAAACGGGTCCGCGTCGTTATCCGTCCTGGCTCGATCGAGATCCGGGTCCACCATCACGATCGAGCAACGGCTGAACGCTCGAAACGGCTTCTACAACGCCTGAATCAAGGCGAGCCGCTACGCATGGCGTCTCTGGCCCATGGTGGCGGCATTCTGGACCACGCGCTCCATCGAGGCCTGGCCGCCGCCGGTGTCCCCGTCGAGCTGGCCTTTGCCAACGAGTCGGACGGTG
The DNA here is from genome assembly GCF_000381305.1 of Thioalkalivibrio sp. ALE16. Classification (NCBI taxonomy): domain Bacteria; kingdom Pseudomonadati; phylum Pseudomonadota; class Gammaproteobacteria; order Chromatiales; family Ectothiorhodospiraceae; genus Thioalkalivibrio; species Thioalkalivibrio sp. ALE16. Next base: position 621 of record NZ_KB906388.1, read on the forward strand.
ACTACCTGGAGGCATCGCTGGCGAACAATCCGATCTGGAAGTCGGATTCCATTGCCATCGAGGCCCCAATGCAGGACGTTGAATGGCGCAAGCTACCGGCCATCGACATCCTCGCGGCGGGGCTTCCCTGCACAGGGGCCTCCCTCTCGGGTCGAGCGAAAAACCGCTTGGCGAAAGCCGAGGAGCACGAAACCGCTGGTCCGTTGTTCGTCGCGTTCCTCGCGGCGATTCAGACCTTGCGGCCGAGTGTGATCCTGCTGGAGAACGTGCCTCAGTACGGCACCACGACCAGCATGACGGTGATCCGGTCCATCTTGAGCAGCCTCGATTACGAGCTGCACGAGACGGTTCTCGACGGATTTGAGCTGGGCTCGATGGAGCGGCGCAATCGGTTCTGCATGATTGCAACCAACCCGGAGGTGCACTTCGCGTTCGACGGGCTGCGTGCCGTTCGGGATCGTGAGTCGTGTATCCGGGACATCCTGGAGGACATCGACCCTGACGATCCTGCCTGGAAGGCCTACAGCTACCTGGCCGAGAAGGAGGTCCGCGACAAGGCCGCCGGTAAAGGCTTTCGGCGGCAGCTCCTCGATGGATCCGAGGAAAGCCTTGGGACCATCGGGCGCGGGTACGCCAAGGCGCGGTCCACCGAGCCGTTCATTCGACATCCGAGCGACCCGGCACTCACGCGGTTGCTGACGCCGAAGGAGCATGCCCGCGTAAAAGCGGTTCCCGAGCCCCTGATCGAAGGGCTCTCCGCCACGCGCGCGCATGAAATCCTGGGTCAGTCTGTGGTGTACGCCGCATTTGAAGCCGTCGGAATGCACCTCGGGCGTGCGCTGGCAGCCTTGCGGGACTCGATGCAGCCACATCAGTCCGTCGCGGCATAACCCTTGTCGCTCCGTCCGTGCTCACCCAGCGATCTGCTGGGCGAGCACGCTTTCACCCACCACGGGGACACCACTCCCCGTGGGGGCGGTCAGTCCCCTCCATGTAGGAGACTGACCATGTTCAATCTCGCACGAATCCAGGAAGGCCTGCGGCAGGCTGGAATACTGCTGGCTGTTGCCGGGATCCTGACTCTGTTCATCGACCGCGGATTCACCGCAGGAGGACTCAGCACCGTGGTCCTGGGCCTGATCCTCTGGCTCGTGGGCTGCCGGGAGAGCTAAGATGATGCTTATGGAAGACTTCGGCGTGTTCATTGGGCTGGCACTGATCGGGATCGTGATGATCGGCGCCTACCTGATCGCCCGCCGGCAAAACCGTCGGCGCCATTGACCAACCGCCACTCCCGCCACTGGCGCGGGGTGGCGTCATTCCCGAGGGTCGCGCGCGGCCCTGGGGAATGACGGCTTTACCGCCCGCCTGAGCGTATCAGGCCCCTGAAAGCACCCCCGGATCGGG
>NZ_KB906389.1:0-1677 GCF_000381305.1 Thioalkalivibrio sp. ALE16
ATCACCAAATAGGCGCGAGAAGCCCCTGGCTTTAGCCATGGGGAGGGATAGCGCCGGTTTTTCGTACGCGGGTTGTGCTAATCGGTATGACTCTGGATAATACGCATCCATGGAGTATCGATCCAACCGCAACGTGGTGTTTGCCTGCCAGTACCATGTCATTTTCTGTCCGAAGTATCGGCGGAAAGTGCTGGTCGGCGAGGTGAGCGATCGGCTGAAGGTCATTGCCCGCGACGTAGCTTCGGAGAACGATGTCGAGATCATCGAGATGGAAACGGATCGGGATCATATCCATCTACTGGTCAGTGTGGACCCCCAGTGGGGCATTGCCCGTTTCGTCAAGACGCTCAAGGGCCGCAGCTCGCGGATGCTGAGGGCGGAGTTTCCGTCCTTGCGGAGCAAGCTGCCCACGCTGTGGAGCAACAGCTATTTCGTCTCGACGGTCGGCGGGGCGCCTTTGGCAATGGTCAAGCAGTACATCGAAAACCAGCCGACCTCCGAGCGTCCGAAAGAGCGTGAGAAGTGGGCCCGCTACCTGGAGGGACTGCGTTGACCGCACCAACTCCAACCGCGATCAAGACCCTCAGCGTGCGGGTGAAGGACCGGCATGCCAGGGTGCTGGATCGGATGGCGATCGAGGTCAACCAGGTCTGGAACCTGGCGAATGAAATGGCCTATGAGGCATGGCATGTACCGGTGCCGGGCGTGGGCTGGATCCAGGGCGTATGGCGGTCGGCCTTCGACATCCAGAAGGCGATGGCCGGCATCAACAAGCAGCGTGGCTGGATGATCGGATCGGCCGTCATCCAGGAAGTCATCGCTGTGCATGGGAAGTCCCGAAACCAGTTCAAACGCAGCAAGCTGCGCTGGCGGGTCTCCCGGGGCGCGAAGCGTAGCCTGGGCTGGATTCCGTTCAAGTCCCGGGCCGCCCGGTTCGAGGGCGGGAAGGTCCGCTTTGCCGGGCAGAGCTTCTCCGTGTGGGACAGCTACGGCCTCGATGATTTCCCGTTCCGCGCCGGCAGTTTTGCGCAGGACGCGCGCGGACGCTGGTACTTCAATGTCCAGGTCGAGGCGCCGGTTCAGCCCCGTTCCGAAGGCACCCGGGCCATCGGTATCGACCTTGGGCTCAAGGATGTCGCGGCGTGTTCGGACGGCACCCGGCTCGAAGGGCGAAAGCCCTATCGGACGCTGGAGCAGAAGCTGGGCATCGCCCAGCGTGCGCGCAAAAAGCAGCGCGCCAAAGCCATCCACGCCAAGATCAAAAACCGGCGCAAGGATGCGCTACACCAGTTCAGCAGCCGCCTCGTTAAACAGAACGCTGCGATCTTCGTCGGCAACGTGAGTAGTTCCAATCTGGCCAAAACCCGCATGGCGAAGTCCGTGCTGGACGCCGGGTGGTCCACGCTCCGAACCCAACTCCAGTACAAGGCGATCGCGCATGGGGTTTGGTTCGAGGAAGTCGACGAAGCCTATACCACCCAAGCCTGTTCGTGTTGCGGCGCTATCGGCCCCAACAGTCCGAAAGGTAGAGCAGGCCTTGGAATAAGAGAATGGACCTGTCATGCGTGCGGTATCGCGCATGACCGCGACATCAATGCCGCAAGGAACATTCTCGCGCTCGGGCACGAGCGTCTCGCAGGAGGAATCCCCCGGGTTTAGCCGTGGGGAGGGTGTCAA
>NZ_KB906390.1:0-1670 GCF_000381305.1 Thioalkalivibrio sp. ALE16
CCCCCGGATCGGGCAGGGGTGCGCCGGCTCACCGGTCGATCCATTCACTTCACCCACCACGGGGACACCGTCCCCCGTGGGGGCGGTCTGTCCCCAACACTCGGAGACAGACCATGACTGCGCGTATCAAGATCACGTTCGAGCGATGGAAGCCCGTCGATCTGGAACTTGGCGAACCCTCACAGCGGGGATGGATCGATTCCGAGGGCGTCCGAATGGACCCCGAAGATCCCGAGGACCGGTCGGCGGTCGAAGCGGCCGTGGAGTTCCTCAATCGCAAGGGAGCTGTTCACCCCTCCAGTGATCCCCCAACCGGCATCGATCTGTGGTTCTCCACTGAACCCGAGATCGATTTCGAGACCGGGGATCAGGAGATCCGGAGTTACCACCTCAAGGGGTTTTCCGTGGAGGAAGAACTCCAGGTGTTCCACCGGATCCGGTACGGATAACAGGAGGCGAGGATGTACGGGAAGATCGCTTTTGAATGCTGCGGCCACCATGTCGAACTCCAGCCCATGGCATCCGCCAAGGGCTGGTATGTCGGTACGGCGGACCCTCTGGACGGGACCCCGTTATCGCGGGAATCCCTGGAGTATTTCGCCACGGAGGAGGCGGCCACAGAGGCTCTGAATACGGGTGCCTGGACACAGCGGCCCCATCCCTAGAACGGACGCCTGAGCGTATCAGGCCCCTGAAAGCACCCCCGGATCGGGCAGGGGTGCGCCGGCTCGCCGGTCGATCCATTCACTTCACCCACCACGGGGACACCGTCCCCCGTGGGGGCGGTCTGTCCCCTCCATGCAGGAGATAGACCATGACGTTTTGCACTGAGACGGATCTTTCGATTCACCGCCACCGCGTCCCCGAACTCGAACGGATCCAGATCCTGCCGAGGTATCTCGGGGCACATGCCCTGGCATTTGAAAATAGCGTCTTCGATTCGCTGGGAACCCTGGCGGAAGCCTACAAGGGCGGCTTTTGGGAGTTCTACGAACTTTCCAACGGCGGTTTCTACATGGCCCCCGAACAGGAACGGAACCTGCGGATCGTGGTGCCCGGTAGCGGCTACGAGGGCGAATTGAGTCCGGATGCGGCGGGCATCATTGCCTGCCTGTTCGCCTTCAACGCGATGGCCTGGCGCTTCCGCGAAGATCGGCACGTCAACCTGTACCACTGGTTGAGGGATTACGCGCTGGACCACGACGAGTCCGGCGAGATCCTTCGCGCGATCGACTAGCCAACGGCATTCCATTCCCCAAAAGGGCGACGGCCCCTTTGGGGGCGGTCGCCCCTCTATACAGGAGACTGACCGTGGAATCTCAACATCACTCCATTCTTGGGGACCTGGTCCCCATGGACCGAGGGCTGTACGCCCTTGGCTCGGACGCGACCCGGATCATGGTGTGCCATGGCCCGGGCGTATTCCTGCTCAACTCGCACGCACTGGAGCCGATGGACACGTCGCCCGGTGCCCTGCGTGCTCAGGCACTCGAACACCTGGCGTTTCTCGCCGAAATCGAGCCGATCGAATCGCTGGCTTTGGCGGTTGCGACCGGCAAGCAAGCCGCTTGACCACACGCCCCTTCGGGGGCGTCATTCCCGAGGGTCGCGCGCGGCCCTGGGGAATGACGGCTTTACCGCCCGCCTGAGCGTATCAGGCCCCTGAAAGC
>NZ_KB906391.1:0-1613 GCF_000381305.1 Thioalkalivibrio sp. ALE16
AGGTCCTCCTTGGAGGCCATACGCGACTCGATCGAATCGATCCTCGATCCGATCTCCCGGAGGTCCCCCTTGGAGGCCATACGGGCTTCCAGTTCTCGGAGGTCCTCCTTCGTGGCCATCTGCTCGCGAAGGAGCCGGAAATCCTCCTTCGTGGCCACCCTCGATTCCATGAGCTCCAGCATCGCCTGCGCTTGCACTTCCGCCTGCTCCTCCGATACACCGGCGGAGCGGAGCTTCTTGACGTAGGCATGGGTGTCGAACGCAAGCATGCTTTCCATTATAGCGGTCTCCTCAGAGTGTCGGGACAGACCGCCCCACGGGGAGCGGTGTCCCCGTGGTGGGTGAAGTAAATGGACCGACCGGCGGTGCCGGGCCCCGCCTCCCGGTCCGGAGGGGCTTTAAGGGTGCCTGATACGCTCAGGCGGGCGGTAAAGCCGCCATTCCCCAGGGCCGCGCGCGACCCTGGGGAATGACGGCCCGAAGGCCGTCAGGGTAGATGCTGCGAACAACATTCGATGCTCGCGGCTCATGGCAATGTGACCACTAGGCCACTTCGAGCTGGTCATGCGGATCCATGGACACGACGATTTGGGCGTTCTCCCATCCGTCCGGCCAGTGATCGGCCATGCCGTTTTGCCGGTAGTCCTCGCCGAACGCATCGGAGAAAAAGCCCCAGCAGGAATCCACCTCGACCCCGTTCTCATAGACGACGTATCCGTACACCTCGCCCTGCAGGTATTGGTCGTAAGTGGCGACCTCGGCCTCCAGGATCGAGCGGATTCGCGCCTCCCGTCTCGGGCTCAGACGCTTCCACCCGAACGCGCGGCGGGCGTCTTCGCGGGTCACGTAGATCCACCCGACCTGACCGCTATCCCATGGACAGCTGAATGGTCGGGTGGACATCGTGACCCCCGAGTGGTCATAGAGGTAAAGCGGCACCATGATCATGTATCGATCGAGGATCGCATCCACCTTCTCTTGTTGGAACTGGATCACCTGTTGGCTGTGCTCGTGCAGCCTCTTCTCCAGGCGAGGCTCGGTGGAGTCCAGGCGGTTCCACAGTCTGTCGGCGAAACGCTCGACCTGATCTTCAATGGAGGGGTTGAACTTGCATGCCACCTGCAGCGCCCACTCGCGGGGGCTGTCTGCCGGCTGTTCGTCTCCCAGTTCATAGCGGCTGTGCCAGCACACCATGTTACCGAGGAGGTTGTCGCAGTCTTCGCGTGGGTTGAAGGGGTCCGTGTCGGGGACGATGTGAATCAGCATGGACATGGTCAGTCTCCTGCATGGAGGGGACAGACCGCCCCCACGGGGAGCGGTGTCCCCGTGGTGGGTTGAGAGCCGTCAGGCCGCGCGGGCGGACGAGACGGATAGGAGCCGAATGGATCCGTTGGGTTGAATACCGATGCGGTATCGAGTGCCAGAGCGACACAGCTCGAATCGTCCCCGGGAAATCGGTTTCAGATCGGCAATGCGCGCATGAGCAATCGTTTTGATCAGCATAGGTCTATCTCCTGCATGGAGGGGACAGACCGCCCCCACGGGGAGCGGTGTCCCCGTGGTGGGTGAAGTGAATGGATCGACCGGTGAGCCGGCGCACCCCTGCCCGATCC
>NZ_KB906392.1:0-1290 GCF_000381305.1 Thioalkalivibrio sp. ALE16
TTGTCCATCCCGGTGAAGGTGATGATGTCGCCCGCCCGGGCCTCCTGAACCTCCACCCGTTCCAGGCCGTGGAAGCCCATGATCTGCAGCATGCGGCCGTTGCGCACGCCGCCTTCGCGGTCCACCACCTTGACCGGGGTGTTCGGCTTGATGCGCCCGCGTTTCACGCGGCCGATGCCGATCAGGCCCTGGTAGGAGTTGTAGTCCAGCGAGGAGACCTGCATCTGGAACGGGCCATCCGCGTCCACGTTCGGCGGCGCGACATGCTTGACGATGGTCTCCAGCAGGCAGGTCATGTCGCCCTCGGTGACACTGGAGTCCAGCCCGGCAAAGCCGTTCAGCGCGGAGGCGAACACAATGGGGAAGTCGAGCTGCTCGTCGGTGGCACCAAGGCGGTCGAACAGATCGAACACCTGATCCACGGCCCAGTCGGGGCGCGCGCCGGGGCGGTCGACCTTGTTGACCACGACGATCGGCTTGAAGCCCATCGCGAAGGCCTTCTGCGTCACGAAGCGGGTCTGCGGCATCGGGCCATCCACCGCGTCCACCAGCAGCAGCACCGAGTCGACCATCGACAGCACGCGCTCGACCTCGCCACCGAAGTCGGCGTGTCCGGGGGTGTCCACGATGTTGATGCGGTAGTCCTGCCACTCGATGGCCGTGTTCTTGGCCAGGATGGTGATCCCGCGTTCCTTCTCGATGGCGTTGGAGTCCATGATCCGCTCGCCGTGATCGCCACGCTTGTCGAGGGTGCCGGACTGGCGCAGGAGCTGGTCGACCAGCGTGGTCTTGCCATGATCAACGTGGGCGATGATGGCGATGTTGCGAAGCTTCTCGGTCATGGAATACAAACTCTGGATACTGGCAAAAGGGCAGACACTATACAGACTTATGCGTGACCGCGCTGCGACTCCCGCGTTTTATGCGCAGGCTCCGCCCTCGCGCCTCCCCGCGGCCCCCAGCCAAAGCGATTCCGCCCCGGAACTACCGGCCACCTGAGCCCTGCGGCCAAGCCAGTACGGCACCCCCCGACCTGATCGCTGACAGCACACTGGCCTCCGTTGAATGCACGTAGTTTTCGTGCTCCGCATTTTTACGTGAGCCATGAGGATTCAACATGAAACAGAACATTACCCTGTCCCTCGACAAGCAGGTACTGACCGAACTGAAGGTCATCGCAGCCCGTCGTTCGACTTAGGGAGACGCTGATTGAATCGCACGTCCGCGCTCGAGTCGCTTTTGCGTGCGAACAAGGCGCGGTGACCGCCGTGCAGTCATTCTGCACAAGGG